>JALHQP010000099.1 GCA_022841885.1 Aquincola sp. | reverse complement strand
GGCGCCGCAAACCCGCCGGCGGCGGCAGCGACGCGCCGGCGCCCGAGGCTGCGGCGTGAACACGGTGGCCGGCGAACGCGTCTTCGTCGGCCTGGGGGCCAACCTTGGCGATGCGCTGGCCACGCTGGAAGCGGCCTTCGAGGCACTGAGCGCGCTGGCCGGAACGCGCTGCGTCGCGCGCTCGTCGCTGTACCGCAGCGCACCGGTGGACGCGAACGGGCCGGACTACGTCAACGCCGTGGCCGAGTTGCGCACCCAGATGCAGCCGCTAGTGCTGCTGCAGTCGCTGCAGGCCATCGAGGCGCGCTTCGGTCGCGAACGGCCGTACCACCATGCCCCGCGCACGCTCGACCTGGACCTGTTGCTGTACGGCGAGCGCCAGCTCGCGACGCCGGCCTTGACGTTGCCGCACCCGCGTATGCACGAGCGCGCCTTCGTGCTCGTGCCCCTGGCCGAGCTGGCGCCGGAGCTGGCCCGTATGCCGCCGCGGGGACAGCGGATCGAAAGGATCGGCCCTTACACTGCGCCCAAGACAAACGTATGACGGTCGCGTGACGGCCTTCCCGAGGGGACATCGATGCTGTTCGGCAAGCTGCTGCCGCGCGAGGGCAACTTCTTCGAACTGATCAACCAGCACGGCGCGCACATCGCCGAGGGCTCGCGCGCCTTCGTCGCGATGATCCAGAACTACGCCGACCCGGTGTTGCGCGGCAAGTATGCCGAGGCGGTCGACCACGCCGAGCGCCAGGCCGACAAGGTGACGGCCGAGGTCAACCGCCTGCTGCACAAGACCTTCATCACGCCGATCGACCGCGAGCAGATCCATGGCCTGATCAATACGATGGACGACGTGCTCGATCTGCTGCAGGACTCGAGCGAGACCATGTCGCTGTACGACGTGCGCGAGGTCACCGAGGAGGTGCTGCGCCTGGCCGAGCTGGCCGCCAAGTGCTGCGACCGCGTCGCGCATGTGGTGACGCTGCTGCCGCAGATCGGCAAGGCCGACGTGATGGAGGCCGCGCTCAAGACCTGCGAGGAGATCGACCAGCTCGAGAGCGACGCCGACCGCGTGATGCGCGCCGCGATGAGCCGGCTGTTCCGCGAGCAGGGCGACGTGCGCGAGCTGATCAAGCTGAAGACGATCTACGAGCAGCTCGAGTCGATCACCGACCGCTGCGAGGACGTGGCCAACCTGATCGAGGGCGTGGTCCTCGAGAACTCGTAAGTCGCCTGGGCATGTCTTCGGTCCAGGTCGCGTTCTGGGTGATCGCCCTGCTGGTGCTGCTGGCGATCGCCTTCGACTTCATGAACGGCTTCCACGACGCGGCGAACTCGATCGCCACGGTCGTCAGCACCGGCGTGCTCAAGCCGCAGCAGGCGGTGCTGTTCGCGGCCTTCTTCAATGTCGTCGCCATCTTCGTGTTTCAGCTCAAGGTGGCGGCCACGGTCGGCAAGGGCATCGTCGAGCCCGGCGTCGTGGACCACTACGTCGTGTTCGGCGCGCTGATCGGGGCGATCGCTTGGAACGTCATCACGTGGTGGTACGGCATCCCCTCGTCGAGTTCGCATGCGCTGATCGGGGGCATCGTCGGCGCCACGATGACCAAGGTGGGCGCCGGCGGGTTGATCGGCGCGGGCGTGTGGAAGACCGTGGCCTTCATCATCGTGTCGCCGACGCTGGGATTCGTGCTCGGTTCGCTGCTGATGGTGCTGGTGGCCTGGGCCTGCCGCGGGGTGCGGCCGCAGCGTGTCGACGGCGTCTTTCGCCGCCTGCAGCTCGTGTCGGCGGGCCTGTACAGCCTGGGCCATGGCGGCAACGACGCGCAGAAGACCATCGGCATCATCTGGATGCTGTTGATCTCCACCGGCTACGCCAGCGCCAGCGCGGCGATGCCGCCGGGCTGGGTGATCTGGGTCTGCTACATCGCGATCGGGCTGGGCACGATGTTCGGTGGCTGGCGCATCGTCAAGACCATGGGCCAGCGCATCACCAAGCTCAAGCCGGTGGGCGGCTTCTGCGCCGAGACCGGAGGCGCGATCACGCTCTTCCTGGCCACCGGCCTGGGCATCCCGGTGTCGACCACGCACACCATCACCGGCGCCATCGTCGGCGTCGGGTCGACGCGCAGCGCGTCCGCGGTGCGCTGGGGCGTGGCCGGCACGATCGTCTGGGCCTGGGTCTTCACGATTCCGGCATCGGCGCTGATCGCGGCGATCGGCTACGGCGTCGGACGCTTGATCTTCTAAGCGCTGATCTTCCTGGCTTCTTCGACCTGCCACTCGAAGTAGCGCTGGCCGCCGAACGCGATGGTGGCCATCAGCGCCGTGGCGCCGATCATCAGCGCCGCGATCACGCCGAGCACCGGCCCCCAGCCGGTGGCGCGCACAGGCGCCCCCGGATTTCGGCGCGCGTCCCAGCGTTCGTCCGGCGTCAGGCCGTAGAGGATCGCGAACAGACAGGCCTGCGCGATCATCAACCCGAGCAACGGCAACAGCAGCCAGGACAGTGGGTCGTCCTGGCCCAGTGCCTGAACGCGCTGAACACCGTACAGGCCCGCCAGCGTCGGCCAGGGGTGCAGTCGGGCCCAGGCATCGCGAGGACCGTGCAGGTAGAAGCGGTGGGCGCCGAAGGCGCCGGCCAGCAGCGCCAGCCAGGTGGCCAGCGTCTTGGAGCGGTAGCGCGGCACTAGGCGTCCCGCGGCTCGGTGGTCTCGCCTTCGCCCAGGCGCTTCTGCATCAGCGCCACGTCGAGCCAGCGCCCGAACTTCCAGCCCGCGGCCTTGAACACGCCCACCTCCTCGAAGCCGCAGGCCCGATGCACGCCGATCGAGCCGGCGTTGGCCGAGTCGCCAATCACGGCCAGCATCTGGCGCGCGCCGCGCGCTTCGCATTGCGCCAGCAGCTCGGCCAGCAGCAACCGGCCGACCCCCTGGCCGCGCGCGGACTCGTCGAGGTAGATGGAATCCTCGAGGCAGAAGCGGTAGGCGCGCCGCGGCCGGAAGTGGTTGGCGTAGGCGTAGCCGAACACCAGGCCGTCGCGTTCGGCCACCAGCCAGGGCAGGTCCTTGCCGACCACATCGGCCCGGCGCTGGCCCATCGCCGCCTCGTCGGGCACCTCGAGCTCGAAGGTGCCCGTGCCGTGCTGGACCGCGTGGCCGTAGATGCGGGTGATGGCCGGCAGGTCGGCCTCGACGCTGGGTCGGATCAGGAGGGGATGGGTCATGTGGCGCGGAAGTTTATAATCCGCCGCTTTCGGTGCTGGCCGGTCGGGTGACTGGCGTATCTACGGTGCCGACCCCTGTCGTGCTGTCCGCGTGTGTCTCCGCCGGGTGGCTGCGATAACAAGATTCGAGGAATACCTCAACATGGTCGTGATCCGTCTGGCCCGTGGCGGCGCCAAGAAGCGCCCCTTCTACAACATCGTCGTCTCCGACTCGCGCGAGCGCCGCGACGGCCGCTTCATCGAGCGCGTGGGCTTTTACAACCCGATGGCCGCCGGCGGCGAGCAGCCGCTGCGTGTGGCCACCGACCGCGTCGCCCATTGGAAGGGCGTCGGCGCCCAGCTGTCGCCCACCGTGGCGCGCTTGGTCGAGCAGGCCTCGAAGGCCGCTGCCTGAGGTTGGCGCGGCAGTCATGCCGCCGTCCGCCGTTTCCGTCGATCCCCCCGCCGACTTCCCCGCTGACGCGGTCGAGGTCGGCCGTGTCATGGGCGCCTGGGGCGTGAAGGGCTGGTTCAAGGTCCAGCCCTTCGCCAGCGACCCTCAGGCGCTGTTCTCCTCGAAGCGCTGGTACCTGCGCCCGCCCGAAGGGCCCGGCGTGCCACCGCCACCGCTGCTGCGCGTGACCCAGTCGCGCGAGCACGGGGGCTTGGTCGTGGCCGGCGCGCAGGAGGTGGCCGACCGCAGTGCGGCCGAGGCGCTGCGCGGCGCGCGAGTCTTCGTCGCCCGCGGCAGCTTCCCGACTGCGGCGCCCGACGAGTACTACTGGGTCGACCTGATCGGCTGCGAGGTCTGCAACCGCGAGGGCATCGCTTTCGGCGCGGTCGCCGACCTGATCGATACCGGTGCGCACAGCGTCCTGCGGGTGGTGCACGGCGACGTCGAGCGGCTGATCCCCTTCGTCGCGGCCTATGTCGACACGGTCGACCTGCAGGCCCGGCGCATCACGGTGGACTGGGGACTGGACTACTGATGCGCTGGGACGTGATCACCTTGTTTCCCGAGCTGTTCGGGCCTTTCCTGACCCAGGGCGTGACCCGGCGTGCCTTCGAGACGAAGCAGGTCGACGTGCGCCTGTGGCCGCTGCGCGACTTCGGCGAGGGGGCCTACAAGCGTGTCGACGACCGCCCGTTCGGCGGCGGCCCGGGCATGGTGCTGCTGGCCGAGCCCCTGGAGCGCGCGCTCGGCGCGGCCCGGGCCGACCGCGGCGGCGAGGCACCGGCCTTGATCCACTTCACGCCCACCGGCCGTCGCATCGACCAGACCCTGGTGCGCGAACTGGCCGCTGGGCCCGGCGGAGTGCTGCTGTGCGGGCGCTACGAAGGGATCGACCAGCGTTTTCTCGACCGCCACGTCACCCAGGAGCTGAGCCTGGGCGACTTCGTGCTGTCCGGCGGCGAATTGCCGGCACTGGCGTTGCTGGACGCCGTGGCGCGCCTGCAGCCGGGCGTGCTGGGCGATGAGCAGTCGCACCAGCAGGACAGTTTCGGCGACGATGGCCTGCTCGACTGCCCCCACTACAGCCGCCCGGAGGTGCTGGACGGACAGACCGTGCCGCCGGTCCTGCTGTCGGGCCATCACGCCCAGATCCAGCGCTGGCGGCGCGAGCGTTCGCTGGAGCTCACGGCTCGGCGCCGGCCGGACCTGATTGCCGCCGCCCGGGCGGCCGGGCGCCTGAGCAAGGCCGACGAGGCCCACCTCGCCGGGCTGCAGCTATAATCACAGGCTTTTGATCCTCTGCCGGGCCACTGTGCGCCCCCGGTGCACGCCAATACCTCCATCCCGCCGGCACGATCATTCGGAGAACCTCAGTGGACCTGATCCAGACCCTCGAGCAAGAGGAAATCGCCCGCCTGGGCAAGAAGATCCCGGCTTTCGCCCCTGGCGACACTGTGATCGTGAACGTCAACGTCGTCGAAGGCACCCGCAAGCGCGTGCAGGCTTACGAAGGCGTGGTGATCGCCAAGCGCAACCGCGGTCTGAACAGCTCGTT
The DNA here is from genome assembly GCA_022841885.1 of Aquincola sp. Taxonomy (GTDB): domain Bacteria; phylum Pseudomonadota; class Gammaproteobacteria; order Burkholderiales; family Burkholderiaceae_C; genus CADEEN01. Next base: position 7,460 of record JALHQP010000099.1, on the reverse strand, counting down.
CATCGTGCGCAAGGTGTCCAGCGGCGAAGGCGTCGAGCGCACCTTCCAGCTCTACAGCCCGCTGATCGCCAGCATCGAAGTCAAGCGCCGTGGCGACGTGCGCCGCGCCAAGCTGTACTTCCTGCGCGAGCGCTCGGGCAAGTCGGCGCGCATCAAGGAGAAGCTGGCCTGATCCGGGCCCCCGCCTGCGCCAACGAGGCCGCCTGTGGGCGGCCTTTTGCCTTCTTGGCGTAAGCTGAAATCGATGGCCACGACCATGCGCCCGCGCATCACCGACCCTCGCGCTGTGCCGGTGGCTGGCCATGACGGGCACCTGGCGGCCGTGTCGCCCGACCGACTGACGCCGCACGCCTTGCGCGACCGTTTTGCGGCGCCGCCGCCGTGGGCGCCCGAGAGGCTCGGCGACGGCGGCCAGTTCGACGGCTATGAGCGCAGCAATGCCTCGGTGCTGGTGCCGCTGGTCCAGCGTGGCGAGGGCCTGACGCTGTTGCTGACGCAGCGCACCGCCCACCTGCGCGACCACGCCGGGCAAATCAGCTTTCCCGGTGGCCGCGCCGAGCCGGGCGATGCCGACGCGGTCGACACCGCGCTGCGGGAGACCGAAGAGGAGGTGGGGCTGGCACGCCGCCACGTCGAGGTGATCGGCGCGCTGCCGGTCTACCGCACCGTGACCAACTTCGACGTCACGCCGGTGGTGGCGCTCGTGAACCCGCCGTTCGAGATCCGGCCCGACAGCTTCGAGGTGGCCGAGGTGTTCGAAGTGCCGCTGTCCTTCCTGATGACCCCGGCGCACCACCGGCGCCACCTGTTCGAGCACGAAGGCCATCGCCGCGAGTTCCTGTCGATGCCCTGGCCGCGACCGGACGGGCAGGGTGAGTACTTCATCTGGGGCGCCACCGCGGCGATGCTGCGAAACTTCTACCGCCTTCTCTCGGCCTGAGCCGACGTCCTGATGAGCTTCTTCGCCGTCCTCTTCGCGCTGTGGATCGAGCAGCTCAAGCCCTTGCCACGCGACAACTGGGTGCACGACACGTTGATCGGGTGGACCGGCTGGGCCGGCCGCAACTTCGACGCCGGCCAGAAGCAGCATGCGGTGATCGTCTGGTGCGTCACCGTGGTCGCGCCGGCGGTCGTGGCCTGGCTGATCTACCTCGCGCTGGCGCACTTCAGCGCGCTGGCCGGCTTCGTGTTCGACATCGTGGTGCTCTACCTCACGCTGGGCTTTCGCCAGTTCAGCCATTACTTCACCGACATCCGCGCCGCGCTGGGCCGGGGCGATGAGGCGCAGGCGCGCAGCCTGCTCGCCGAGTGGCGTCACCTCGACGCGAGCGAGTTGCCGCGCACCGAGCTGCTGCGCCACGTGCTCGAGCATTCGCTGCTGGCGGCGCACCGCCACGTGTTCGGCGTCTTCTTCTGTTTCATCGCGCTGTCGGCGGTCGGCCTGGGCCCGGCCGGGGCGGTGCTGTACCGCTTGGCCGAGTTCGCGAGCCGCTACTGGGCCTTCAAGAGCCGCACGCTCGACGTGCCGGCCAACGAGCGCCTCATGAGGCTGTCGCAGCGCGCCTTCTCGCTGCTCGACCATGTGCCGGCGCGCCTGACGGCCTTCGGCTTCGCGGTCGTCGGCAACTTCGAGGAGGCGGTCAGCGGCTGGCGCCGCGACGCGGCGCTGTGGCTGCACGCGAATGAAGGCATCCTGCTCGCGTCGGCCGCCGGTGCCATCGGCGTGCAGCTCGGCGGCCAGGCGGCGCCCGGCGTCACGCCCGACCGCTCGAAGACCTTCGACGTCGGCGGCAACCCGGAGGCGGCGTCGGCGCGCGGGTCGACGCCCGGATCGCCCGCGCAGACCGGCCACCTGCAGAGTGTGGTCGGCTTGGTGTGGCGCTCCGTGATCCTGTGGATGCTTCTCACCGCGCTGTTGTCGCTGGCCAACCTGCTGGGCTAGCGCGCTACCACTTCTGTCGCGCCAGTTCGTCGCAGATCTCGCCGTAGATGCGCCAGCGGCTGGCGCTGACCTCGCCGCGCTCGACCGCCGCGAGCACCGCGCAACCCGGCTCGTGCCGGTGCGTGCAGTTGTAGAACTTGCAGCCACTGGCGAAGGCCCGCAGGTCGGGCATCAGCCCGGGCAGCTGCAGCGCCTCCACATGGCGCAGGCCGAACTCCTGGAAGCCGGGCGAGTCGAGCAGCGCCGACTCGCGCTGCCCGTCGAGCCAGTACCAGGTTGTCGTGGTCGTGGTGTGGCGGCCCGCGTTGAGCGCGGCCGAGATCTCGCCGGTCTGCGCGGCTGCTCCCGGCACCATCAGGTTGATCAGCGTGCTCTTGCCCATGCCGCTGGGCCCGAGTACCAGGGTCGCGCGGCCGGCCAGCAGCGGCGCCAGCACGGCACGTGCTGCGTCGGGGGCGGCCTTCATCGCCGTCTCGTGCACCGCCACGCCCATCGCCCGGTAGGGCGCCAGGCGCGCGCGCGCGGCGGCGGCCTGCGGCAGGTCGCACTTGTTCAGCAGCACCAGGGCCGCGATGCCGGCGCTCTCGGCGGCGATCAGCGCACGCGCCAGCTGCGACTCGCTGAACATCGGCTCGCCGGCGACGAGCACCAGCACCTGGTCGATATTGGCGGCGAAGGACTTGGTCTTCCACTCGTCCTGCCGGTGCATCAGGTTGCGGCGCGGCTCGATGTGCTCGATCACGCCCTCGTCGCCCGTGGCCTGCCAGCGTACCCAGTCGCCGACCACGCAGTCGCTCTTCTTGCCGCGCGGGTGGCAGATGGTGCGCTCGCCCTCGGGCGACTCGACGATGACGTGGCGGCCAAACGCCGCCACCACGCGCCCCAGGTCGAGCGCGGCGAACTTGCTCAAGTCAAGAGCGCGTCCACCTTCGCGGCGCAGATGAAGTCGTTGAGCGAGATGCCACCCACCGAGTGGGTGTTGAAGCGCAGCGTGCAGCGGTTGTACGAGAACGCGATGTCGGGGTGGTGGTCTTCGCGGTGCGCGATCCAGGCCACCGCGTTCACGAAGGCCATCGTGCGGTGGTAGTCCTCGAAGCGGAAGGTCTTCTCGATCGAGCCGTCCGCCAAGGCCCAGCCGGGTGCGTCGGCCAGGTGCTTGCGCACCTGCGCGTCGGACATCGGCGGCTGGCCTTCGAGCGGCTTGCAGTGTTGGTCGGCCAGGTTCATGGCTGCGGCTCCAGCTTCAGCGCCGCCAGCCGCTCGGCGGCCGGCGGGTGCGAGTAGTAGAAGCGCGCATACAGCGGGTCGGGCGTCAGCGTGCCGGCGTTGTCCTCGTGCAGCTTCACCAGCGCTTGCGCGAGGTCGCGCCCGCTGGCCTGCGCGCAGGCGTAGGCGTCGGCCTCGAACTCGTGCTTGCGCGACAGCGCCGCGGCCAGCGGCGTGACCAGGAAGCCGAAGGGCGGCAGCGCGAACATCAGCAGCAACAGCGCCAGGGCGTCGTTGGGTGTGCCCGGCAGGTTGGGCATGACGCCCAGGCCCGTGTAGAACCATTGCTGCTGCGCCAGCCAGCCGAGCAGGGCCAGCGCGGCGAGGCTGGCGCCGAAGATCGCAAACATGCGCTTGGGCACATGCCTGAGCTTGAAGTGGCCCAGCTCGTGCGCCAGCACCGCCTCCACCTCGCCCGGGCTCAGGCGCGTGAGCAGGGTGTCGAAGAACACCACGCGCTTGGCCGCGCCCAGGCCGGTGAAGTAGGCGTTGCTGTGCGCCGAGCGCCGGCTGCCGTCCATCACGAACAGGCCTTTTGCGCGGAAGCCGCAGCGCGCCATCAGCGCGCTCACGCGCTCGGCCAGCGACGCATCCGGCAGCGGCGAGAACTTGTTGAACAGCGGCGCGATCACCGTCGGGTACAGCACCAGCATCAGCAGCTGGAATCCGGTCCAGGCCAGCCAGGCCCAGAGCCACCACCAGGCGCCGGCCGCGCCCATGATCCACAGCACCAGCGCCGCCAGCGGCAGGCCGATCGCGGCACCCACGGCCGCGCCCTTCGCCGCGTCGAGCAGGTACAGCTTCCAGGTCATGCGGTTGAAGCCGAAGCGCTGCTCGATGCGGAAGGTGCTCCAGGCGTCGAGCGGCATCTCGACCAGCGAGCCGATCGCCGCCACGGCCGCCAGCAACACGAGCTGGTAGGCGAGGTGTCCCCAGGCCGGCTGCACCACGTCGCGCACCGCTTCGTTGAGCGCATCCAGTCCGCCGAGCAGGGTCCAGCCCAGCAGCACCAGCGTGCCGAAGGCCAGCGACACGAGGCCAAAGCGGCCGCGCGCCAGCGTGTAGTCGGCCGCCTTCTGGTGCGCGTCGAGCGACACCTTCTCGGCGAATGCCGCCGGCACGGCGCCGCGGTGCGCTGCCACGTGCCGCATCTGCCGCATCGCGAGCCAGGTCTTCAGGACGAAGCTGACGACGACGGCGGCGGCGAACAGGGCGCTGAGGGCGAGCGAGGACATGGTGCGGAAGTGTAGGGCTGCCACAATGTCCGCAACGCCTTCCCTGCGACCCTGCCATGACGGACACCGCCCTCGCCAAGCACGACAGCAACCTGATCTGGATCGACCTCGAGATGACCGGCCTGTCGCCCGAGCGCGACCGCGTCATCGAGATCGCGGTGGTCGTCACCGACGCCCAGTGCGCGACACGCGTCGAAGGCCCGGTGTTCGCGATCCACCAGAGCGACGCCGTGCTCGACGGCATGGATGCCTGGAACAAGGGCACCCACGGCAGAAGCGGCCTGATCGACCGCGTCAAGGCCTCCACCGTCGATGAGGCGCACGCCAGCGCCGAGGTCATCGCCTGGCTGTCGCAGTACATCGGCGCCGGCAAGAGCCCGATGTGCGGCAACACCATCTGCCAGGACCGACGCTTCCTCGCCAACCACATGCCGGCGCTGGAAGCCTTCTTCCACTACCGCAACCTGGATGTCAGCACGCTCAAGGAACTGGCGCGGCGCTGGAAGCCTTCGGCATTGGAGGGCATCAAGAAGGCGCAGGCTCACACCGCGCTGGCCGACGTGCACGAGTCAATCGACGAGCTGCTGCACTATCGGCAGACACTGCTGGCGGTCTGAGCTGCAGGCGCTGCCATGCGCATCGAAATCGCACCTGGCATCCGCCTCTTCGTCGACTTCGAAGGCCCGGGACTCGTGCCCGACGGCCCCTCGATGCGCGAGAAGTCCACGCTGATCCTGCTGCACGGTGGCCCGGGCTACGACCACTCGGGCTTCAAGCCGCTGTTCTCGCGCCTGGCGGACCTGGCGCAGATCGTCTACGTCGACCACCGCGGCCACGGCCGCAGCGACCGTCGCCCGCCCGGCGAATGGACGCTCGACACCTTCGCCGACGACGTGGTGCGCCTGTGCGACGCGCTGGGCCTCGTCAAGCCCATCGTGCTCGGCCAGAGCTTCGGCGGCTTCGTCGCGCAGCGCTACATCGCGCGCCACCCGGCGCACCCGGCCAAGGTGATCCTGTCGTCGACTTCGCACCACATGGGCCTGGCACGCAAGCTGGCAATGTTCGACCGGCTCGGTGGCGCGGAGGCGCGCGCGGTGGCCGAGGCCTTCTGGACCGACCCGAACGCGCAGACCTGGGACGCCTACAACCGCGTCTGCATGCGCCTGTACAACACCACGCCGCAAGGTGGCGAGGCACGCCAGCGCATCGTCTTCAACACCGAGGTCCTGTTCGCCTCGGCCGGCGGCGAGCAGCGCACGATGGACCTGCGGCCGGGCCTGGCCAAGGCGCAATGCCCGGTGCTCGTGATGGCCGGCGACGCCGACCCGGTGACGCCGATCGAGGACGCGCAGGAGATCGTCGCCGCGCTGCCGCGCGAGTGGGTGCAGTTCGAGCGCTTCGCCCAGGTCGGCCACGGCCCGTGGCGCGACGACCCCGAGCGCGCGTTCGCCGTGCTGCGCCGCTTCATCGCGGCACCCTGAGCGCGCCGCGGGCTCAGCCCGTCCAGGCCAGCCAGCCCCACGCGATCGCCAGCGTCGCCAACGTCACCGGCACGCCGATCACCGCGTGCGCACGCCAGTCGATCCGAACGCCGGCCTTGAGTGCCAGGTCGGCCACGATCAGGTTCGCGATCGAACCCACCAGCAGCAGGTTGCCGGCGAAGGTGCTCACCAGCGCCAGCATCACGCCGGCACGCTCACCGTCCAGGTGCGGCAGCAGCAGCATCACCGCCGGCACGTTGCTCACCACGTTGGACAGCGCCACGCCCAGCACCATCAACGGTTCCGGCTCGGCCACGTGCAGCCCCTGCGTGCCCAGCCAGGCTACCGCCTGCGCCGCCAGGCCCGTGGTCTCGAACGCGTGATTGACGACGAACAGGCCGATGAACAACAGCAGCAACTGCCAGTCGACGAAGCCCATCACATGGGCCGAGTGCAGCCGGCGGCTCAGCAGCAGCACGCCCGCGCCCACCAACGCAGCGACGTCGCGCGGCCAGTCGGTGAAGAGGAAGATGAGCATCAACGCCGAGGCCACCATCAGCCCCTTGGCGGTCTGCAGCGCGTCGAAGGGCGGGTCGGGTTCGTCGGGTGCATGGGCGCTGGGCGCCGCCGCCTCGCGCAGCCGCCGCGCCGGCAGCCCGAAGGCGAGCCAGGCCCACAGCAGTGCCAGGCTCAGCGCCACCGGCACGAGCGCCGCGCGCACGTAGCCGGCAAAAGGCAGCTTCATCACCGAGCCGATCAGCATGTTCTGCGGGTTGCCGATCAGCGTCGCGGCCGATCCGATGTTGGCTGCGCACGCCAGCCCCACCAGCAGCGGCACCGGGTTCAGGCCGCGTGCCAGCGCCAGCCGTGCCACCACCGGCGCCATCGCCAGGCACACCACGTCGTTCGAGAACACCGCCGACATTGCGCCGGCCACGCCGATCAGCGCCGCCAGCAGCCCGGCGGGCGGGAGCGGCATCGCGCCCACGCGCCGCGTCACCGCGCTGTAGAAGCCGCCCAGGCGCATCTGCGCGCTCACCACCATGAAGGCGAACAGCAGCACGATCGTCGGCAGGTCCACCGCGCGCGCCGCGTCCTCCACCGACAGCCCGGTGAAGGCCAGCACCGCGATTGCGCCCAGCAGCGCCACGCCCGAGCGGTCGAGCTTCAGGCGCGGCAGGCCGCCGAGGAACATGCCCAGGTACACGACGGCGAAGATCGCCACGATGCTCCAGTCCACCGCGTCGTGGCCGAACAGCCGCATGTCGGGCAGCGGGATCAGCGGCGCAGGGGCTGGGGCGGCCGCGGCCGATGCGGCGGCAGAGGCGGCGTCGGCCGCAGCAGAGGTGCTCATGAGGCAGCGCGCGGCATCTTAGCGGCGGCCGGCGCGCGCCCGCGACGTCAGAGCGGCTCGAAGCCGCGCGCCGTGAGGCGTTGGCGCGCGAAGTCGATGCCGGTGGCCTGCTGCACCTCGCGCCTGACCGCCTCGCGCAGCATGAACAGCTGCGGCGCGGCCTGCTCGCGTGCCGTGCTCGC
>JALHQP010000098.1 GCA_022841885.1 Aquincola sp. | reverse complement strand
GGGGCGTCGCCGCGCACCGGATCGAGGATCTCTGGCAGGTGGATGGCGTCGTCGGCCAGCGCGTCGCGCAGCTTGTGCCATGAGGCACGCAGGTAGGCCCAGGCTTCGGCCGGGCGCGTGACCTGCGGCGTGGTCAGCACCTTGACCGAGGTGCTCTTGGCGATATGCGCCGCCTGCCCGGCCAGCGCCGCGGCACCGGCCAGCGGCAGCAGCACCAGCTCGCGGTTGAGCCACGGCCCTTCGGTGATCGCGTCACGCAGCGGCAGCAGGGCCGAGGCCAGTGCGTGCGGCGGCAGGTCGCCGACCATCACCACGCCCAGGCGGCTGTAGGCCAGCAGCATGCGCGCCAGGCGGCGGCGCTGCGCGGTGTCGGCGTCGACCTCGGTCGAGTACAGGCGAATCGGCGGATGCTCGGGCTTGCAGACCAGCTCGATGAACTCGATCTTCGCCAGCGGCATGCCCACGCCCTGGCGCCGGATGTGCAACTGGTGCACGCGGCGTCCTGCCGCGGTGGCCAGGCCGGCCAGCATGCGGCGCGAGGTCTGGGTGCCGATGTCGTGCAGCACCAGGTACTCGGGCCGCAGGGCTTCGAACTGCTGCTGCATCGCCTCCGACGGTTCGCAGGCGACGAACAGTTCCCATTGCCCATCGCTGACCTGGCGGCCGACATGGCGGTAGCTCTCGGCGAGGTACTCGTCCTTGTCGCGCATCAGCTGCGTGGCCATGCCGGTCTGCTGGCGCGTGGCCTCCCACGCTTCCTCCTCCTCGAACGGACGCGACGGGTGCGCCGACGCGTCCCAGGTGGACATTTCGTGGATGGGTTTCGGCATGGCGTACGGCGTGGTGAGTGGCGGCCGGCGGCGGGTGCGACGCAGTGTAAGCCGCGGCCCACGCGGCCAGAACAGCGCGCGCCACGGGTCAGCGTGACCATGTCCCTAGAATCGCCGCCATGTTGACCCCTTCGTCCCAGCCGGTGGTCGTGATCGGCGCCGGTCTGGCGGGCCTGACGGTCGCACTGCGGCTGGCGGCCGAGCGCCCCGTGGTGGTGCTGGCCAAGCGCAATCTCGACGAGGCGGCCACGGCCTGGGCCCAGGGCGGCATCGTCGGCGTGCTGGGCCGCGACGACAGCGTGGAGTCGCATGTGCGCGATACCCAGGACGCCGGCGCCGGTCTGGTGGACGAGCACACGGCCCGCTTCATCGCCGCGCGCAGCGCGCAGGCGGTCGAGTGGCTGGTCGACGAGGGCGTGCCGTTCTCCGCCGACCCCGACGGGCCACTCGGCCTGCACCTGACGCGCGAGGGCGGTCATGCCGTGCGGCGCATCGCGCATGCGGCCGATGCGACCGGCCGCGCGATCCACGAAGCCCTGCTGGCCAAGGCGCGGCAGCACCCGAACATCAGCCTGCGCGAGCGCTGGATGGCGGTCGACCTGGTGACCTCACGCCACCTGCGGCGCGAGGAGCCGCAGCGCTGCTACGGCGTCTACGCGCTGGACATCGACGGCGGCCGCGTCGAGACCCTGGCCGCCTCGGCCGTGGTGCTGGCCACCGGCGGCGTCGGCAAGGTCTACCGCTACACCAGCAACCCCGACACCGCCACCGGCGACGGCATCGCGATGGCGTGGCGCGCGGGCTGCCGGGTCGGCAACATGGAGTTCATCCAGTTCCACCCGACCTGCCTGTACCACCCGCAGGAACGCAGCTTCCTGATCACCGAGGCGCTGCGCGGGGAGGGCGCCCACCTGAAGTTGCCGGACGGCACGCGCTTCATGCGTGCCCACGATCCGCGCGAGGAACTGGCGCCGCGCGACATCGTTGCGCGTGCGATCGACTTCGAGATGAAGAAGCATGGCCTGGACCATGTGTGGCTCGACGCCACGCACCTCGGCGAGGCCTTCCTCCAGGAACATTTCCCGACCATCCACGCACGCTGCGCCAAGCTCGGCATCGACATCGCCCAGCAGCCCATTCCCGTGGTGCCGGCGGCGCACTACACCTGCGGCGGCGTGGTCACCGACCTCGAGGGCCGCACCGACCTGCCAGGCCTGTACGCGGTGGGCGAGACCACCTACACCGGCCTGCACGGCGCCAACCGGCTGGCGAGCAACTCGCTGCTCGAATGCGTGGTGCTCGGCCACACCTGCGCACAGGCGATCGTCGGCGCCGAGGCGGTGCCCAACGCCACGCTGCCGGCCTGGGACGAGAGCCAGGTCGAGAACGCCGACGAGCAGGTCGTGATCTCGCACAACTGGGACGAGTTGCGCCTGCTGATGTGGAACTACGTGGGCATCGTGCGCACGACCAAGCGCCTGGAGCGGGCACTGCACCGCATCGACCTGCTCAAGCTCGAGATCGACGAGTACTACGCCAACTTCCGCGTCAATCGTGACCTGCTGGAGTTGCGCAACCTGGTCGAGTGCGCCGAGCTGATCGTGCGTTCGGCGCTGTCGCGGCACGAAAGCCGCGGGCTGCACTTCAGCCGCGACTACCCGCGCACGCTGCCGGTGAGCTTCCCGACGGTGCTGATCCGCGGCGCGCGCTGAGCGTCAGCCGCGGGCGCGCATCGCGACACGCGCCTGCACGAATTCGAAGGCATGCTTGACAGCCGCCTGCACGGCCTTCTCCAGCTCGCCGCGCTCGCGTTCGGTCAGGTAGAAGAGAAAGTCGACCGAGTGGCGGATGTAGCGCGCCGGCAGCCGGTTCAGCGCCACGCAGGCCACGTCGGCCAACAGCTCGTCGCCGGTCACCGCCGGATACACGTTGCGCTGGGCCAGCACCGCCTCGAACACGGCCTGCTCATGGTGGTTGCGGATCGAGGCGAAGTCGGCGACGGTACTCATGCCGTCATTCTGGGCACGCACGCGCGCCGGCGGTCGCGCCAACAGCGCCGGCTTTGGCGGCCAGTTCAGGCGCTGCCGATGTCGCGCACCATCCCGCCACGCTGCGGCTGGGCAATAGCTCCCGGATTCGCCGCGACAAAGTCGAGCATGCGTTCGATGCAGCCCAGTGCCTTCGAACGCGTCGGCTCGGGCACGAAGATCTCGCCTTGGCCGGACTCCAGGCACGCGATCAGCCCCTGGGTTGCGTTCATCGCCATCCACGGGCAGTGCGCGCAGCTCTTGCAGGTGGCGCTCTTGCCGGCGGTGGGGGCTTCGATCAGCGTCTTGCCGGGGGCGAGCTGCTGCATGCGGTGGAACATGCCGTTGTCGGTGGCGACGATGTACTCCCTGGCGTCGCCGTCGACGACCGCCTTGAGCAACTGCGAAGTCGACCCCACCACGTCGGCCTGCGCCACCACGGCCTGCGGCGACTCGGGGTGTACCAGTACCTGCGCCTTCGGGTGCTCGCGCCGCAGCAGCTCGAGCTCCAGCCCTTTGAACTCGTCGTGCACGATGCAGGCGCCATTCCACATCAGCATGTCGGCGCCGGTCTGCTCCTGGATGTAGCGGCCGAGGTGCTTGTCGGGCGCCCACAGCACCTTGTGCCCCAGTTCGTGCAGGTGGCGCACGATGGCCAGGGCGCAGGAACTGGTCACCATCCAGTCGGCGCGCGCCTTCACCGCGGCGCTGGTGTTGGCGTAGACGACGACCTTGCGGTCCGGGTGCGCGTCGCAGAAGGCGGCAAAGTCCTCGGGCGGGCAGCCCAGGTCGAGCGAGCAGGTGGCCTCCAGGTCGGGCATCAGCACGCGCTTGCCCGGAGACAGGATCTTGGCCGACTCGCCCATGAAGCGCACGCCGGCCACGACGAGCGTCTGCGCCGCGTGGTCGCGGCCGAAGCGCGCCATTTCCAGCGAGTCGGCGACGCAGCCGCCAGTTTCGAGCGCCAGGTCCTGCAGGTCGCCGTCGACGTAGTAATGCGCCACCAGCACCGCCTTGTGCTGGGCCAGCAGGGCCTTGGCGCGCGCCTTCATCGTGGCGCGCTCGCCCGGCGTGGGGCTGGCCGGCACTCGTGCCCAGGCATGCGCGACACGGCTCTCGCCCTTGGCGTCCTGGCGCGTGTAGTCGAAGAGAACTTGGCTCATGGCGGCACCGCAAGAGGCAATGCCGTGATCCTATCGCTCAGCCCAGATTGCGTTCGGCCTCGGCCAACTTGAACTTCAGCAGCGCCAGGTTGGCATGGTTGCGTTCCAGGCGCGCGAAGATGAACTGGTTGGGCCGGCGCATCAGTGGGCGTACCAGGTGGTAGCAGGTGCCCGACGCGACGGTGAACTCTTCGAGTGCGCCCGGCAGGCCCATGTCCTCGTGTGCCTTGCGGTGCGCGCGCAGCAGCGGGGCGAGCGCCGCCGCGGCCCGGGCCAAGTCGATGCCGCCGCTCTTGGACTCGCCGGCCAGCAGGTCGCCGTCGTTGGCGTCGGCCAGCGCGGCGCCGAGCACGCCGTCGGTCAGCGACAGCATGCGCAACTGGCGTGCGATGTTGCGCGCGTCGATGGCCGCCGGGTCGGTGCTCGGCTCGGCAGCACCCTGCTGGCGATCCCAGGCCGCCAGCAGTGCGTTCCAGACCGACGAGGTGCCGGTCAGCGGCTCGTCGATCACCTCGACATGCAGCTGGGTCGGCCAGTCGAGCGCGGCGATCTTCGCGGCGATCCAGACCTGGTTGGGCGGCAGCAGGAAGAGCAGCGACTCGCAGCGCCAGGTCGGTTCGCGCACGGCCGCGCGCAGCGCGGTCAGCATGGCCTCGACCTCCTCCTGCACCATCGGCCCGACGATCACCGCGGCCATCTGGCTGCGCTCCATCAGCACGAAGGGCACCGCCAGGCTTTCGCCCTCGGTCACACGCAGGTCGGCGTGGTAGATCTTCAGCGTGGCATCGCCCCGGCGCGGCACCACGGTGCGCTCGAGCGTGGCCAGGATGCGCAGCGAGGCCTGTTCGCGCAGGTGCAGGCGCTCGACCGGCTGCCCGGTGGCGTCCGACAGGGCCTTCACGACGCCCGGCGCCCACAGCCGCGACGGGTCGAGCAGGGTGATCGTGCGCACATCGGTGGCATGCTGGGCCCCGGCCAGGTGGGCGCGCATCGCGGCGGCTGGCGAGCCGGTGACGAAGAGGTCCTGCTGGTGCCGGTCGAGCATGCGCCCGTCGTCGGTCAGGCGCGTGTCGGTGCTCTCCAGCACCGCGGTCGCGGCGAACTCCGGCATCACGCCGCCGGGCTTGACCGGCGTCGTGACCAGTTCTCCAAACAGCGACTTCAGCATGGTGGCGTCCACCCGCAGGTGTGGCGATGGCCGAACGGTAGCGCCTTTGTCGCCCGGCCGGGTGCCCACACGCAACGCGACCACGCTGGCCAAGAGGTTGGGTAACGCAGGTCACGGCTGGACACACTTGAGCCCTTGTGCCTTGCGCGAGCTCTGCTCTGCGGGGCCTTCGCTACCATCACAAGATGCAAGTGAACTCCGACCCTGCGGCTCCCCAACCCCGGCTGGCCGGCCACGCGCTGGTCGAGGCCTTGATGGCCCAGGGCATCGACACCGTGTTCGGCGTGCCGGGCGAGAGTTATCTGGCCGTGCTGGACGGGCTGCACGAGCACCACGAGCGGATCCGTTTCATCGCCTGCCGCCACGAGGGCGGTGCGGCGTTCATGGCCGACGCCCAGGGCAAGCTGGCCAACTGGCCGGGGGTGTGCTTCGTGACCCGCGGGCCGGGTGCCAGCAACGCGGCGATCGGGCTGCACACCGCGTTCCAGGACTCGACGCCGATGGTGATGCTGGTCGGCCAGGTCGCCAGCGACCAGCGCGACCGCGAGGCCTTCCAGGAACTCGACTACCGTCAGGTCTTCGGCCCCGGCACGCTCGGCATGGCCAAGTGGGTCGGCGAGGTGGAGCATGCCGACCGCCTGCCCGAGTACGTGGCGCGCGCCTTCCATACCGCGATGCAGGGCCGGCCCGGCCCCGTGGTGCTGGTGCTGCCCGAGGACATGCTGACCACGCCGACCGCGGCGCCGGTGTTGCCGCGGGCGCAGCCCGCACTGTCCTGGCCCGCGCCCGGTGCGCTGCGCGAGCTGCGCACGCTGCTGCTGGCGGCGCAGCGGCCCCTGGTCATCCTCGGCGGCTCGTGCTGGAGCGCCGAGAGCACGCGCGCCTTCGAACGTTTCGCCGAGGCCTGGCAGCTGCCCGTGGCCTGCGCGTTCCGCTTCCAGGACAGCTTCGACAACCGGCATGCGCAGTACGTCGGCGACCTGGGCACCGGCGTCAACCCGAAGCTCGCCGCCCGTGTGCGCGAGGCCGACCTGGTGCTGGCCGTGGGCGTGCGCCTGGGCGAGATGACGACCGGTGGCTACCAGCACCTGGTGCCGCCACGGCCGGCGCAGCGCCTGGTGCACCTGCATCCCGGGCCGGAGGAACTGGGCAGGGTTTATGCCGCCGACCTGCTGTTGCAGGCCTCGATGGCCTGTGCCGGGCAGGCGCTGCAGACGCTCGATGCGCCGGCCAGCGTGGCTTGGCGGGCCTGGACTGAGGCGGTGCATGCCGACTACGAAGCCAACCTGGTGGCGCCGGCCGTCGAGCCGCTGGACATGGCGGTCATCGTCAAGACGATCCAGCGCCTGGTGCCGCAGGACACGGTCTATACCAACGGCGCCGGCAACTACAGCAACTGGCTGCACCGCTACACCCGTTACCCGGGCCGCCAGTGGCATGGCCGCACGCAGCTCGCGCCGACCTCCGGCGCGATGGGCTACGGCGTGCCGGCGGCCGTGGCCGCCTCGCTGTTGTACCCGGACCGCACCGTGATCAACCTCGCCGGCGACGGCGACTTCCTGATGACCGGCCAGGAATTGGCCACCGCCGCCGCCTTCGGCGCCGGGCGCGGGCGCGGCAAGCTGGTCAGCGTGGTGGTCGACAACGGCAGCTACGGCACGATCCGCATGCACCAGGAGCGCGAGTACCCGGGCCGCGTCAGCGGCAGTGACCTGACCAACCCGGATTTCGCCGCACTGGCGCGGGCCTATGGCTGGCGCGGCACGACCGTGGAGAGGACCGCGCAGTTCGAGCCGGCGTTCGCCGAAGCGATGGCAGCCGACGGGCCGAGCCTGATCCACGTGCGGCTGGACACCGACGTCATCTCGCCGCGAACCACGATCCGCGCCATCCGCGAAGCGGCGCGCAAGGCCTGACGAAGCGCGGCTACTTGCAGTCGCTCGCCATCACCGAGCGCGCGCGCTGCATCTCTTCGGCACGGCCCTTGTCGTCGAGCACCTCGCGCTCGCCCTTGTCGTTGGTGCGCGTCATGCGCATGCCTTCGTTGAGTGCGGCCAGGTGGCCCTTGGCGCGCGTGCAGTTCTCGGCGCGCGCTGCGGCGTCCTTCTCCTGTGCCAGCTTCTGCTGCACGGCCTTTTCGTCCTCGGCCTTCTTGCGGCGCGCGTCGAGTTCGGGGTCCACACCCGCGGCGCGTGCGGCGCTGGCCGCGCCTTCCGCTGGCTTGGCGGGCGCCGGCGGCGCCACCGCGCGGCCATTGCGACGCAGGTCGGTCGGGCGCTCGAGGATCGCGCTGCCCGGCACACCGGCAGGCGGCGGCATGTCGCTGATGTGCAGCTGACCCTGCGCGTCGCGCCACTTCCACTGCGACGGCGACTGCTGGGCCCAGGCCAGGCTGGCCACGGCGGCGAGGCTGAGGGCGAGGACGGTTCGGCGCATGGTGGTGCTCGGCGGCTGTTGCTCGCGCCAGTGTATTGCGCTGCACCCCTTGCACAACGGGACGAATGTCACGCTCCGTATAATCGCCTTTTGCGTCTGGAGCCTTTTCCCACCATGCGCCTTCTCGGCAAAGCGCTCACCTTCGACGACGTGTTGCTGGTGCCGGCGTACTCGCAAGTCCTGCCGCGTGATACCAGCCTCACCACCCGCCTGTCGCGCCGCATCACGCTGAACCTGCCCCTGGTGTCCGCCGCAATGGACACCGTGACCGAAGCGCGCCTGGCGATCGCGATCGCCCAGGAAGGCGGCATCGGCATCATCCACAAGAACCTGACGGCCCAGCAGCAGGCCAGGGAAGTGGCGCGCGTCAAACGCTACGAGTCCGGCGTGCTGCGCGACCCGATCACGATCGGACCCGACACGCCCGTGCGCGACGTGATGGCCCTGGCCCAGCAGCATGGCATCTCGGGCTTCCCGGTGCTCGAAGGCCGGACCGTGGTGGGCATCGTCACCAACCGCGACCTGCGCTTCGAGACCCGCATGGACGTGCCGGTGCGCCAGATCATGACGCCGCGCGAGCGCCTGATCACGGTGCGCGAAGGGGCGACGCTCGACGAGGGCAAGGCGCTGATGCACCAGCACAAGCTCGAGCGCGTGCTGGTGGTCAACGATGCCTTCGAGCTGCGCGGCCTGATGACCGTCAAGGACATCACCAAGCAGACCAGCTTTCCCAACGCGGCGCGCGACCAGCACGGCAAGCTGCGCGCCGGCGCGGCGGTCGGCGTGGGCGAAGGCACCGAGGAGCGTGTCGAGGCGCTGGCCGCCGCCGGCGTCGACGCGATCGTGGTCGACACCGCGCATGGCCACAGCGCCGGCGTGATCGAGCGTGTGCGCTGGGTCAAGCGCCATTACCCCCAGATCGAGGTCATCGGCGGCAACATCGCCACCGGCGAGGCGGCGCTGGCACTCGTCGAGGCGGGTGCCGACGCGGTCAAAGTCGGCATCGGGCCGGGCTCAATCTGTACCACGCGCATCGTCACCGGCGTCGGCGTGCCGCAGATCATGGCCATCGACAACGTCGCCAAGGTGTTGCGCGGCTCGGGCGTGCCGCTGATCGCCGACGGCGGCATCCGCTACTCGGGCGACATCGCCAAGGCCATCGTCGCCGGGGCCGACTGCGTGATGATGGGCAGCGCCTTCGCCGGCACCGACGAGGCACCGGGCGAGACGATCCTGTACCAGGGTCGCAGCTACAAGAGCTACCGCGGCATGGGTTCGCTCGGCGCCATGGCCAAGGGCAGTGCCGACCGCTACTTCCAGGAAGGCGACGGCGGCAACAACCCCAACACGGCCAAGCTGGTGCCCGAGGGCATCGAGGGCCAGGTGCCCTACAAGGGCTCGGTGGTGGGCATCATCTTCCAGATGGCGGGTGGCCTGCGCGCGTCGATGCACTACTGCGGCTGCGCCACCGTCGCCGAGATGCAGACCAAGGCCGAGTTCGTCGAGATCACCTCGGCCGGCGTGCGCGAGAGCCACGTGCACGACGTGCAGATCACCAAGGAAGCGCCGAACTACCGGACCGAATGACGACCTCGCTCGCCGCCGACCTGCATGGCCGCCTGACCGGAAGGAAGGCGGCCATGTTGTTTATCTCGATCACCGTCCTGCTCGACATGATCGCGATCGGCCTGATCATTCCGGTGCTGCCGCACATCGTCGGCACGTTCACGAGCTCCAACGAGGCGCAGACCTTCTGGTTCGGCGTCGTCGTCTTCACCTTCGGGCTCGCCAACTTCTTCGGCTCGCCGATTCTGGGCGCGCTGTCGGACCGCTACGGCCGCCGGCCGGTGCTGCTGATCGGCATTGCCGGCCTCGGCGTCAGCTTTATCGTCACCGGGCTGGCGACGGCACTGTGGATGCTGATTGCGGTGCGCGTGGTCTCGGGGGCGATGCAAGCCAACGCCGCGGTGGCCAACGCCTACGTCGCGGACATCACGCCGCCCGAGGAGCGGGCCGCGAGCTTCGGCCTGCTGGGGGCGATGTTCGGCATCGGCTTCATCCTGGGCCCGGTGATCGGCGGTCTGCTCGGGGCGGTCGACGTGCACTGGCCGTTTTTCGCCGCTGGCGGCCTGGCGCTGCTGAACTGGCTCTATGGCTGGTTCGTGCTGCCCGAGTCACTGGGCCACGAGAAGCGGCGCGCCTTCGAGTGGCGACGCGTGCATCCGTTCGCGGCGCTGCAAGGGCTGGCGCAGTTGCAGGGCGTGGGGCCGCTGGTGTGGGTGATCGGCCTGTCGTCACTCGCGCAGTTCGTGCTGCATACGAGTTGGGTGCTGTACACGCACTTCAAGTTCGGCTGGGGACCGGCCCAGGTCGGCTGGTCCCTGTTCGCCGTCGGCGCGATGATGGCGCTGGTGCAGGGTGTGTTGCTCAAGCACCTGCTGGTGCGTTTCTCGCCGCGCCGCATCGCCGGATTCGGCCTGGTGGTCGGCAGCCTGACCTATCTCGGCTACGGCCTGGCCACCGCGGGTTGGGTGGTATTCGTCGTGATCGTCGTCGGCACCTTTCTCGGTGGCGGGGCCCAGGCCGCGATCCAGAGCCTGATCTCCAACGCCGCCGACCCGCGCCACCAGGGCCAGACCATGGGCGCGGTGGCGTCGCTGAACAGCCTGATGGCCGTGGTCGCGCCGGTATTCGGCACCGCGTTGCTCGGCCTGGTGTCGAACCGGCCGCCCGGCGACGTGATGATCGGTCTGCCGTTCTTCTTCTGCGCCGCGCTGCAGGCCAGCGCCGCGCTGATCGCGATCCGCTTCTTCCGCCGCCGTCCCGAACCGGTGCCCGCTGCCGCCTGAACCATGAAGACCCACGACAAGATCCTGATCCTCGACTTCGGCTCCCAGGTCACGCAACTGATCGCGCGCCGCGTCCGCGAGGCGCATGTGTACTGCGAGATCCATCCGAACGACGTGTCGGACGCGTTCGTGCGCGAGTTCGCGCCGAAGGGCGTCATCCTTTCGGGCAGCCACGCCAGCACCTACGAGGAGCATGACCTGCGCGCGCCGCAGGCGGTGTGGGAGCTCGGCGTGCCGGTGCTGGGCATCTGCTACGGCATGTTCACGATGACGGTGCAGCAGGGCGGCGAGGTCGAGGCCAGCACGCACCGCGAGTTCGGTTACGCCGAAGTGCGGGCGCATGGCCACACCAAGCTGCTCAAGGGCCTGGAGGACTTCGCCACGCCCGAAGGCCACGGCATGCTCAAGGTCTGGATGAGCCACGGCGACAAGGTCACGGCACTGCCCCCCGGCTTCAAGCTGATGGCCAGCACGCCGAGCTGCCCGATCGCCGGCATGGCCGACGAGGCACGTGGCTACTACGGCGTGCAGTTCCACCCCGAGGTCACGCACACGGTCCAGGGACGCGCGCTGCTCGAGCGCTTCGTGCTCGGCATCTGCGGCGCCCAGCCTGACTGGGTGATGCGCGACCACGTTGAAGAGGCCGTGGCCGCGATCCGCGCCCAGGTCGGCAGCGAGGAAGTGATCCTCGGCCTGTCCGGCGGGGTCGACTCGAGCGTCGCGGCGGCAATGATCCACCGCGCGATCGGCGATCAGCTCACCTGCGTCTTCGTCGACCACGGCCTGCTGCGCCTGAACGAAGGCCAGATGGTGATGGACATGTTCGCGGGCCGCTTGCATGCGAAAGTGATCCACGTCGATGCCAGCGAACAGTTCCTCGGTCACCTCAAGGGTGTGGCCGACCCGGAAGCCAAGCGCAAGATCATCGGCCGCGAGTTCGTCGAGGTGTTCCAGCGCGAGGCGAGGAAGCTGTCGAACGCGAAGTGGCTGGCGCAGGGCACGATCTATCCGGACGTCATCGAGTCGGGCGGTGCCAAGACCAAGAAGGCGATCACGATCAAGAGCCACCACAACGTCGGCGGCCTGCCCGAGACGCTGGGCCTGAAGCTGCTCGAGCCGCTGCGCGACCTGTTCAAGGACGAGGTGCGCGAGCTCGGTGTCGCACTCGGCCTGCCGCACGAGATGGTCTACCGCCACCCGTTCCCTGGCCCGGGCCTGGGCGTGCGCATCCTGGGCGAGGTGAGGAAGGACTACGCCGACCTGCTGCGCCGCGCCGACGCGATCTTCATCGAGGAGCTGCGCCACGCCGGCTGGTACGACAAGACCAGCCAGGCCTTTGCGGTCTTCCTGCCGGTCAAGAGCGTCGGCGTGATGGGTGACGGCCGCACCTACGACTACGTGGTGGCGCTGCGCGCCGTGCAGACCAGCGATTTCATGACCGCCGACTGGGCCGAGCTGCCCTACAGCCTGCTGAAGAAGGTCAGCAGCCGCATCATCAACGAGGTGCGCGGCATCAACCGCGTGACCTACGACGTGTCGAGCAAGCCGCCGGCCACCATCGAGTGGGAATGAATTACCTTCGTGTCAGGTCGTGCCATGCAGTCCCACTTGCCCTTGAAAGTTCAATCAGGGCAGTGAGTTAGCGTCTCAGCCGGTTTCAAGTCGCCTCAGCAAAGCACCAGGATTCTGGCGGTGTTGCTGGCGGTATCGAAGAGCCAGCCCTTGGACGACCCCTCCCGGTACCGTCAAATGCCTTGACGGTATCGGTTGTCGGATCCGCCGGGGGAACACGATGCTCACTGACATGAGGTTGAGGGCGCTCAAGCCCACGGGAACGATCTACAAGGTTGCCGATCAGCAGGGGCTGTACGTCGCCGTCACGCGCACCGGCGTGGTGAGCTTCCGATTCGACTACCGGATCAACGGCCGCCGGGAAACCTTGGTGCTGGGCCAGTACGACGCTATCTTTCGAGTTTACACACATCATGGCAACCACTAGATTGGTGGTGTTGCCACGCGCCGCCTGCAGTGCTCAGAAGGAGAAATCATGAGACGACCACGATCGGCCGTGCTGAGCGGATCTCAAACCGAAGCTCCCGGCTTTGCTCGGGAGCAATTTGCCCAGTGCAAGGAATCGACGTGACTGTTCAGCGGATTCTCGATAGGCAGCCAAAGCGCACGACATCGACCGTCGCACCAGATGCCACGATCGACCAGATCCTTCAATCCCC
>JALHQP010000097.1 GCA_022841885.1 Aquincola sp. | reverse complement strand
CCGCACGGTGCGGCCCGGGTCGGGCAGCCGTGCCACCGGGCCCACCGCGTGCGCGAACTGCTCGCGCTCGGCGCGTTCGCGACGTGCGGCCTCGGCCTGCTCGGCACGTTGCTTGGCCTCGTCGCGCGCGCGCTGCGCCAAGCGTGCCTTGACGCCCGACAGCTGTTCGCGCAGATCGTGCTTCACAGCAGACCGCGCTCGGCAAAGGACATCGCGCTGCCGCGGCCGACGATCACATGGTCCAGCACGCGCACGTCCACCAGCGCCAGCGCCTGCTTCAGCGCGCTGGTGATCAGTTCGTCGGCGCGCGACGGTTCGGCCACACCGCTCGGGTGGTTGTGTGCCAGCACGACGGCGCCGGCATTGAGCGCCAGCGCGCGTCGAGCGACTTCGCGCGGGTGCACGCTGGTCTGCGTCAGGCTGCCGCGAAACAGCACCTCGAACTGGATCAGACGGTGCTGGGCGTCGAGAAAGATCACCGCGAACACCTCGTGGTCGAGCGCGGCCAGGTGCAGCGACAGGTAGTCCTTCACCGCCTGCGGCTGCTCGAAGCTCGGCTGGGCCGCCAGGCGTTCGGCCAGCACGCGGCGAGCGACTTCGAGCACGGCCGCCAGTTCGGCGCGTTTGGCCGGGCCCAGGCCCTTCACGGCCTTCAGGTCGTCGGGCCGGGCCGCCAACAGCCCGGCCAGGCCGTCGAAACGGTCGATCAGCGACTGCGCGAGCTGCAGCACACCCTGCCCAGCCGTGCCGGTGCGCAACAGCAGGGCCAGCAACTCAGCGTCGGCCAGCGCGGCAGCGCCGCGCGCCAGCAGCTTCTCGCGCGGTCGCGCCTCGGGCGGAAGGTCTCGAAGGCCGGTCACGGTGTCGCGCAGGGTGTGCCTCGTAAAATCCCCAGTCAGTCTATTCGTTGCCTGCCACACCCGTGACCGCCATCCAGCCGGGGTCGTTCCTGACCCTGCACTACCGCCTCGCCGGGCCCGACGGCGCCGCCGTGGTGAACACCTTCGATGACAAGCCGGCGACCCTGTCGCTGGGCACCGGCGAGCTCGCGCCGGCGGTCGAGGCACGCCTGATCGGCCTTGCCGAGGGCGCGCGAGAGAGTTTCGAGCTGCAGGCGGGCGAGGCCTTCGGCCTGCGCAACCCCGATCTGCTGCAGCGCGTGAAGCTGGCGCTGCTGCACGAACTCGGCGACCCTGACGCGCGCTACGCGGTCGGCGACGTGGTCCAGTTCCCCACGCCCGACGGCCGGGCCAGCTATGCCGGCGTGGTGCGCGAGGTCGGCCCTGACTGGCTGCTGTTCGATTTCAACCACCCGCTTGCGGGCCAGCCTGTGCGCTTCGACGTGCACGTCATCGGGGTCCTGTAGTGGAAGAAATCGTCCTCGCCGAACCACGCGGCTTCTGTGCCGGCGTCGACCGTGCGATCGAGATCGTCGAGCGTGCGCTCACGAAGTTCGGCGCGCCGATCTACGTGCGCCACGAGATCGTGCACAACACCTATGTGGTCAACGACCTCAAGGCCAAGGGCGCGATCTTCATCGAGGAGCTCGACGAGGTGCCTGCCGGTGCCACGCTGGTGTTCAGTGCCCACGGCGTCAGCCAGGCCGTGCGCAAGGAGGCCGAACGGCGCGGCTTCTCGGTCTTCGACGCCACCTGCCCGCTGGTGACCAAGGTGCATGTCGAGGTGGCGAAGCTGCACAAGGAAGGCTACGAGTTCCTGATGATCGGCCACAAGGGCCACCCCGAGGTCGAAGGCACGATGGGCCAGTTGCTCGACGGCATCTACCTGGTCGAAGACGTGGACGACGTCGCCCGCGCCCCGGTGAAGAAGCCCGACCGCCTGGCCGTGGTGACGCAGACCACGCTGTCGGTGGACGACGCCGCGCTGGTGCTCGCGGCCGTCAAGCAGCGCTTTCCGAACGTGCGCGAACCCAAGAAGCAGGACATCTGCTACGCCACGCAGAACCGCCAGGACGCCGTCAAGGTGCTGAGCCCCCAGGTCGACGTGGTGATCGTCGTCGGCAGTCCCACGTCGAGCAACAGCAACCGCCTGCGCGAACTGGCCGAACGCCTGGGCAAGCCGGCCTACATGATCGACGACGCGAGTGCGCTCGAACCGGCCTGGTTCGAAGGCAGGCAGCGCGTCGGCCTGACCGCCGGCGCTTCGGCGCCCGACGTGCTGGTGCAGCAGGTGATCGCGCGCCTGCGCGAACTCGGTGCGCTCGCGGTGCGCAAGCTCGACGGCGTCGCCGAGACGGTGCACTTCCCGCTGCCCAAGGGCCTGAAGCTCGAACCCTGAGAACGAACGACACATGCTCGACATCAACCTGCTGCGCCGCGATCTCGACGGCGTGGTCGCCCGGCTCGAAACGCGCAAGTCGCCGCAGCCCTACCTCGACCGCGAGCGTTTCGTGGCGCTCGAGGCCGAGCGCAAGAAGATCCAGACGCGCACCGAGGAGCTGCAGGCCCGCCGCAACGCGCTGAGCAAGCAGATCGGGCAGCTCAAGGCCAAGGGCAGCGACGTGTCTGCCGTGATGGCCGAAGTGGCGGGCCTGGGAGACGAGCTCGCCACTTCGGCCGCGCGCAACGAGGCAGTGCAGGGCGAGATCGCCGACATCCTGATGGGCTTGGCCAACCTGCCGCACGAGAGCGTGCCGGTCGGTCCCGACGAGAGCGCCAATGCCGAAGTGCGGCGCTGGGGCACCCCGCGCGCGTTCGACTTCACGCCGCGCGACCATGCCGACATCGGCCCCGCGCTGGGCATCGACTTCGACACCGGCGCCAGGTTGAGCGGCGCGCGCTTCACCTTCCTGCGCGGCACCGCGGCGCGCCTGCACCGCGCACTCGCCCAGTTCATGCTCGACGTGCAGACGCAGCAGCATGGCTACACCGAGTGCTACACGCCCTACATCGTCAATCGCGAGATCCTCGAGGGCACCGGCCAGCTGCCCAAGTTCAAGGACGACATGTTCTGGGTGCTGCGCGGCGGCGACGACGAGCGCGCCGAGCAGTACCTCATCAGCACCAGCGAGATCTCGCTCACCAACACCGTGCGCGAGCAGATCCTCGATGCGGCACAGCTGCCGATCAAGCTCACCGCGCACAGCCCCTGCTTCCGCTCGGAGGCAGGCAGCGCCGGGCGCGACACGCGCGGCATGATCCGGCAGCACCAGTTCGACAAGGTCGAGATGGTGCAGGTCACCACCCCCGAGCAGAGCTACGCCGCGCTCGAGCAGATGGTGGGCCATGCCGAGGCCATCCTGCAGCAGCTCGAGCTGCCCTACCGCGTGGTGGCGCTTTGCACCGGCGACATGGGCTTCGGGGCGGCCAAGACCTACGACCTCGAGGTCTGGCTGCCGGGGCAGGGCGCCTACCGCGAGATCAGCTCGTGCAGCAACTGCGAGGCCTTCCAGGCGCGGCGCATGCAGACGCGCTTCCGCAACGCCCAGGGCAAGACCGAGCTGGTGCACACGCTCAACGGCTCGGGCCTGGCGGTCGGCCGTGCGATGGTGGCCGTGGTGGAGAACCACCAGCAGGCCGACGGTTCGGTGCGCGTGCCCGCCGCGCTGCGACCCTACCTCGGCGGCGCCGAGCTGCTGAAGCCGTGACCAGCCCCGCGCGCCTGGACGCGGTGGCCGGGCGCCTGCTCGGCGCCCGCGCCGGGGTGCGCTGCACCGAGCGGCCCTCCGTCGAGGACGCTGCCTTCTCGCTGGCCGATGCCTACGCCGTGGCCGAGCGCCATCGCCAGCAGCGCCTCGCACGCGGCGAACGCATCGTCGGCTACAAGATCGGCTTCACCAACCGCGGCATCTGGCAGCGTTACGGCGTGCACGCGCCGATCTGGGCACCCGTGTGGGAGACGACGTGCACGCGGCTCGACACCAACACGCACAGCGTGTCGCTCGGCGCTCTGTGCCAGCCGCGGCTGGAACCCGAGATCGTGTTCGGCTTCGCGCGCGCGCCGCGCGCCGGCATGTCGCTGGCCGAGCTGGCCGCCTGCATCGATGGGGTCGCGCATGGCTTCGAGCTCGTGCACACGCACTACGAGGGCTGGCGCTTCGCCGCCGCGGACACGGTGGCCGACTTCTCGCTGCACGGCCACCTGGTCGTCGGTCCGCGCACGCCCGCCGCACAATTCGCCGACCTGGCCGCCGAGACCGCCGCGATCGAACTCAGCCTGCACGAGGGCTCGCGCCATGTCGAGACCGGCCGCGCCAGCGTCGTGCTCGACGGCCCGCTGAATGCGCTGCGCCTGTGGGTCGACGCGATGGCCGAACACACGCCGCAGTGGGCCATCGAGCCCGGCCACATGGTGACCACCGGCACCATCACCGACGCCTGGCCCGTCGCACCGGGCCAGCACTGGCACACCGCGTTGAGCGACCCGCGCCTGTCGGGCCTGCGCCTGTCCACCGTCGGCTAGAATTCCGCCCTTCCCGCAAGGGAGACCACGCGCAGGAAAGGTGGCAGAGTGGTCGAATGCGCCGGACTCGAAATCCGGTTCACGGGTCTCCCGTGACGAGGGTTCGAATCCCTCCCTTTCCGCCAGCGAGTCCGGCTGTAAACGGGCGCGAAGTCGGCGAAGCTGCCGGTGGTTGGGTGCTGGCAAGCATCCTCGGTAGACGTCCCCGACCCAGCCTGGCCAAGGGTGCGCAGCCGTGCATCCCACTGTCGTTGGATTGAGCAGTCTCCGGGCTTGGCCTATCGTGCAACGCGCAGTGCGATCTCAGGAGGTGCCCCGTGCCGACCGCCGACGTGTTCACCCAGTCCAGGCCGCCCCAACCTGGCGATCTCTCGAACGCGGGGCGCCGCTTCCTCGCGGAGGGTGACTCCTGGTTCACGCTCGGCACCCTGAATCTGAGCCAAGGCACCAATGTGCTTCTGGAGCTGGAGTTCAAGCAGCACAACGCGGTGATGAGCTGGGCCTACCCGGGCCACACGCTCCAGCACATGGTCGACGGGATCGACGATCCTGACTTCGACCGGGCACTGTGGAACCGATCCGGGGGCAACTTCGCCAGCTTCTGGGAGGGCATCATCATCTCGGCGGGGGGCAACGACCTGATCGCCGCCGCGGAAGTGCCGCCAGTGCTGCGGGGCAAGGCCGTGCCGCCAAACAAGCGCCTGTTCCTGACCGCGGCCGAAGCCGGTGCCGTTGCGGGGCCGGCGGGACCTCGTCGGCGCATCAGTGAAGGTGGGTGGACGACGCTGACCGACCACCTCTTCGCCAACTTCAAGGTCCTGCTCGAGCGCAAGAACCTGGGGCCCTCGCAGGCGAGTCCCGTGTTCCTGCACACCTACGCCATGCCGGCGCCGCGGCCGTCGGGTGCGGCTCCTGGTTCCCGGGGCTGGCTGTTCCCGGCCATGGAGGCCTACGGCATCACGCCAGCCGAAATGCCGGCCATCTGCACGGAGTTGTTCACCCGCCTGCGGGTGTTCTTGCTGGGTCTGGACAAGGACAGTGGCAGCCCTCAGTCACTGGCGCAGGTCCATGTCTTCGACTCCGCCGGACTCGCGAGCATCGTTCCGGCCGTTCCAGGCGCGCCGGGCGTTTCGGGCGACTGGGTCAACGAGATTCACCTGACGGCGGGCGGCTACAGGAAGATGGGGCCGCCGTTCGGGGCGTTCATCGACACCGTGGTTGATCAGTACTTCGGTCCGATTTGACCGGCACAGCGTGCCGGGCGCCCTTCACGGCACACGCAAGCGGCGCGGCCCGGCGCCACCGTCCCACTGCAGGAGGCCGCCGTCATCGCGCAGCGCAATCGTCGCGGTGTTGCCGGCGGCCACCGCCACGACCCCCTCGAGCAGCCTGCGCGGTTGCACGCCGAAACCTTCTCCCCAGGCCCACAGCGTGCTGTCGGTGCGGATCGCCACCGAGTGACGCGAGCCGGTGGCGATCGCGCGCGCACCGTCGAACACCCGACCCCAGCGATCGGCCTTGTCGCCCAGGCCATGCGCACCCAGCGGCCCAAAACGGTTGCCCCCCGTGCCCATGACCACGCCGCCTTGGTCCAGGTACAGCGCATGCCCGGTGTGCGCTTTCACGGCGACGGCGTTGCCTGCGGTGTTGACGTAGTCGGCCGTGGCGGTGAGCCGTCCGTCGCCGTACTGGCCGCGGTGCGCCAGGCCCTTGACCCAGAGCGTGCCGTCGTGGCGGATGTAGTAGTCGGCACTGTCGCCGATGCAGGCGTCGGCCACGTCCTCGGCAACGCGGCGTGGCACCTGCAGCGGGCCGCCGCCCTGCCACAGGACCCGCGCGAGGTCGATGGTGAACCACCCCGACTGGCCGCTGGCAAAAGCGCCGACTCCCGGCATCAACAGGCGGGCCGCTTCGGGCGCATCGCCCCAACTGATCAGCCGGCCATCGGCCTGCAAAGCGAAAAACGCATCCTGGCTCACCCCCACCTGCCTGGTGCCGGTGCGCATGCGCACCGGCGGGTCGCGGCCCGTCCAGCCGTAGGCCACGCCGTCCAGCAGCGCCATGTGGCGTTCGTAGTACGACGCCAGCTGCGGGCCGGAGCTGTCGGCCCAGGCTGCGCCGGACAGGATGACTTGGGTACCGCCAAGAAGGGTGAGGAACTTGCGCCGCTGCATCGGGCTACCGCAACCTCAGGCGCGTGCGCCGGCCCGTCGCAGGATCTCGACGATCGTGCGCTGCCCGCGCCGCTCGGCGTGCGCCAACGGCGTCACGCCCTGCGCATCGGCCCGTTGCACGCTGGCGCCATGCGCGACCAGCAGGCGCACGATCTCGGTGTGAGCCGGGCCACCGTCGCCCAGGATGATGGCCTCGAGCAGTGCCGTCCACCCGAGGCGGTTGACATGGTCGATGTCGATCCGGGTCTTCAGCAGCTCGCGCACCGTCTCGACATGGCCGTAGTGCGCCGCCGGGATCAATGCCGTGCCGCCATAGCGGTTGGTGCTCTTGAGGTCGGCGCCGGCGGCGAGTGTCATGCGCAGGATCGCGAGCCGTCCCTGCGCGCCCGCATAGAGAAACGGCGAGTCCTGCATCTCGTCCTTGGCGTTCACGTCGGCACCGCGCTCGATCAGCAGCCGCGCTGCGTCGATGCGGTCCGCGTGCGTGGCGGCGAGCAAGGCGGTGCGGCCGCGTGCATCGCGGCTGTCCACCGGCACGCCGGCATCGAGCAGCCGCCTCAGCGCTGCCACGTCGCCAACTTCGGCCGAACTTACCAGCAAAGCGGCGTCGGCACTGGCCCACCCGGGCCAAGTCGCGGCGACGGCCAGCAGCCAGCGGCGCCTCATCGGGGCGCCCCCGCGTCGGTCAGCGCCTCGCCGTAGACCATGCGCGAGATGCCGGCCCAGCCGGCGGCGGCCTCGCACATGCGGCAGGGGCGAGAGGTGGACACCAGCACGCCGCCCGAGAGGTCGCGCGTGCGCAGTCGGCGCGCCGCGTCGCGGATCGCCTCCATCTCTGCATGCGCAGTGGGGTCGGTGGCGGTGACCACGCGGCTGGGCGCGGCGCCGACGATCAGCCCGCCGCGCAGCACCACGGCACCGTAGGGCTGGTCGCCGGCACGCAACGCGTCGTCGCGCAAGGCCTCGGCGCGGCGCATCGCCTCGCGCAAGGTTGCATCGGTGGCCCGCGCCCGCAGGGGCGGCCAGGGCAGCGCCGCCAGCAGGCAGATTCGACGGCGAACGCCCCGTGAGCGACGGCGCAACGGCATGCCGGCATTCTGCCCACCAACGGGCAGGCCAGCCACAACAAGGTTCGTCCCAGATCCGCCTTGGGGCCGCAGCCTCGAGCCGCGCCTGCCCACCTGCGACACAGGCCTCATCCGGGAGCCGTCGCTTCAGTGACGCGCCCGCGATTCGCCCGCCTTGCGAAACGCCGCCGGGGGCCGGCCGAGCAAGCGCTGAAACGATCGCCGCATGCGCTCGGTGCTGCCAAAGCCACAGTCTTCGGCAATGCGCTGCACGGAAGGAAGGCCGCCCTCCAATGCTGCTCGCGCGGCCTCCACACGCAGCCGCTCGATCGCGTGCGCCGGCGTGGCGCCGGTCTCGGCCCGGAAGCAGCGCGCAAAGTGGCGCGGACTCATGCAGACGCGCGCGGCCAGGTCTTCCACGCGGTGGTCGTGCTTCAGGTTGTGCCTCACGTCATCGAGCAGTGTGCCGAAGCGGCCATCGGGTCGCTGCAGCTCCAGCAGTGGCGAGAACTGCGACTGCCCACCCGGGCGCTGGCGCTCCACCACCAACTGCCGAGCCGCCTCGCGGGCCACGTCTTCCCCGTGGTCGTGAGCCAGCAGCGCCAGACACAGATCGATGCCCGCCGTCATGCCGGCGCTTGTCCAGATCTCGGGCAGGCGCCGCGAGCGGCCCCGCACCGCGGGCTCGCGAACATAGATGCGATCGGGCTGAAGGCGCACGGCCGGGAATTCGTTCGCAAACTGCTGGCTGCGCGACCAGTGGGTGGTGGCGGTGCGATCGTCCAGCAGCCCCGCGGCGGCAAGAAGGAGACTGCCGCTGCAGATGCTCGCCACGCGCGCGCCCGACCCACTGACGCGCTGCAGCCAGGCGACAAGCCGCGCGTCGTGACAGGCCGCGTCGACACCATCGCCACCAATCACCATCACCAGATCGACGTCCCCCAGGCGGCGCGGCAGCGCCTGCACCGGCCAGGCCACCCCCGCCGAGCTTCGTACCGCGGGCGGCTCGCTCGCCACCAGGCGCCAGTCATAACTGCCGGGACGCGCCAGACGTGCGACTTCGAACACCGCCATCGGCCCCGCCAGGTCCAGCTGCTGGAAGCCGGGAAACAGCACGAAGGCAATGCGGCAGGGCATGCCGCGACTATGGCAGAAGCCGTCTTTTCCTGCCATGGCAGAAAAAGTGGGGACTGCGTCCTGGCGGCCATCGCCTTCCTGCCGCAAGCTGCGCAGCTTCTGCAATCGTGCGCCAAGCAGGGTGGTTCCGAATGAACGTGGGCATTGTTGTCTTCGACGAGGTGGAGTTGCTGGACATGGCCGGGCCGTACGAGGTCTTCACCACGGCGGCGCGCATGCACGCGAGAGGTCAGCCCGCAGGCACACCGCCGCTGTTCACCGTGCACGCCATCGCGCGCCACATGACGCCCGTGCGTGCGCGCGCCGGCTTGCGCCTGCAGCCAGACTGCACGCTGCTCGATCACCCACCACTGGCCTGTGCGGTGGTTCCCGGCGGCGTGGTCGATGCAGAACTGGGTCAGACCGACCTGATGGCCTGGATCGCCGGCCAGGCGCGCACGGCACGCATCCTCGCTTCGGTGTGTACCGGCTCGCTGCTGCTCGCGCAGGCGGGCGTGCTGGATGGCCGCGAAGCCACCACCCATTGGGAGGACCTGGCGGCGCTGAGGGAACTTCGGCCGCAGGTGAACGTGAGGGAAGGCGTGCGTTGGGTCGATGCGGGCGCCGTGGTGACCTCGGCGGGCATCTCGGCTGGAATCGACATGAGTCTTCACCTTGTGCAGCGGCTGCATGGTCGGGAACTCGCCTTGCGCACCGCACGGCAGTTGGACTTCGACTGGACTGCCGCCGCATGAGCCAGCCCGCGCAGGCTCTCCTTACGATCACGACCCGGCCCGACACCGTCTTCGTCGCAGGCCGCGGCTCTTGGCTCATCGACGAGCTCGGCAAGCGCTACCTCGACCTCGTGCAGGGGTGGGCTGTCAACAGCCTGGGACACTGCCCTCCCGCGGTCGTGCAGGCGTTGACCACCCAGGCCCAGCGGCTCTTGAATCCGAGCCCTGCCTACTACAACCAGCCCATGATCGACCTGGCGAATCGCCTGGTCGCGCTGAGCTGCTTTGATCGCGTGTTCCTCGCCAGCTCAGGCGCCGAAGCCAACGAAGCCGCGGTGAAGCTGGCCCGACGCTGGGGCAGCAGACCATGCGGCGACGGGCAGGATGTCATCAGGCACGAGGTCATCAGCTTCCAAGACAGCTTCCACGGCCGAACGCTGGCCATGATGAGCGCCTCAGGCAAGCCGGGCTGGAACCGCCTCTTCCCTCCGATGCCAGACGGCTTTGCGAAGGCCACGCTCAACGACATCGGCTCGGTCGAGCGCATGATCACGCCGCAGACCGTGGCCGTGATGATCGAGCTGGTCCAGGGCGAAGCCGGCGTGAACATCGCCGACCCCGGCTTCGTCCGCGAGTTGCGCGCGCTGACCATCGAGAAGCAGTTGCTGCTGATCGCCGATGAGGTACAGACAGGCATGGGTCGCTGCGGCCATGCATTCGCCTACGAGCTGTATGACGTCGAGCCAGACATCGTGACGCTGGGCAAAGGCATCGGTGGCGGCGTGCCGCTGGCCGCGATGCTGTGCAAGGATCACCTCGACTGCTTCCGGCCAGGTGACCAGGGCGGTACCTACTGCGGCAACCCGCTGATGGCGGCAGTCGGCCTGGCGGTGGTCAACGAGCTGTGCAACGACGACTTCCTCGACAGCGTGCGGCGCCGCGCACAAAAGCTCGCCAGCGGCCTGCAGGCGATCGTGCGCGAGCACGGTCTCGTGGCCGATCGCGGCGTCGGGATGCTGCGTGCGCTCGTGCTGCCCACAGACCGGGCCGCGCAGATCGTCGAAGCGGCTCGTTGTCTTGAACCCGTCGGGCTGCTGCTCAACGCGCCGCGGCCCAACCTGCTGCGCTTCATGCCGGCGCTCACCATCAGTGAACTGGAGATCGACGAGGCCATGTGGTTGCTGCACAGGGCGCTGCACGTCGCATCGGGCTGATGCCTCCATCGCCCTACATGTCACTGCCCGCTCACCACGGCCTATGGACCGCCGTCGTGGTTGGCTGATCGGCGAACCGGGCGCCGGATCCCCAGTCTGCCGGCCGCTTGTGCAAAGGGGTTGGCCAGCGTCCAACCGAGGTTGACCCCCAGATTGCCCAGGGCGATCAGCGCCACCCCGAGCCACTGACCTGCATCCAGGTGTTGGCCGTAGAAGGCATGGTCCAAGCCCAGCGCCACGGCGGGATAGACGAAGGACAGCACCGCCACCTGCGCGGTGGGCAGCGCCTGGATGGCCGAGTACAGCAGGATGTACATCAGCGCCGTGTGCAACACGCCCATGCCCACCAGCCACCCCCAAGGCGCCAAGGTAGTCGGCAGCGCCGTGAAGTCCGCGAGCGGCAACAGCAGCAGCACGCCCAGGCTGACCTGCACCAGGGCGATCAGCTGCGGCGGCACGCCCGCCAGCCGCTTGATCATCAACGCCGCCAAGGCGTAGAGCAGCGCGGCACCCAACGCCAGACCGAAGCCGATCATCGCCTGGCCATCGAGCACCGTCCCCGCACTGAACACGCCCACCAGAAGGGTCAGGCCGGCAAAGGCCGTCGCCACCCAGACCAAGCGTGACACCGTAAGTCGGTCGCCCATGAACAGAATGCCAAGTCCGATCAGCATGAACGGTTGCGTGTTGTAGACCGCGGTGGCGATGGAGATCGACGCAAACTTGAAGGCCGCGAACAACAGCACCCAGTTGAAGACAATGGCCGCGCCACCGACGCCGCACAGCAGCAGCGTGCGGCGAGTGAAGTAGCGCCGTTGCAGCAGACCCCGTGCCGCGCAGTACGCGCCGAGGCACAGCGCCCCGAACAGGCAGCGGAAGAAGACGACATTCAAGGCGCCCTGCCCGGACTCCAGTACGAACAGGCCCACGCTGCCGGAGATCGCCATGGCGGCCGTCATCTGCAGCACACCGCGTTGTGTCGACGTCAGGTTCATGGTCGAGATTCTCTTGGCAGTCTTTGGGATTTCGCATAGCCTTTGCGCACCCGATCCGCCCATTCGCCTTCAACTCCGAGCCACTTTGGCGTTTCAGCCTTGAACCCATCGATTGATGCCCTCGACGCCCGCATCCTGGCCACGCTGGCCACCGACGGGCGCCTGCCACTCAGCGAGTTGGCGCGCCGTGTCGGCTTGTCCAGCCCCAGCGTCACGGACCGCGTGCGGCGCCTGGAGAGCGATGGGGTGATCCGCCGCTACGCGGCCCAGCTCGACCTCGCCAGCCTGGGCTATCCGCTCATGGCGCTGGTGCGACTGCGTCCCGTGCCCGGGCGATTGCGCGAAGTGGAGGCGCTGCTGCAAAGGACGCCCGAGTGCATCGAGTGCGACAAGGTCACCGGTGAAGACTGTTTTGTGGCGCGCGTGGTGCTGCGTTCGGTGCAGCACCTCGACGAGGTCCTCGAGGGCTTCGCTGACATTGCCGAAACCAACAGCGCGTTGATCAAGTCGACGCCGGTCGCCCTGCGTCTGCCGCCACTGCGCTAGGACGGATGGCTGTTGACGTCGCGCGCTGGGGCAAAATGTTCCTCGTTCTGCTCCCCGATGTCGGCTGAGACGGGTTCGCAGCTCATTCGCTCCACCCGCCATCGACGATGGACTCCCCCGCACGCATTCCGCACCCCGCCGTGCATCGCGCATTCGCCGCCCTCGGCTCGCTCGTGTCGCTGGCCCTCGCCGCCGGCTGCGCCACGCGCGCGGAGGACGTGCGCCCCGAGCCCGCCGACCCGGGCGCCTTTGCGTCGATGGACTGCATGGCGCTGTACGACGAAGCCGACCGCATGCACCTGCGCGCCACGCAGCTGGCCTATGCGGTGGACGAGCGCGCCGGCACCAACATCGTCGCCCTCGGCATGGGCGTCACCGTGTTCTGGCCCGCGCTGCTGGCCATGCGCCCGGCCGGCCCCGACGCGCTCGAACTCGCGCGCCTGAAGGGCCGCGACGACGCGCTGCGCGCCACGCTCACCGCCAAGGGCTGCCCGCCGGCGCCCGAGCAGATGGCGCCCGA
>JALHQP010000096.1 GCA_022841885.1 Aquincola sp. | reverse complement strand
GACCCGCCGGCGCCGGGCAGCTGCGCGTGACGGTGCTGCGCATGTCGCGCTGCTTTCCGGAGCCGGCGCCGCTGATGGCGGCCTACCGGCTGCACCGCGGCGTCGACGCGCGCGACGTGGCCTCGGCGCACGCGCGCGCACTCGTCCCGTGTGCGCCTGGCGCGCCGGCCTATCGCTGCTTCGTGATCTCGGGCCCGACGCCGTTTCACGCCGAGGACGCAGCGGCGCTCAAGCACGACGCCGCGTCGGTGATCGCGCGCCGCGCGCCCGAACTCGCACGCGCCTTCGCGGCGCGCGGCTGGGCGCTGCCGCAAAGCATCGACCGCGTGTACTCGTCGCAGGCCGCGCAGCACGAACTGGGTTGGCAGCCGCGCTTCGGCCCCGACGAGGTGCTGCGCCAGCTCGACGCGCGGTCGGCAGAGGTGCTGCCGGCGCCCGACGGGCCGGACTGCGCTTGAACGACCCCAGAGGGGGTCCCGGCAGGCCAGAATGCCAGCCGACGACACGCATCCGGGGATGACAACCATGACCAAACCGACGCCGACCCCGCGCCAACCCGTGGTGCTCGGCCCCGGTGAAGGCCGCGCCTGGCCGATGGGCCGCATCGGCGCCGTGTTCAAGGCCGACGGCGACGAGACCGCGCAGCGCTACTCGATCTCCGAGTGGTGGCTCGAGCCGCACACGCAGGGCCCCGGCGCGCACGCGCACGCCGAGGACGACATCTTCTACGTGCTCGAGGGCACGATGAGCGTGCTCGTCGGCGACGCCTGGACCGATGCGCCGCGCGGCAGCTTCGTGCTGGTGCCCGGCGGCACGACGCACGACTTCGAGAACCGCGGCGAGGTGCGCGCCGGCGTGCTGAACCTGTCGATCCCGGGCGCGTTCGAGCCGCACATGCCGTCGATCGCGCAGTGGTTCGCCGAGCATCCACCCGGCGACGCCTGATGACCGAGACAGTGGAGGAGTGATGCAACTGCTCGACAACATCATGTGGCATTGCCTGACCGGGCCGCACGCGCCGTACTCGGCCGGCGGCGAGCGGGCGCGCCGCTACGCGAAGGGCTTCTCGCCGATCGTCGGCTTCGCCGACAGCGCGCAGCCGGACCTCGACTCGCTGCGAGCGCATTGCGAGCCCGGCGAGCACTTCTACTGCGACGGCTGGTCCGGCGCCGCGCCGGCGGGCTGGCAGGTCGACGCCGAGGCGACGATGTTCCGCATGGTGTGGGCCGGCGGGCTGCCCGCCGCGGACGAAGGCGCGCTCGACGCACGCCCGCTCGGCCCGGCCGACGCCGCGCAGGCGCTCGAACTGGCCACGCTGACGAAGCCCGGCCCCTTCGGCCCACGCACGATCGAACTCGGCGACTACTTCGGTGTCTTCGAGGGCGACCGGCTGATCGCGATGGCCGGCGAGCGCATGACCGCCGGCACGCTGCGCGAGATCAGCGGCGTCTGCACGCACCCCGGGTTCCAGGGCCGCGGGCTGGCGCGGCGCCTGATGCTCACGCTCGTGCGGCGCGAGTTGCAGCGCGGCGAAACCCCCTTCCTGCACGTGATGCGCGCCAACGAGGGTGCGCACGGCCTGTACCTGCGCATGGGCTTTCGCGACCACGTCGAGACCGTCGTGCGCGTCGTGTCGCCGGTCTGATCCCGCCGGCTGAACGTCATTCAGTGTCCTGAATCAAGGAGAGCGCCATGTTCATCCGCAACGCCTGGTACGTCGCCGCCACGCCGAACGAGATCGACGACAAGCCGCTCGGCCGCATGGTCTGCGGCGAGCGCATCGTGTTCTACCGCCCCGAGCCCGGCCGCGTCGCCGCGCTGGAGGACTTCTGCCCGCACCGCGGCGCGCCGCTGTCGCTCGGCCGCGTGCTCGAGGGAAAGCTGGTCTGCGGCTACCACGGCCTGGAGATGGGTTGCGACGGCAAGACGATCGCGATGCCCGGCCAGCGCGTGCGCGGCTTCCCGCCGATCCGCAGCTTCCCGGTGGCCGAGAGGCATGGCTTCGTCTGGGTCTGGCCGGGCGACCCGGCGCTGGCCAGCGAGGACAAGATCCCGCACCTGGCCTGGGCCGAGGACCCGGAGTGGGCCTATGGCGGTGGGCTGTACCACGTCGCTTGCGACTACCGGCTGATGATCGACAACCTGATGGACCTGACGCACGAGACCTATGTGCACTCCACCAGCATCGGCCAACCCGAGATCGACGAGACGCCGTGCAAGACCAGCACCGACGGCGACACCGCGGTGACCAGCCGCTTCATGAGCGGCATCCAGGCGCCGCCGTTCTGGCGCATGGCGATGCGCGCGCACGGCCTGGCCGACGACCAGCCGGTGGACCGCTGGCAGATCTGCCGCTTCGCGCCGCCCAGCCACGTGATGATCGAGGTGGGCGTGGCGCTGGCCGGCCATGGCGGCTATGAGGCGCCGAGGGACAAGAAGGTCTACAGCATCGTGGTCGACTTCATCACGCCCGAGAGCGAGACCAGCATGTGGTACTTCTGGGGCATGGCGCGCAACTTCCGCGCCGGCGACAAGGCGCTCACCGCGCAGATCCGCGACGGCCAGGGCAAGATCTTCAGCGAAGACCTGGAGATGCTCGAGCGCCAGCAGGCCAACCTGAGCCGCTGGCCCGAGCGCAAGCTGCTGATGCTCAACATCGACGCCGGCGGCGTGCACGCACGCAAGGTGATCGAGCGCATGGCCGGCGCCGAGCGGGCCGAAACGGCCGCTGCGTAAACTGGCGCCCATGAACGCCCCTTCCACCCTGCGCGTGCGCGTCGCACGCAAGACCGTCGAGGCGCTGGACATCTGCTCCTTCGAGCTGACCAGCACGGACGGCAAGCCCCTGCCCGCCTTTTCCGCCGGCTCGCACGTGGACGTGCACGTGCCCAACGCGGGCGGCAACCTGACGCGGCAGTACTCGCTGTGCAACAACCCGGCCGAGAGCCACCGCTACCTGATCGGCGTGCTGAAGGACCCCACCACGCGCGGCGGCTCGAAGGCGATGCACGAGCGCGTGAAGGAGGGCGACGTCTTCGAGATCAGCACGCCGAAGAACCACTTCGCGCTCGCGCACGAGGCGAAACACCACCTGCTGCTGGCCGGCGGCATCGGCATCACGCCGATCCTGTGCATGGCCGAGCGCCTGGCCGTCATGGGCAACAGCTTCGAGATGCACTACTGCACGCGCTCGAAGGAGCGCACCGCCTTCCTCGACCGCATCGCCAGTTCCAAGTACGCGTCGCAGGTCACCCACCACTTCGACGACGGCGCCGACGCGCAGAAGCTCGACATCGGCGCCCTGCTCGCCACGCCGCAGCCCGGCACGCATGTCTACGTCTGCGGGCCCAAGGGCTTCATGGACGCGGTGCTGGCCACGGCACGCGCTGGAGGCTGGCCCGAGGCCCAGCTGCACTACGAGTTCTTCAGCGCCGCACCCACGGCCACCGACGCCGACGGCAGCTTCGAAGTGCAGCTCGCCAGCTCGGGCCGCATCGTCGTGGTGCCCAAGGACCAGACGGTGGCGCAGGCCCTGGCCGCCGCGGGCGTGGAGGTGATGACCTCCTGCGAGCAGGGCGTGTGCGGCACCTGCATCACGCGCGTGCTCGAAGGCGAGCCCGACCACCGCGACCTGTACTTCACGCCCGAGGAGCACGCGGCGAACGACCAGTTCACGCCGTGCTGCTCGCGCTCGAAGTCGGCGCGGCTGGTGCTGGACCTCTGAGCGACCCCTGAACGCGCCCTTCGCTGCTACTTGCGGCGCAGCGCGTCGGGCAGCCCGTCGTGCGGGCCGAGCGCCCGCGGCGGCACGTCGCTCCACCAGTACTGCGCGGGCATGTCCTCGCGGCGCGACGGATTGAGCGGATAGAAGATCCGGCTGCCCGGCTTCGGCGCCTCGCCGCCCACCAGCAGCACCGCCTCCTGGGCGCTGTTGTTGATGAAGCAGTGCGAGATGCCGGTGCCCGCCGGAAAGGCCGCCAGGTCGCCCGGGTGCATCGGGTGCACCTGGCCGTCGACCCACGCGTCCACCGTGCCCTCGAGCACGTAGACGAACTCCTCCTCGTTCTCCTCGGCATGCGGCCAGGACGAACGCGAGCCCGGCGGCAGGCGCTGGAGGTTGATGCCGATGCGCTCCAGCCCCGCCTCCTTGCCCAGCCGCCGCAGCGGCCCCATGGGCTCGGTGCTCTGCGGGTACATGTGGGTGTGCTCCGGCACCTCGCTCGCGGAGCGGATGAACGTTGGACGTGTGGTCATGGCGACTCCTGCGGCGACGTTCGGTCGCTCATGGAATGTGCTCCGCGTTCGGCGGAGGAACGACCCAGCTGTGCATTCGCGAGCGTTGCTTCATGCGTTGAGCTGTTGTTCGAGCTGGTGCAGCACCTGGTAGCAGGGCAGCACCTGGGCCACGCTGCCGTTGGGCTCGCGCCCTTCCTTGATCGCGGCGAAGAACTCGCGGTCCTGCAGCTCGATACCGTTCATCGACACCGCGACCTTCGACACGTCGATCTTCTCTTCCTTGCCGTTGAACAGGTCGTCGTAGCGCGCGAGGTAGGTGCCGGTGTCGCCGATGTAGCGGAAGAAAGTGCCCAGCGGCCCCTCGTTGTTGAAGCTCAGGCTCAGCGTGCAGATCGCGCCGTTGGCGGCCTTGAGCTGGATGCTCATGTCCATCGCGATGCCCAGGCTCGGGTGGATCGGGCCCTGCAGCGCGTTGGCCTTCACGATCGGGCTTTGCGCCTGGTAGGCGAACAGGTCCACCGTGTGCGCAGCGTGGTGCCACAGCAGGTGGTCGGTCCAGCTGCGCGCCTGGCCGAGCGCGTTCATGTTCGTGCGGCGGAAGAAGTAGGTCTGCACGTCCATCTGCTGGATGTGGAACTCGCCCTTCTCGATGCGCTGGCGCACCCACTGGTGGCTGGGGTTGAAGCGCCGCGTGTGGCCGCACATCGCCACCTTGCCGCTGCTCTTGGCGCGCGCGACCACGGCCTCGCCGTCCTTGAGCACGTCGCACAATGGGATCTCCACCTGCACATGCTTGCCGGCCTCCAGGCAGGCCATGGTCTGCGAGGCGTGCATCTGCGTCGGCGTGCACAGGATGACGGCGTCGACCTCCTTGATCTTCAGGCTGTCGGCGAGGTCGGTGGTGACGTGCGCGATGCCGTACTTGTCGGCCACTTCCTGCGTCTTGGCGAGCTCGCGGCTCACCACCGAGACCACCTTCACGCCATCGATCAGCTTGATGGCGTCGAGGTGCTTGATGCCGAAGGCGCCGGCACCGGCGAGGGCGACGTTGATGGTCATGTGTTCTCCAGGATGAGATGGCCGACGGCGGTGTTCGATGCGGGCACGTGATAGAAGCGGTGCGCGAGCCTGGGCTTCGGGCCGCCGTTGATATCAGCCATCGCACCGCGCGCGATCAGCCACATCACGAGCTCGATGCCCTCGCTGCCGGCTTCGCGCACGTACTCGATGTGGCCCACCTGCGCCAGGCCCGCCGGGTCCTCGATCAGGCGGTCGAGGAACTTGTTGTCCCAGGCCTGGTTGATGAGGCCGGCACGCGGGCCTTGCAACTGGTGGCTCATGCCGCCGGTGCCCCAGATCTGCACGTTCAGGTCCTCGTCGAAGCTCTCGACGGCCTTGCGGATCGCCTTGCCCAGCTCGTAGCAGCGGCGGCCCGAGGGCACCGGGTACTGCACCACGTTCACGGCAAACGGGATCACCTTGCAGGGCCAGGCGCCGGCCTGGGGGTCGCGCTCGCCGTACATCAGCGACAGCGGCACCGTCAGGCCGTGGTCGACCACCATCTTGTTGACGATGGTCAGGTCGAAGTCGTCCTGGATCACGCTCTGCGCGATGTGCGAGGCCAGGTCCGCGTGGCCGATCACCTTGGGCACCGGGCGCGGGCCCCAGCCCTCGTCCGCCACCTCGTACTCGGCGGCGGTGCCGATGGCGAAGGTGGGGATCAGCTCGAGGCTGAACGCGGTGGCATGGTCGTTGTAGACGAGGAAGACGACGTCTGGCGGGTTGTCCTGGATCCACTGGCGCGAGAACTGGTAGCCCTTGAAGAGCGGCTGCCAGTAGGGCTCGTGCGTCTTGCCCAGGTCCATCGCCGCGCCGATGGCCGGGACATGCGAGGTGTAGACGGAGGCGGTGATGCGGGCCACGGTCAGTTCCTCCCCGCGGAGCCAGCACCTGAGCCTTGCGGCTGCCGGTGCGGTTGCGCGTCGCCGTCCTCGCCGAGCACGCGGTTGCCGTCGGCCGAGCGTCCGCCCTTGATCATCATGTCGCGGTATTCCTCTTCGGTCATGCCGGTCATCGAGCCGGCCATCTGCTGGAAGCTCTTGCCGTCGGTGGAGCCGATCTTGGCCAGGAAGTAGATGTTGCCGCCGGCGGCGATGCAGCGGTTCAGGTCGCGCGTCAGCACGCCCTGCTTCTGCTCCTCGGTCATCGGCCACTCGTCGAGGTAGGCGCGCTCGTTGGCCTTGAAGCGCTTGCGGTTCTCGGCCTTCATCAGGCTCATGCAGAACTGGTTGAGCCAGTAGCCCTTGCGCGACTGTTCGGCGTCGAAGATCGTCGTGCCGGGGATGTCGAGGTAGGGTTTGTTGAGAGACATCAGACTTCCTCCGGCCAGTACAGGCGCATCGGGTTCGTGACCAGCAGCTTCTTCTGCAGCTCGGGCGTCACGGCGATGTGCGGGATGAAGTCCACCAGCAGCCCGTCGTCGGGCATGTGGTGCTTCAGGTTCGGGTGCGGCCAGTCGGTGCCCCAGAGCACGCGGTCGGGGAAGCTCTCGACCACCTGGCGCGCGAACGGCACCACGTCGCGGTAGGCGCTGCGCTCGCCGTTCAGCGCCGGCGGGCCGGCGACCGACAGGCGCTCGGGGCAGCTGACCTTGCTCCACACGTTCTCGTGCTGCTGCATGAATTTCAGGAACAACGAGAACTCGGGGCCGTCGATCGGCTTGGCCACGTCGGGCCGGCCCATGTGGTCGACGACTACTGTGGTCGGCAGCGCAGTGAAGAAGTCCCACAGCTCGGGCAGGTCCATCGCCTCGAAGTAGATGACCACATGCCAGCCGAGCGCCTTGATGCGCCCGGCGATCTCCAGCAGCTCGTCCTTGGGTGTGAAGTCGACCAGGCGCTTGACGAAGTTGAAGCGCACGCCGCGCACGCCGCTCGCGTGCAGAGCCTGCAGCTCGTTGTCCGTCACGCTGCGCTTGACGGTGGCCACGCCGCGCGCCTTGCCGTGGGACGCGCGGCAGGCGTCGGCCATCGCGCGGTTGTCGGCGCCGTGGCAGGTGGCCTGCACGATCACGTTGCGCGCGAAGCCGAGGTGGTCGCGCAGCGCGAACAGCTGCGCCTTGCTCGCGTCGCAGGGCGTGTACTTGCGCTCGGGCGCGAACGGGAACTCCTCACCCGGACCGAACACATGGCAATGCGCGTCCACGCTGCCCGGTGGCAGCTTGAAGGCGGGCTTGCTCGGGCCAGCGTACCAGTCGAGCCAGCCGGGGGTCTTTTCGAAGGTGCTCATGTCTTGCTCTGTTTCAGGATGCGGTCCGCTTCCACGCGCCAGTCGGCGCTGCGCGCGAACTCCTTGCTGCCCTTGGTGCCGAACAGGCCGGCGTCGGCCAGGTCGGCCACCCAGGCCTGGCGCTCGGCGGTGCCCGCCGCGCTCCAGGGCGTGAGCCCGGCTTCCTGCACCGTGACGGCCACCTCGCGTACCTCTTCGCTGCGGCGTCGGCCATGCTCGATGACGCGCTGGAAGAAGTAGGCGGCCTGCTTTTCCCAATCGACGCCCGGAAAGGTTTCCTTCAGCGACGCGATCACCGCGTCCTCGACGCCGTAGTGGCGCGCGGTCGTGAAGCTCTCGATGACCATCGCCTCCAGGCCCTTGATCATCACGCTGCGGCACATCTTGGTGGCGCTGGCCACGCCGAGCCGGTCGCTCGCGACCTTGGCGGCGAAACCGAGCTGACTCAGCACCGGCTCGAGCGCCGCCGCGTGCGTGCCGCCGAGCAGCAGTGGCACCTTGATGCGGTAGGGCGGAATCGAGGTCATCACCGCGCCCTCGACATAACGCCCGCCGGCGCTGTCGACGATGGCGCCGGCACGCTGCTTGGCACCCGGCGAGGCGGAGTTGAAGTCGAGGAAGAACGCGCCCTTGCCGACGGCCGGCGCGCAGGCCTGCGCCACCGCGACCGCCTGGCTAGCCGTGACCGCGCTGAGGATCAGCTCG
This sequence comes from Aquincola sp., assembly GCA_022841885.1. Taxonomy (GTDB): domain Bacteria; phylum Pseudomonadota; class Gammaproteobacteria; order Burkholderiales; family Burkholderiaceae_C; genus CADEEN01. The sequence goes on along the minus strand of JALHQP010000096.1, from coordinate 4,657 downwards.
GCGCCGACCACCGCCGCGATGTGCGAGGCGGCGAGTGCGGCCCTGGTACGCGCCGCATGTTCGCGCAGCGGGTTGCCGGCCTCGGTCTCGAGCTTGAGGTCGTAGGCCGTCACCGCATGGCCCTGCGGCACCAGGTCCTCGGCGAGGATGCGGCCGACTTCGCCGTAGCCGATGAGGGCGATGCGCATGACGTTCAGTCGATGTACTTCAGGCCCGCGGCCGCCAGCGGCTCGCGCATCTTGTACATGTCCAGGCCCAGCACGCCCGAGGCCAGCTTGGCGCGCTTCTCGCCCTCGTTGGCCTCGCGCTTGGTGGCGGCGTCGAGCGTGGCGGCGGCCATCGCGCGCGGCACGCAGACCACGCCGTCGTCGTCGGCCACGATCACGTCGCCCGGGTGCACCAGCGCACCGGCGCAGACGATCGGCACGTTGACCGAGCCGAGCGTGGCCTTGACCGTGCCCTTGCTGCTGATCGCGCGGCTCCAGACCGGGAAGCCCATCTCGGTGAGGAACTTCACGTCGCGGCAGCCGGCATCGATGACCAGGCCGCGCGCACCGCGTGCCTTGAAGGACGTTGCCAGCAGGTCACCGAAGTGGCCGTCGGTGTTGTCGGTGGTGCAGGCCGCGATGACGATGTCGCCGGGTTTGATCTGTTCGGCCGCGACGTGGAACATCCAATTGTCGCCCGGCTGCAGCAGCACGGTGACTGCGGTGCCCGAGATCTGCGCGCCGGCATAGATCGGGCGCATGTAGGTCTTGCACAGCCCCACGCGGCCCATCGCCTCGTGCACCGTGGCGCTGCCGAAGGCGGCGAGCGCGTCGGCGACCTTGGCATCGGTGCGCTGGATGTTGCGGTAGACGACTCCGAGCTCATACATGATTACTTCCCCTTCTTCTTCAAAGCGGCATCGAGGCGCGGGTAGACGCGCCGTGCGTTGCCTTCGAACACTTGGTGCTTCTGCGCGGCCGTGAGCTGCGTCGACGCGTCGATATAACGCCTGGTGTCGTCGTAGTAGTGGCCGGTCTCGGGATCGATGCCGCGCACCGCGCCGATCATCTCGCTGGCGAACAGGATGTTCTCCACCGGCACCACCTTGGTCAGCACGTCGATGCCGGGCTGGTGGTAGACGCAGGTGTCGAAGAACACGTTCTTCAGCAGGTGGTCCTTGAGCAGCGGCTTCTTCATCTCCTGCGCCAGGCCGCGGTAGCGCCCCCAGTGGTAGGGCGCGGCGCCGCCGCCGTGCGGGATGATGAAGCGCAGGGTCGGGAAGTCCTTGAACAGGTCACCCTGGATCAGCTGCATGAAGGCCGTCGTGTCGGCGTTGATGTAGTGCGCGCCGGTGGTGTGGAAGCACGCGTTGCAGCTGGTGCTGACGTGGATCATCGCCGGGATGTCGTACTCGACCATCTTCTCGTAGATCGGGTACCAGTGGCGGTCGGTCAGCGGTGGCGACGTCCAATGCCCGCCCGACGGGTCCGGGTTCAGGTTGATCGCGACGTTGCCGTACTGCTCGACGCACTTCACCAGTTCGGGGATACAGGTCTCGGGCGCGACGCCCGGCGACTGCGGCAGCATCGCGGCCGGGATGAAGGAGTCGGGAAAGAGCTGGCTGACGCGGTAGCAGAGTTCGTTGCAGATCGCGGCCCAGGTGCTGCTGACTTCGAAGTCGCCGATGTGGTGCGCCATGAAGCTGGCGCGCGGGCTGAAGATCGTCAGGTCCGAGTCGCGCTCACGCATCAGCCGCAGCTGGTTGGCCTCGATCGTTTCGCGCAGTTCGTCGTCGGTGATCTTCAGGTCCGAGACCTTGGGCTTGGCCGACGGGTCCTTGATGCCGGCAATCTGCGCGTTGCGCCACGCCTCCAGCGCCTTCGGCGCGGTGGTGTAGTGGCCGTGGATGTCGATGATCACTGGTGGTCTCCTCGGAAAGTGCTCAGACCGGCGTCATGCCCTGCCGGCGCTTCGCGTCGGCAGCGGCGGGCGAGGCCATGAAGTGGAGCAGCGCGCGCGCCGCATCGGGCTGCGCCGACGCTGCGCCGACGCCGGCAGAGAAGGTGGTGACGATCTGCACCGGCTCCGGCAACGGGCCCAGCACCTCGATGCCTTCGAGGTGCATCAGCTCGGAGAGCTGCTGGAAACCCAGTTCGACCTCGCCGCGCGCCACCAGCGCGCCCACCGGCACGCCCGGCGGCGCCGTCACGATGCGCTCGCGGATCTGCTCCGCGATGCCCCAGCGCTCGAACAGCTTGGCAAGTTGCACGCCACTCGGGCCGGTGGAGTAGCCGACGCTGCGTGCGGCGAGCACGGCGCGCTTGAGCGCCGCTTCGGAGCCGATGTCCGGCCGCGGCGCGCCGGCGCGCACGGCGGCCGAGACGCCCGAACGCACCAGGTCCACCTTGCTGCCGGCGGCCAGGTGGCCGGCGGCGAGCAGCTTGTCGATCGCGTCGGCGGCGAGCACCACCACGTCGAACGGCTCGCCGGCCTGCACCCGCTTGGCGGCGTCGACGCCGCCCACCGCTTCGATCGCGACACCCCGCCCCGCATGCTGCTCGTAGGCCCGCGCCAGCTCGGCGAGCAGGCCCTGGGTGGCCATCGACGAGATGCCGGTGATCGGGGAGCTCATGGCCCGATTGTGCTCAGGCTGCGCTGTCAAATCCAGCATGGCTGCCCACTAGCAGCTATCTCAATCCGGCATGGGTGCGCCGGTCAGGATCCGCCGCGGCGCGCGCGCTTGCGTCCCGGCGCCGGCAGGCCCGCCACCAGCGCCTCCAGCAGCGCGCGCGCCTGGCGCGTCAGCGGCGTCGGCGGCTTGGTGGCCGACTGCGCCAGGCACAGCACGCTGACGATCTCGGGCTGCACGATCTTGCGCACCACGAGGTCGGCTTCGCGCCCCGAGGCCACGACCGCGCTGGCGTTGAGCACCGCGTGGCCCATGCGCGCGTACACCAGGTCGATGATCGCGGGCACGCTGGACACCTCGCAGGCAATGTCCAGCGCCACCCCGGCCAGCGTGGCCTGGGTCTCGAGCAGGCGCCGGATCGACTGGTGGCGCTCGGGCAGGATCAGCGGGTAGTGGCCGATCTCGGCCAGCGGCAGCGTGGCCAGGGGCGCACGCTTGCCGCGCGGCAGCGCGGGCTGCACCAGGCACAGCGGCTCGCGCAGCAACGGCGTGATCTCGAGCGCCGCCGACGGCTCCGGGTTGTAGACCAGGCCGAGGTCGGCGCGGCCGCTGGTGATCCACTCGGCGATGTGCGCCGACAGGCCCTCCACCACGGTCGCGCGCGCGCGCGGCAGTTGGGCGCGGAAGCCCTCGATCAGCGGGCGCGTCAGGCGCCGGCTCATCGACGGCGGCAGCGCCAGCGTCACATGGCCGACCGCGCTGTCGCGCTCGGCGCCGAGGTCCTCGCGCGCCAGCGCCACCTGCTGCAGGATCAGCACGCCATGCTCGAACAGGCGCCGCCCGGCGGGCGTGAGGCTGACGCCGCGGCCGTTGCGCAGCAGCAGGGTCTCGCGCAGGTCGGTCTCGAGCAGGCGCACCTGGCGCGACAGCGCGGGCTGCGCGATGTCGAGCACGCGCGCGGCCTTGCTGAAGCTGCCCAGCTCGGCCACGCGGACAAAACTCTCGAGCTGGCGCAGGTTCATCGATGCCCGCCCGGCCGTCCGAAGGGCATTGACACCCCCCCGGGGGGCAGCGAACGCAGTGAGCCTGGGGGCGCCATCACGCCGATTCTAGGCAGCCCGTTCAGCCGAGCAGGCCGTACTTCAGCCCGGTGTCGCACAGCACCGTGGCCACGGTGCCGCCGCGCGCGACGATGCCATGGTCGAAGAGTTGCAGCGCGGCGGCCACGTTGGCCGCCGCCGAGTAGCCGACGTACAGGCCCTCTTCGGCACCCAGCCGCCGGCGCATTGCGACGGCGTCGTCGTCGCTCACGGCCAGCGTGCCGTCGACGAGCGTCGGGTCCCACAGTGGCGGTACGAGGCCGTAGCCCGCGCCCTGCAGCAGGTGGCGCGGATCGGTCACCGCCCGCCCGGCCAGCGGCTGCGTGCCCTCGGGCTCGACGGCGAAGCAGCGCGGTGCCGGCGTCATGCGCTTGAGGCAGCGACTGGTGCCGACGAAGGTACCGCCGGTGCCGACGATCGCGACGAAGGCGTTGAGCCGGCCGCCACACTGCACCCACAGCTCGGGGCCGGTGCCCTCTTCGTGCGCGCGCGCCACCGCCGGGTTGTGGAACTGGTCGACGTAGAACGCACCGCGCTCGGCGGCGAAGGCGCGCGCCGCCCGCTCGGCCGCCGTGATGTCGGCACCGGTCACGCGGCCAGGCTCGCCGTCGACCTGGGGCACACGCGTGACCTGGGCACCGAGTGCTTCGAGCATGCGCACGCGCTCGATGCTGTTGCCAGCCGACATGAAGGCATGGAACGGGTGGCCGAGCGCGGCGCACACCACCGCCAGGCCGGCGCCCATGTTGCCACTGGTCATCTCGACCACCGGCCGGCCGGGCGCGAGGCGACCATCGGCAAGCGCGGCCTTGATCGCAGCGCGCGCCGCGCGGTCCTTGACGCTGCCGCCCGGCTGCAGGAACTCCACCTTCGCGAGCAGGCGGCCACGGCCGCCGGCGATGCGCGCCAGCTCGACCAGCGGCGTGCCGCCGATCAGGCC
>JALHQP010000095.1 GCA_022841885.1 Aquincola sp. | reverse complement strand
CTCGATGCGCTGATGCGCGGTGTTGCGATAGGTCGAAGAAGACGAAGCCAGAAATGAATCGAGCCGCTGCGCGGCTCGATGGATCTCATTCGCTTGACAAAGGGGGAAGCCCTTGTAGTGTTCTAGGCGGATTGTTAACGATTTCTGCCTAAGATTCGAGCATGCGACGGTACCGCCCTGCCACCCCTGCCGAGCGGGACGCTCGGGTGGAAAGGCGGCTGGCCGTCGCGAAGGAATCCGGGCCGAGTGCAGCCTTCGAACCACCTGGCGATCGGCGCCAGCCGTTCGATTGGACCTTCTCTTGTGGCGGGGTCTGTTGGTCGCTGCACTTCGAGCCCAGCCCGCGCGACGTGCGTCAGTGGCGCGTCTACAGGAACGGCCAACCGTGGATGTGCGCCGGCCTCGAGCGGGTCTGGCGCGCCATGCAGCGCGAGATGAGTCCCGCGCTCGGGCGGCGCCATTGGCGCTAGGGCCTGTTCGCGCTACGAGGCGTGAACAGGCCCCGGCCTCAGGCCGCCGCCGGCCGCCGCGCGCCGAGCATCAGGCCGACCAGCCACCGCAGCCCGCGCCACAGCAGGCGCAGGCCGGTCAGCGCGGCCAGCGCTTCGAGCAGGGTCAGCACGAAGGCCGCCAACGTGTTCCAGCGCAGCTCGCGGGCGTGGAACTTGGCGATCGCCGAGTCGCGCTTGATCTCGATCGAGTCGTAGAAGCTGGGGATGACGAGCAGCGTCAGGAAGGTCGAGGTCAGCACGCCGCCGATGATCGCCACCGCCATCGGGCGGTAGAACTCGCCGCCCTCGCCGACACCGACCGCCACCGGGATCATGCCGGCGATCAGCGCGAAGGTGGTCATCAGGATCGGCCGGAAGCGCTTGCGGCCCGCGTGCATCAGCGCCTCCTCGCGCGGCACGCCGGCACGCTCCTCGACACGCGCCGCGTCGAGCAGCAGGATCGCGTTCTTCGCCACCAGGCCCACCAGCATGATGACGCCGATGAAGCTCATCAGGTTGAGCGTGTTGTTCGTCAGCAGCAGCGCGAGCACGACGCCGATGAAGGACAGCGGCAGCGACACCATCACCGGCAGCGGCGCGGTGAACGAGCCGAACTGCATCACCAGCACCAGGTACATCAGCGCCACGCCGGAGATCAGCGCCGCGCCGAGGTTGCTGAACACCTCCTGCTGGTCGCGCGAGGCGCCCGCCAATTCGAGGCCGTAGCCGGTGGGGAACGGGATCGCGCGCGCGATCTTCAGCGCGTCGGCCGTCACCTCGCCCGGCGAGCGGCCCTGCGCGTTGGCCGACACCGAGATCTGGCGCTTGCCGTCGCTGTGCTGGATCTGGCTCGGCGCCTTGCCGATGGTCACGGTGGCGATCTGGTCCAGCGGCACGATGCGGTTGGTGCCCGAAATGGCGATCGGCAGGCGCTCGATGTTGCTCGCGTCCACCCGGTCCTCCGGCGCCAGGCGCACGGCCACGTCGCGCGTTTCGCCGTTGGGGTCGACCCAGTCGCCGACCTCGACGCCGGCGAACGCCACGCGCAGCGCCTGCGCCGCGTCGGCCACCGAGATGCCGAGCGAGTTGGCCAGGCCGCGGTCGAGCTCGATCTTCAGTTCGTCCTGCGGGTCCTGCTCCGACAGGCCCACGTCCACCGCACCGGGTACCTGGCGCAGCTTGGCCATGAAGTCGTTGGTGATCTCGAGCAGCTTGCGCGAGTCGGTGCCGGTGAAGCGGATCTGCACCGGCTTTTGCGCGCCCATGTTCAGGTCCTCGAGCACCACGTACTCGGCACCGACCAGGCGGTTCGTCAGCGCGCGCAGGTCCTTGGCCACCTCGGTCAGCTTGCGCTGGCGCTCGTAGACCTTGCCGATGTCGACATAGATGCGTCCGCCGTTGACGTTGACGTTGCTGTTGGTGGCCTTGGTTTCCGGCAGCGTGCGCGCCAGCGCCGCCGCGGCCTCCACCTTCAGCTTGTTGTACTGCAGGCTCGACGAGGCCGGCGTGCGGATCTCGATCGCGATCACGCCGTAGTCCGAGGTCGGCAGGAAACTCGAGCCGACCTTGGTGGCGGCCAGGAAGATGGCGAGCGCGAAACTGGCAAAGGCGAGCAGGAACATCCACACCCGGTGGTGCAGCGCCCAGGCGATCACATGGCCGTAGCGGTCGGCCTGGTGATCGAACCAGTGGTTGAACTTCTGCAGCACGAGGCTGATGCCTTTCTTGGGCGCCTCATGGTGCCCGGGCGGGTCGCCCCAGTAGGCCGACAGCATCGGGTCGAGCGTGAAGCTGATGAACAGGCTCACCAGCACCGAGGCCACCACGGTCAGGCCGAAGGGCCGGAACCACTCGCCGGTGACACCGGGAATGAAGGCCACCGGCACGAACACCGCGACGATCGCGAAGGTGGTCGCCGCCACCGCGAGGCCGATCTCGGCCGTGCCCTTGAGCGCCGCGGTGCGCCGGTCGGCGCCGCGTTCCATGTGGCGCACGATGTTCTCGCGCACCACGATCGCGTCGTCGATCAGCACGCCGATCGCCAGCGACAGGCCGAGCAGGCTCATGAAGTTGAGCGAGAAGCCGCACAGCCACACCGCGATGAAGGCCGCGACCACCGAGGTCGGCAGCGACAGCGCGGTGATCAGCGTCGAGCGCCAGGAATTCAGGAACAGGTAGACCACGAACACCGTCAACCCGGCGCCGAACACCAGCGCGTGCACCACGTTGTTCAGGCTGTTCTGCGCGTCCTTGCCGCCGTCCTGCGTCACCTCGAGCGTGGTGCCCGCCGGCAGCGTCTTCTGGATCTCGCCCACCATCTTGCGCACTTCGTTGGCCACGCCGACCGTGCTGGCGTCGCGCGAGCGCGTGACCGACAGGCCGACGTTCGGGTTGCCGTTGCGCACCGAGTGGCCGGTCAGTTCGGCAAAGCCGTCGCGCACCGTGGCCACCTGGCCCAGGCGCACGATCTGCTCGCCGCGCCGGCGCACCACCATCTGCTCGAACTGGGCCGGGCTCTCGATGCGGCCCACGAGGCGGATGCTCTGGTCCTCCAACGTGCCGCGCACCTTGCCCACCGGCGCGGTGGTGTTCTGCGCGCGCAGTGCGTTGACGACCTCGGTGACCGAGATCTCGAACTCGCGCAGCTTCTCGGCATGCAGCAGCACCGACAGCTCGCGCCGCAGCGCGCCGTTGACGTTCACCGTGGCCACGCCCGCGATGCCGCGGAAGCGGTCGGCCAGGTCGTCTTCGGCCAGGCGCGAGATGTCGGCATGCGTCAGCGCCTTCGACGACAGCGCGATCTGCATGATCGGCTGCGCCGCAGGGTCCACCCGCGTGAGCACCGGCTCGCGGATCTCGGTGGGCAGCTTGTGGCGCACGGTGCCGATCGCGTTGCGCACCTCGTCGGCCGCCTCGATCATGTTCTTGTCGAAGTTGAAGAACAGCAGGAACTGCGCGTTGCCCTCGCGCGCCGTGGCCTGCACGCGGTCAATGCCCGAGATGGTCTGCATCGTCTTCTCGATGCGGTTGATCACCTCGCGCTCGGCCGTCTCGGGCGAGGCGCCCGGGTAGCTGATGTTGACCACCAGGATCGGCTGTTCGACGTCGGGGATCTGGTTGACGCGCAGCTTGGTCAGCGCGAGCAGGCCCAGGCCCATCAAGGCGATGATGATCACGATCATCGCCACCGGACGCTTGACGCTGAAGTCGGAGAGGAACATGGGAACCTCCGGACGGATCAGGGTTTGGCGGCCGCGGTCGGCGTGCCCGAAGCCACCGACGCAGCACCAGGGGCCGGGGCCTTCGCGAACTCGGCCTTCTGGCCGTCGACCAGGCCGCTGCCGGGGTTGCGCAGGATCAGGTCGCCCTCGGCCAGGCCGCCCTTGAGCGGCAGCTCGCCGGTGCGCGGGTCGCGCTCGCCGAGCTGCACCGGCACCAGCGCCACGCGGCCGTCCTTGCCGACGCGCCAGACGCGGGTGTCGTTGCCACGCCGTACGACCGACGATTCGGCCAGCATCGGCAGCGCCAAGCCGCTGCCCTCGATGCGCCCTTCGGCATACAGGCCGGCCACGCGCGGCGCCTTGGACGCATCGTCGAAGCTGACCAGCACCTCGACCTGGCGCGTCACGCTGTTGGCCGAGGCGTCGACGCGCTGCACCTTGCCGGCAAATTCGACGCCGTCGACGCCGTTGACGCGAAAGGCCACGCGCTGGCCGATCTTGATCTCGGCCATGCGGTCGGCCGACACCAGGCCTTCGAAGCGCATCGAGCGCGGGTCGATCACCTTGAGCAGTTCCTTGCCGACCTGGGCCGTGTCGCCCACCGAGGCCTTGCGCTCGCTGACCACGCCGTCGAACGGCGCGCGCACCTCGGTGCGGCGCAGCTGCTGCTGCGCGGCCACCACGCGCGAGCGCGCGGCCACCAGTTCGCTTTGCGCGGCGTTGCGGCGGCCTTCGGCGTCATCGAGCGCCTGGGCCGAGGTCATGCCCTGGGCCTGCAGCGTCTTCAGGCGTTCGACCTGACGCTGCGCCTGCTCGAAGGCCTGCTGTGCGGCGCGCAGGCCGGCGTCGGCCGATTGCAGCGACTCGCGGATCGCGGTGTCGTCCAGGCGCATCAGCAGGTCGCCCTTCTTGACGGCCTCGCCATTGCCCTTGAGCAGTTGGGTCACCACCGCGGCCACCTCGGCACGCAGGTCGGCGCGCTTCTCGGGCTGGATCGAACCGGTGATGACGGGGCCACCGGCGGCGCCGCCCAGGCTCACGCTGCGCAGGTCCTCGGGCGCCAGCAGCAGCACCGGGGCCGATGCGGCATTCGCCGCCGCGACAGGCGCCGAGGCGACCGCGGCAGGCGCCTTGGCGCTGTCGGGCGCGGGGCCCTTGCCGCAGGCGGCGAGCAGGACAGCCAACAGGGCGCCGCCGCCCAGGGACAGGGAACGCAGAAGCAAAGGCATCTCGGGATCTCCGGGACTGGTGTCGCGCCGTGGGTGAGCGCGTTGTTCTTTGAAAGGCGTCGTAGCTTACCCGCGGCCCCGTCGCGCACCGGGCCGATGCGACGGAACGACAGGCGCGCGGGCCGAAGCGCACCCCGTCGGGGCGAACGGGGCCTCTTGTGGCCTACGAGGCCGAGCGCGTGGCCGCGACCGGGGCGCGGCCGCTGGCCTCGGCCAGCAGCGCCAGCACGCGCGCCGGCTCGTCGCCGAGCATCGGCCAGTCGAAGCGCCAGCTCCAGTTGTGCACACCCATGGTGCCGGGCAGGTTCATGCGGTGCTCGCTGGCCAGGCCCAGCACGTCCTGCAGCGGGAACACCGCCAGCCGTGCCACCGAGTTCATGCAGGCGCGGATCGCGGCCCAGTGCACGTCGGCGGCGCCGCAAGCGAGGTAGGTGCCGGCGAGATGGCGCTCGCGATCGCTCGCGCGGTCCCACCAGCCGCGCAGGGTGTCGGTGTCGTGCGTGCCGGTGTAGACGACGCAGTTGGGCACGTAGTGGTGCGGCAGGTACTCGTGCGTGCCGTCGCCGCCGAAGGCGAACAGCAGCACCTTCATGCGCGGGAAGCCGCAGGCCTCGATCAGCTCCACGACATCGGGCGTGATCAGGCCCAGGTCCTCGGCAATGATCGGCAGCGCGCCCAGACGCCGCTTCAGCGCCTCGAACAGGCCCAGGCCCGGCCCTTCGATCCAGCGCCCCTCGCGCGCCGTCGGCGCCGCCGCCGGGATCTCCCAATAGGCCGCGAAGCCGCGGAAGTGATCGATGCGCACGATGTCGGCCTGCGCCAGCACGCGCTGCACGCGCGCGGCCCACCAGGCGTAGCCTTCGGCGGCCATGCGGTCCCAGCGGTACAGCGGGTTGCCCCAGCGCTGGCCCTCGGGCCCCAGGTCGTCGGGCGGTGCGCCGGCGACGACCGCGGCGTGGCCGTCGGCGTCGAGCTGGTAGAGGTCGGGCCGCGACCAGGCGTCGACGCTGTGGTGGGCCACGTAGATCGGCATGTCGCCCACCAGCGCGATGCCACGCGCGTTCGCGTAGGCCTTCAGGGCGCGGCCCTGCGCGTCCCAGCACCATTGCACGAAACGCCAGAACCGGATCTCGTCCGCATGCTCCGCACGCGCGGCGGCCAGCGCCTTGGGCTCGCGCCGGCGCAGCGGCGCGGGCCAGTCCCACCAGGGTGCATGGCCCGATGCGCGCTCGAGCGCCATGAAGAGTGCGTAGTCGTCGAGCCAGGCCGCCTCGCGCGCGCACCAGGTCGCGAAGTCGGCACGTTCGGCCGTCGTGGCGCGCGTGTCGAAGCCGGCCGACGCGCGGCGCATCTGCGCGTCGCGCCACGGAATCACGCGCGCGAAGTCCACGCGAGCGGCCTCGAACGGCGTGGCCGGCAGCTCGATCGCGTCTAGCCAGCCGCGTTGCACCAGCGGCTCCAGCGCCACCATCAGCGGGCTGCCGGCGAAGGCCGAGGGGCTCTGGTACGGCGAGTCCCCCGGTCCCACCGGCGTGGTCGGCAGCCACTGCCACAGCGTCTGCTTCGCGCGGGCCAGCCAGTCGACGAAACGGTAGGCGTCGGGGCCGAAGTCGCCGATGCCGTGCGGCCCCGGCAGCGAAGTCGGGTGCAGCAGGATGCCCGCGGCGCGGTGCTTGAACGGCGTGTCGTCCATCGGTGTCGAGTTGCTCAGGGGTCGCTGCCACGCAGCACGACCAGCGAGTGGGCCGGTACCGCCAACGGCTTGTGCGGCACGAGGGCCGGCAGCGCACCGGAGCTGTCGAGCGCCACGTGCCAGTCGCCGGGCGGCAGCGTGAACGCGGTCGGCGCCGGCTCCGGGTTGAAGGCGATCAGCAGGTGGCGGCAGCCCTCGCCGTTGCCTTCGTGCGGGCGCGGCGAGGCGTCGATGCGGCAGGCGAAGGCATGCTGGCCGCCGTCGTGCCAGTCGTGCACCTGCATGTCGTGGCCCGAGGGCGCGAGCCACACGACGCTGCGTTCGCCCGGCTGGGCCGGCACATGCTGGAACCAGCGTTCGTGGTGCAGCGCGGGTTCGGCGCGGCGCAGCGCGAGCACGCGCTGCACGAAGGCGATCAGCGCCGGGTCGGCGTGCGCCCAGTCGAGCCAGCCGATCGGGTTGTCCTGGTTGTAGGCGTTGTTGTTGCCCTGCTGGCTGTTGCCGAACTCGTCGCCCGCCAGCAGCATCGGCGTGCCCTGGGCCAGCAGCAGCGTGGCCAGCAGCGCCAGGCGCAGGCGGCCGCGCGTGGCCTCGATGATCGGGTCGGGGCTCGGCCCCTCGACGCCGAAGTTCGCGGCCGGCTCGTCGTGGCGGCCGTCGCGGTTGTCCTCGCCGTTGGCCTGGTTGTGCTTGCGCGAGAAGCTGGTGAAGTCGGCGAGCGTGAAGCCGTCGTGCGCGGCGATGAAGTTGACGCTGGCCAGCGGCGCGCGCCGTCCATGGTGGAACAGGTCGTTCGACGCCGTGAAGCGGCGCGCGAACTCGCCGCGGCTCACGCCCTGGTGCAGCCAGTAGCGCCGCACCGTGTCGCGGAACTTGTCGTTCCACTCGAGCCAGCGGCCCGGGAAGCGGCCGAGCTGGTACCCCTCGGGCCCGGTGTCCCAGGGCTCGGCGATCAGCTGCGCGCGCGCCAGCACCGGGTCCTGTGCCAGCGCGGTGAAGAACGGCGCGTTGGCATGGAAGTGCTGGTGCGTGCGGCCGAGCACCGGTGCCAGGTCGAAGCGAAAGCCGTCGACGCCCATCTCCTGCACCCAGTAGCGCAGCGAGTCGAGCACGAACTGCGCGACGCGCGGGTGCGCGACGTTGAGCGTGTTGCCGCAGCCGGTCCAGTTTTCGCTGCGGCTTCGGTCGTCGTGTGCGAGGCGGTACCAGACGGCGTTGTCCAGCCCGCGCATCGAGATCGTGGGGCCCTGCTCGCCGCCCTCGGGCGTGTGGTTGTAGACCACGTCGAGCACCACCTCGAGCCCGGCCGCGTGCAGCGCCGCGACCATCGCGCGGAACTCCTCGGCCACCGCCGTCGGGTCGTTGCGGTCGCCGGCCGCGTAGCGCGGGTCGGGGCAGAAGAAGCCGAGCGTGTTGTAGCCCCAGTAGTTGACGAGGCCCTGGTCCACCAGGCCCGGCTCGTCGAGGTGGTAGTGCACCGGCAGCAGCTCGAGCGTGGTGACGCCCAGGGCCTTGAAGTGCGCGATCGCCGCCGGGTGCGCGAGGCCGGCGTAGGTGCCGGCCAGCGCGGCCGGCAGGCCCGGCAGCGTCTTGCCAAAGCCCTTGACGTGCAGTTCGTAGAGCACCTGCTCGCGCAAGGGGATGCGCGGCGCGTTGTGCCAGCCCGGCGCGGCGGCGGGCGGTGGCGCGACGCGCGCCTTGAGTGCGGTCAGCGCGTTGTCGCGCGCATCGAGCGAGCGCGTGCCGTCGGGGTGGCCGAGCTCGTAGCCATGGTGCTCGGCCTGCCAGCCGAAGCGGCCGACGATCTCGCGCGCCCAGGGGTCGAGCAGCAGCTTGTGCGGGTTGAAGCGGTGGCCGCGCTCGGGCGCGTAGGGCCCATGCGCGCGCAGGCCGTACACCAGGCCGGGTCCGACGCTGTCGAGGAAGCCGTGGAACACGCCGTCCGCGCCAGCGTGCAGCGCATAGCGCTTCAGCTCGCGCGCACCGCCGGCGTCGAACACGCACAGCTCGATCTTCTCGGCATGGTCCGAGAACAGCGCGAAGTTCACGCCGCCGTCGCGCGCCAGCGCGCCGAAGGGTTCGGCGCGGCCTTCGTGCAGTCGCTCGGGCAGTTTCATCCGGCGGGCACCAGGAACAGGGTGGCCAGCGGCGGCAAGGTCAGCTCGATCGAGCGTGCGCGGCCATGGCACGCCTGGGCCTGCACCGTCAGCACCGCGGCGCCGTTGCCGAGGTTGCTGCCGCCGTAGAACACCGAGTCGGTGTTCAGCGCCTCGCGCCACGCGCCGGGGCCGTCCGGCACCCCGAGGCGGAAGCGCTCGCGCGGCACCGGCGTCATGTTGCAGGCCACGAGCACCTGGCCGCCCTGCCCGTCGCGCCGCAGCCAGGCGTAGACCGAATGCTCGGCGTCGTCGGAGTCGATCCACTCGAAGCCCGCGCCTTCGCCATCGAGGCGGTACAGCGCCGGCTGCGCGCGCTGCAGGCGGTTCAGGTCGCGCACCAGGCGCTGCACGCCGGCGTGGAACTCGTGCTGCAGCAGCCACCAGGGCAGCTCGGCGTCGTGGTTCCACTCGTTGCCCTGCGCGAACTCCTGGCCCATGAAGAGCAGCTTCTTGCCGGGGTGGCCCCACATGAAGCCGTAGTAGGCGCGCAGGTTGGCGAAGCGCTGCCATTCGTCGCCCGGCATGCGGCCGAGGATCGAGCCCTTGCCGTGCACCACCTCGTCGTGCGACAGCGGCAGCACGAAGTTCTCGCTGAAGGCGTAGACCAGGCCGAAGCGCAGCTTGTCGTGGTGCCAGCGCCGGTGCACCGGGTCCTCCTGCATGTACTCGAGCGTGTCGTGCATCCAGCCCATGTTCCACTTGAAGTGGAAGCCCAGGCCGCCGGCGAAGGTGGGTGCGCTGACGCCGGGAAAGGCGGTGCTCTCCTCGGCGATGGTGATCGCGCCCGGGCACTCGGCGCCGATCACCTCGTTGACACGCTTCAGGAAGGCGATCGCCTCCAGGTTCTCGCGCCCGCCGTGCACGTTGGGCAACCACTGCCCTTCCTTGCGCGAGTAGTCGCGGTAGAGCATCGACGCCACAGCGTCGACGCGCAGGCCGTCGACGCCGAACTGCTCGATCCAGTACAGCGCATTGCCGACCAGGAAGTTGCGCACCTCGTGGCGGCCGAAGTTGTAGATCAGCGTGTTCCAGTCGTGGTGGAAGCCTTCGCGCGGGTCGGCGTACTCGTACAGCGCGCTGCCGTCGAACTGGGCCAGGCCGAAGGCGTCGGACGGAAAGTGCGCGGGCACCCAGTCGACCAGCACGCCCAGGCCAGCGTCGTGGCAGGCGTCGACGAAGCGCGCGAAGCCTTCCGGCGGGCCGAAGCGGGCGCTCGGCGCGTACAGGCCGAGCGTCTGGTAACCCCAGGAACCGTCGAACGGGTGCTCGGCGACCGGCAGCAGTTCGATGTGCGTGAAACCGAGGTCGGCCGCATAGGGCGGCAGCGTGGCGGCCAGTTCGTCCCAGCTGTAGAAGAGCCGGCCGTCGGGGTGGCGCCGCCACGACGGCGCATGCAGTTCGTAGATCGCCATCGGCGCCTGGCGCGTATTGGCCCCGGCACGGCCCGGCGGCAACGCCCGCGCCGCGTGCAGCGGCGGCGCGACGATGCTGGCCGTGGCCGGGCGCAGTTCGGCAGCGCGCGCGTAAGGGTCGGCCTTGAGCGGCAGCACCGCACCGTCGCGCGCGAGGATCTCGAACTTGTAGCGCTCGCCCACCGCGACCTGCGGGATGAAGATCTCCCACACGCCGCCGCCGCCGCGCGAGCGCATCGGATGGCGACGCCCGTCCCAGGCGTTGAAGTCGCCGACCACCGAGACGCGGCTCGCGTTGGGCGCCCACACCGCGAAGCGCACGCCGGCAACGTCGCCGACCACGAGCGGGTGCGCGCCGAGGAAGGTGTAGGGCCGCAGGTGCGAACCCTCGCCGAAGTAGTGCAGGTCGGCCTCGGGCACCTGCGGCCCGTAGGCGTAGGCGTCGGCGAGCACGACCTCGTCACCTCCGGTCCAAGCCACCGCGAGCCGGTAGTCGAAGCGCTTGCGGCGGCGCGGGACCGCGCCTTCCCACAAGCCGCTGTCGCCGCGCGGCGACAGCGTCGCCACCGTCCGGCCCAAGGCCGCGTCGCGCAGCGCAACGGCAGCGGCACCGGGCAGCATCGCGCGTGCCCACAGCGTGCCGGCGGCGTCTGCATGCAGGCCGAGCACGGCGAACGGATCGCCATGGCGTGCCTCGGCGAGGGCGCGGACGTCGGCGTCGCTCAGCACGGGCAGCGAAGCCGCAACGGGGGGTGGGTCATCTTCGTGGCGCCGTCCAGACCTTCTGCACGTACTCCCGGATCGTGCGGTCGCTCGAGAACGGGCCCATCGCGGCGACGTTGCGGATCGCGCATTGCGCCCACGCCGCCGGGTCGCGCCACAGCGCATCGACGCGCGCCTGCGTGGCCACGTAGTCGGTGAAGTCGGCCATCAGCAGGTAGGTGTCGCGGTTCAGCAGCGCCTCGACCAGGCCGCGGTAGCGCTCGGGCTCGCCGGGCGAGAAGTCGCCGTGCGACACCGCGTCGAGCACGCGCTTCAACGCACGGTTCTCCTCGACGTACAGGCGCGCGTCGTAGCCGAGCGACTTGATGCGCGCCACCGCGTCGGCGCGCAGGCCGAAGACGAAGGGGAAGTGTTCTTCGCCGACAGCCTCGCCCATCTCGATGTTGGCACCGTCCCAGGTGCCGATGGTCAGCGCGCCGTTGAGCGCGAACTTCATGTTGCCGGTGCCCGAGGCCTCGGTGCCGGCGGTGGAGATCTGCTCGGACAGGTCCGCGGCCGGCAGGATCACCTCGGCCAGCGACACGCTGTAGTTGGGCAGGAAGACGATGCGCAGCTTGCCACCGACGCGCGGGTCGCTGTTGACGACGCGCGCCACGTCGTGGATCAGGTGCACGATGGTCTTGGCCGTGACGTAGGCGCTGGCCGCCTTGCCGGCAAAGATCACCGTGCGCGGCACGCAGGCCGCGTGCGGGTGGGCCACGATGGCCTGGTAGCGCGCGATCACCTGCAGCAGGTTCAACAGCTGGCGCTTGTACTCGTGGATGCGCTTGATGTGCACGTCGAACAGGCTGGCCGGGTCGATGACCACGCCGAGTTCGCGCCGCACCAGGGCCGCCAGGCGCTCCTTGTTCGCGCGCTTGGTCTTCATGAAGGCGGACTGCAGCGTCTTCTTGTGCGCATGGCGCGCCAGCGCGGCCAGCGCCTCGGTGTCGCTGCGCCAGTCGGGTCCGATCTGCGTATCGATCAGCGCCGCGAGCGCCGGGTTGGCCTGCATCAGCCAGCGCCGCGGCGTCACGCCGTTGGTGATGTTGGTGAAGCGTTCGGGATAGAGCTTCGCGAAATCCGCGAAGATCGTCTCGACGCACAGCTTCGAGTGCAGCGCCGACACGCCGTTGACCTTGTGCGAGGCCAGCACCGACAGGCTGGCCATGCGCACGCGGCGCTGGCCATGGTCGGCGCCCTCGTCGATCAGCGACAGGCGGCGCACCAGCTCCTCGTCGCCGGGGAAGCGGTGGCGGATCTGATCGAGCCAGCGGCGGTTGATCTCGTAGACGATCTCCATGTGCCGCGGCAGCAGCGCCTCGAACAGCGGCACGGCCCAGGTCTCGAGCGCCTCGGGCATCAACGTGTGGTTGGTGTAGCTGACCGCCTGCTGCACGATGTGCCAGGCCTCGTCCCACTCGAGGCCATGCTCGTCGATCAGCAGGCGCATCAGCTCGGCCGGTACCAGGGCCGGGTGCGTGTCGTTCAGGTGCACGCTGTTCTGGCGCCCGAAGTCGTGCAGCGCGCGGCCCTCGCCCAGGTGGCGCGCCAGCATGTCCTGCAGCGAGGCCGAGACGAGCAGGAACTCCTGCTTCAGTCGCATCTCGCGCCCGGCCGGCGTGCTGTCGTCCGGATAGAGCACCCAGTTCAGCATGTCGGCCGCGAGGCGCTCACGGCCGGAGGCCAGGTGCTCGCCGCGGCAGAAGGCCGCGAAGTCGATCGGGTGCTCGCTCGACGCATGCCACTGGCGCAGCGTGGCCACGCGCTCGGTGCCGTGGCCGGGCACGATGAAGTCGTAGGCGGTGGCGATCACGCGCTCGGCCGGCAGCCAGATCCGCCCGGTGCCGTCGGCCTGCACACGGCCGCCGAAGCCGACGTACCAATGCAGTTCGGGGCGCAGCACTTCCCAGGGGTTGCCGCGCCGCAGCCAGTCGTCCGGCGCCTCGAGCTGGCGGCCGTTGGCGATCTGCTGCGCGAACATGCCGTACTGGTAGCGCACGCCGTAGCCGAACGAGGGCAGGCCGAGCGTCGCGAACGAATCGAGGAAGCAGGCCGCCAGGCGGCCGAGGCCGCCGTTGCCGAGCGCCGCGTCGGCCTCGCGCTCGAGCACGTCGGGCAGCGCCACGCCGGCGGCGGCCGTG
>JALHQP010000094.1 GCA_022841885.1 Aquincola sp. | reverse complement strand
GCTGCAGCAGGGGGCCCTCCGGGTCCCGGTGCTTGGGGGCGCCGGGGCGCGCCGCGCCGCGCGACTGGCCGAGCGCCTGGGCCTGCGCAACCCGATCGCGGCGGCCACGCCCGAGCGCAAGCTCGAGGCACTGCGCGCGGCGCAGGCCGGCGGCCGTGCGGTCGCGATGGTGGGCGACGGCGTCAACGACGCGCCGGTGCTGGCCCAGGCCGACGTGTCGTTCGCGCTCGCGCAAGGGGCGCAGATCGCGCGCCAGGCCGCCGACGCGGTGCTGCTGTCGGGGCGCCTGGGCGACGTGGTGCATGCGCTGCGCCTGGCGCGCCGCACGCGCCGTGTGATGCGGCAGAACCTGGCCTGGGCCGCGTTCTACAACGCGGCCTGCGTGCCGCTGGCGCTGGTGGGCTGGCTGCCGCCCTGGGCCGCGGGCCTGGGCATGGCGCTGAGCTCACTGGTCGTGATCGGGAACTCGATGCGCCTGGCGCGTGTGAGCCACGAGGCGTTGTAGGCCGTGGACATCCTGTACCTGCTGATCCCACTGTCCTCGGTACTGGTGCTTGGCATCGTCGGCGTGTTCGCCTGGGCGTTGTATCGAGACCAATTCGACGACCTCGAACACGAAGGCCAACGCATCCTGCTTGACGAGCCGCAAGGCAGCGTGGCGCCCGCCCCGGAAAAATCCGAACCAGTTCAATAAGGAGAAGAGAATGGCTGCAGCCCCCACTGCAAGCGGCCCCGCCTACGAGGACACCACCGTTCGCTGGTTCGCGCTCGCCGCGGTCCTGTGGGGCGTGGTGGGCATGCTCGTGGGCGTGGTGATCGCCGCGCAGCTCACCTGGCCCGAACTGAATTTCGGCATCCCGTGGCTGAGCTACGGGCGCCTGCGTCCGCTGCACACCAATGCGGTGATCTTCGCCTTCGGCGGCTGTGCGCTGTTCGCGACCTCCTACCATGTGGCGCAGCGCACCTGCCAGACGCGGCTGTTCGCGCCCCGACTGGCGCTGTTCACCTTCTGGGGTTGGCAGGCCGTCATCGTGCTGGCCGCCATCTCGCTGCCGCTGGGCGCCACCAGCGGCAAGGAGTACGCCGAACTCGAGTGGCCGATCGACCTGTTGATCACGGTCGTCTGGGTCGCTTACGCGGTCGTTTTCTTCGGCACGCTCGGCACGCGCAAGGTGCGCCACATCTACGTCGCCAACTGGTTCTTCGGCGCCTACATCATCGCGGTGGCGCTGCTGCACATCGTCAACAGCGCCGCCATGCCGGTCAGCATCTGGAAGAGCTACAGCGCCTATGCGGGCGTGCAGGACGCGATGGTGCAGTGGTGGTACGGCCACAACGCGGTCGGCTTCTTCCTGACCGCGGGCTTCCTCGGGATGATGTACTACTACATTCCCAAGCAGGCCGAGCGCCCGGTGTACTCGTACCGGCTGTCGATCGTGCACTTCTGGGCCCTGATCTTCACCTACATGTGGGCGGGCCCGCACCACCTGCACTACACCGCGCTGCCCGACTGGGCGCAGTCGATCGGCATGATCTTCTCGCTCGTGCTGCTCGCGCCCTCGTGGGGCGGCATGATCAACGGCATCATGACCCTGAGCGGCGCGTGGCACAAACTGCGCGACGACCCGATCCTCAAGTTCCTGATCGTCTCGCTGTCCTTCTACGGCATGTCGACCTTCGAGGGGCCGATGATGTCGATCAAGACGGTCAACGCGCTGTCGCACTACACCGACTGGACCGTCGGCCACGTGCACAGCGGCGCGCTCGGTTGGGTCGGCCTGATCACGATGGGCTGCCTGTACCACCTGATCCCGCGCCTGTATGGCAAGACCGAGATGTTCAGCAAGCGCGCGATCGAGCTGCACTTCTGGATCGCCACCATCGGCATCGTGCTCTACATCGCCGCGATGTGGATCGCCGGCGTGATGCAGGGCCTGATGTGGCGCGCGGTCAACCCCGACGGCACGCTGGTCTACAGCTTCGTCGAGAGCGTCAAGGCGACATTCCCCTTCTACGTGATCCGCCTGCTGGGCGGCCTGCTCTACCTGGGCGGCATGCTGCTGATGGCCTGGAACGTGGTGATGACGGTGCGCTCGGGCCAGGTGCGGGCGATGCCGATCCCGTCCGTGGCCGCAGCGCACGCCTGAACGGAGGAGCCACGACATGGCCAACGCACAACACAAGCCCACCGGTCACGAGAAGATCGAGACCAGCAACTTCCTGATGATCGTGCTGATCCTGATCGCGGTGGCGATCGGGGGCATCGTCGAGATCGTGCCGCTGTACTTCCAGCGCTCGACCACCCAGCCCACCGCGACGCTCAAGCCCTACAGCCCGCTGCAGCTCGCGGGGCGCGACGTCTACATCCGCGAGGGTTGCTACAACTGCCACTCGCAGATGGTGCGGCCTTTCCGCGCCGAGACGCTGCGCTACGGGCCGTACTCGACGGCCGGCGAGTTCGTCTACGACCACCCCTTCCAGTGGGGCAGCAAGCGCACCGGGCCGGACCTGCACCGCGTCGGCGGCCGCTACACCGACGAGTGGCACCGCGTGCACCTGATCAGCCCGCGCGACCTGGTGCCCGAGTCGAACATGCCGGCCTACCCCTGGCTGGCGCGCGCCGGCGTCGATGCGGCCGAGATGCCGACCAAGCTCAAGGCACTGCGCCGCCTGGGCGTGCCCTACAGCGACGCCGACGTCGCCGCTGCCAGCGAGGCCGTCAAGGGCAAGACCGAACTCGACGCGCTGGTGGCCTACCTGCAGGTGCTCGGCACCTCGCCGGCCGGCGCGAGCAAGTAAGAACAAGGAAAGGTTTGCCATGGACATCAACGACATCCGCAGCCTCGTGACGCTCACCGGCTTCGTGCTCTTCCTCGCGCTGGTGCGCTGGGTCTGGGACGCGCGCCGCCGCGGCGCCTACGACGACGCGGCGCAGCTGCCCTTCCAGGGTGATGGCGAGGGAGAAACCGAATGAGCGACTTCTTCTCCGGCGGCTGGTCCGTCTTCGTCGCCGCAGCCACCGTCCTCGGCCTGATCGCCTGTGTGGCGCTGCTGATCATCGCCGCGCGCCGGCGTGTGGTGGGCACGGTGGACGACAACACCACCGGCCACGTCTGGGACGAGGACCTGCGCGAACTGAACAACCCGCTGCCGCGCTGGTGGATGGGCCTGTTCGTGATCACCGTGCTGTTCTCGGTGGCCTACCTGTTCCTCTACCCCGGGCTCGGCTCCTTCGGCGGCTCGCTCAAGTGGAGCAGCACCGGCCAGTACGAAGCCGAGGAGGCCAAGGCGCGCGCGGCGCTGACGACGCTGTATGCGCGCTTCACGGCGATGGACGAGAAGCAACTCGCCGCCGACAGCCAGGCCATGGGCATCGGGGAGCGCCTGTTCGTCAACAACTGCGCCGCCTGCCACGGCTCGGACGCGCGCGGTAGCAAGGGCTTCCCGAACCTGACCGACGGCGACTGGCTGTGGGGCGGCAGCATGGCCGAGATCCAGAAGAGCATTGCCGAAGGCCGCGTCGGCGCGATGCCGCCGATGGCCGAGGCGGTGGGTGGCGGCGAGAACGTGCGCAACGTCGCGCACTATGTGTTGAGCCTCGCCGGCAGCCCGCACGACAGCGTGGCCGCGCAGCTCGGACGCAGCAAGTTCAGCGCCTGCGCCGCTTGCCACGGCATGGACGGCAAGGGCAACCCGGCGCTCGGCGCGCCCAATCTCACCGACAAGGTGTGGCTGCACGGCTGGGGCGAGGAGGCGATCGCATCCATCGTCAACGGCGGCAAGACCAATCAGATGCCCGCGCACGCCAACCGCCTGACGCCTGAACAGGTGAAGGTGCTCGCCGCCTACGTGTGGCGCTTCTCGAACGGCAGCACGAAGGTGGCCGCCAACCCATGACCGGTCCCGCCCCCGCGGCCGCCGTGGACGAGGCGCGCGAACAGGTCATCTGGCTCTACCAGAAGCAGGAGAAGATCTATCCGCGTGCGGTCAGCGGCTGGTTCGCGGGCTGGCGCTGGGCGCTGGTGTGGGCGACCCAGCTCTTCTTCTACGGCGTGCCGTGGCTGCAGTGGAACGAGCGCCAGGCCATGCTGTTCGACCTGGCGTCGCGACGCTTCTACATCTTCGGCTTCGTCCTCTACCCGCAGGACTTCATCTATCTGACGGCGCTGTTGATCATCAGCGCCTACGCGCTGTTCCTGTTCACCGCGGTGGCCGGGCGCCTGTGGTGCGGCTTCGCCTGCCCGCAGACCGTCTACACCGAGGTCTTCCTGTGGCTCGAGCGCAGGTTCGAGGGTGACCGCATGAAGCGCATGAAGCTCGACGCCGGCCCCTGGGGCGCCGAGAAGCTGCTGCGCAAGGGCGGCAAGCAGGCGGCCTGGATCACGCTGTCGCTGTGGACCGGCTTTACCTTCGTCGGCTACTTCACGCCGATCCGCGAACTCTGGGCCGAGGCCTCCACGCTGGACTTCGGGCCCTGGGAGTGGTTCTGGGTCCTGTTCTACGGTTTCGCCACCTACGGCAACGCGGGCTTCCTGCGCGAGCAGGTGTGCAAGTACATGTGCCCGTACGCGCGCTTCCAGAGCGCGATGTTCGACAAGGACACGCTGATCGTCACCTACGACGCCGAGCGCGGCGAACCCCGAGGCACGCGCGGGCGCAAGACCGATCTCAAGGCGGCCAACCTCGGCCACTGCATCGACTGCGGGCTGTGCGTGCAGGTCTGCCCCACCGGCATCGACATCCGCAAGGGCCTGCAGTACGAGTGCATCAACTGCGCCGCCTGCATCGACGTGTGCAACGGCGTGATGGACAAGATGCAGTATGCGCCGGGCCTGATCCGCTTCGACACGCAGAACGGGCTGGCCCAGCACCTGACGCGCGGCCAGGAGTGGAGGCGCGTGCTGCGGCCGCGCGTGCTGATCTACAGCGCGATCCTGCTGCTGGTGTCGGGTGCGCTGCTGGCCAGCCTGGTGCTGCGCACGCCCTTCAAGGTGGACGTGCTGCGCGACCGCGCCTCGCTGGCGCGCATCGTCGACGAGGGCCGCATCGAGAACGTGTACCGCCTTCAGATCATGAACGCCAGCGAGCAGCCGCAGCGCTACCGCATCGCCGTGGGCGGCCTGCCCGGGCTGACCCTGGTGCGCAGCGAAGTCGTCGAGGTCGGCCCCGCCGCGGCGCGCTGGGTGCCGGTGGCGGTGCAACTGCCACCGCAGGCCGCCACGGCGGCCGGCCCCGGTGCGCACCGCGTCGACTTCGAGATCGCGCAGCTGCCGCCGGCCGGTGACCCGCAAGCCCCCACCTGGCAGCGCAGCGAGCGTTCCACTTTCGTCGTTCCCCGTTGAGAAATGAACCGCAAGGAGACTGCCATGACCCCACCCGCGCAGACGGCACAAGCGACCAGTCAACCCTGGTGGCGCCACGGCATGGTGTGGCTCGTGATCGGCGGCCCCGCCGTGGTGGTGGTGGCCGGTTTCGTGACCCTGGCCCTGGCCATCATGAACCCCGACCCGGTGCTGCCCACCGCGCGCAGCGGCGAGGCCGCGCCGGCGGTGCAAGCGCGCAACCACGCGGCGACGCCGCAACGCTGAGGCCCGCACCGTGAAGGAGGCCCTGACGCGCGCCTGGCTGCAGATCCTGTGGCCGGCCTTCGTGGCCGCCGGCGTGCTGGAGTTGCTGGTGTTCGCGCATGTCGACCCGGCCGACGTGCACACCCTTGCCGGTGCGCCGATCGAGCTGTCGCGACAAGCGGTTTACACGCTGTCGTTCTTCGGTTTCTGGGCCGTTTGCGCCGCCGCCTGCGCCGCCAGCTGGTTGCTGCAGCGGCGCGCCGACGAATGATCGGCGTCAAGACCCTGGCGCCCTCGTTCGCGCAAAGTGTGAACATGAGCCCCCCGGTCGCTTCGCTCCTGCTCCCAAGGGGCGCTGTTCGTTTCGGGGCGGCCCAGCAACGAACATGAAAGCGACACCCCACACCGTCTTCACGCCCGAGTTGCTGCGGCGCCTGGACACCAGCGGCCCGCGCTACACCTCGTACCCCACGGCCGACCGCTTCCATGAGCGCTTCGGCGAGCTGCAGTACCGCCAAACGCTGGCCGCGCGCGCCGAGCTGGCGCGCCACCGCGCCGCGCCGCCGCTGGCGCTGTACCTGCACATCCCGTTCTGCGAATCGGTCTGCTACTACTGCGCCTGCAACAAGGTCATCACCAAGCACCACGATCGCGCCACCGAATACCTGGACATGCTCGGGCGCGAGATCGAGATGCACGCGCAGGCCTTGGGCACGCGCCAGCGTGTGACGCAGCTGCACTTTGGTGGCGGCACGCCCACCTTTCTGAGCGACGCCGAGCTGTCGCGGGTGTGGGCCGCGATGGCACGCGCCTTCGAACTGGTGCCCGACGCCGAATGCTCGATCGAGGTCGACCCGCGCACTGCGACGCCGGAGCGTCTGGCGCACTTGGCCGCGCTCGGGTTCAACCGCCTGAGCTTCGGCGTGCAGGACTTCGACCCCGAGGTGCAGCAGGCGGTGCACCGCGTGCAGCCGGCCGAGCAGGTGCAGGCATTGATGGCCGCGGCGCGCGCAATCGGCAAATTCGACTCGATCAATGTCGACCTGATCTACGGCCTGCCGCGCCAGACGCCCGAGCGCTTTGCGCGCACCATCGAACGCGTGGTAGCGCTCGCGCCCGACCGCATTGCCCTCTATGGCTACGCACACCTGCCCGAGCGCTTCAAGCCGCAGCGCCGCATCGACGTGGCCGAGCTGCCCGACGGCGCGGGCCGCCTGGCGATGCTGGGCCACGCGATCGAGGCCTTCGGTGCCGGCGGCTACGACTACATCGGCATGGACCACTTCGCGAAGCGGCACGACCCGCTGGCCGTGGCCAAGCGCGAGGGCAAGCTGCACCGCAACTTCCAGGGCTACACCACACAACCGGAGTGCGACCTGCTGGGCCTGGGCGTGTCGGCGATCGGGCGCGTCGGCGCCACGCATGCGCAGAACGCGAAGACGCTCGACGCCTACTACGCCGCCATCCGCGACGGCCGCTTCGCCACCGTGCGCGGCCTGGCGCTCGACGCCGACGACCTGCTGCGGCGCGCGATCGTGATGGGCCTGATGTGCCGCGGCCGCCTGGACTTTGCCGCGATCCGCGCCGAGTTCGGCGTCGACGTGCCGGCGCACTTCGGTGCCGAACTGCAGCGCCTGGGCGCGATGGCCGAGGACGGCCTGGTGCGCGTCGACGCCGACGGCGTGGACGTCACCGAGGCCGGCTGGTACGTGGTGCGCGCGGTGGCGATGGTGTTCGACCGCTACCTGCGCCAGCCGCCCAGCCGCGGCGACGACGGCGCGCAGCCTGTCCGCTTTTCCAGGGTTCTCTGACAAGGCCGCCGATGGAAGGCTGGTCGCTCGTCGCTGCCGCCGGCCTCATGGGCTTGGCGGGACTGCCACATTGCGCTGCGATGTGCGCCGCGCCTTGTGCGGCGGCCGCGGGCCGCGGGCCGGCCGCGCAGCCGCTGTTCCAGGTCGCACGTGTCGCGGGCTACGCGGCGGCCGGTGCGCTGGCCGCCGCGAGCGTGGGCCTGCTGCGCGAAGGCCTGTCGTACTCGCCCGTGCTGCGCCCGCTGTGGACCCTGCTGCACCTGGCGGCGCTGGCCGTCGGCCTGTGGATGCTGTGGCGCGGCCAGTGGCCGGCCTGGCTGCAGCGCCGTGCCGCGGCGCCGTCGCAGGCCCTGCCAGGAGGATGGCAGCGCGTCGTGGGGCCGCTGCGCAGCGCCGGTACCGGCGCGTTGTGGATCGCCTGGCCCTGCGCGTTGTCGCAGTCGGCGCTGCTGGTCGCGGCGCTGGCCTCGACGCCCGGGCAAGGGGCGGCGGCGATGGCGTTGTTCGCGATGGCTTCTTCGCCTGCGCTTTGGCTCGGCCCGACGCTGCTGCGGCGAGCCGGTGGCGGGTCGGGCGCGTCGGCCGCGCTGCTGGTCAATGCCGCATGGCCGATGCGGGCTGCGGGCCTGCTGCTGGCCGCGGGCTCCGTCTGGGCGCTCGGACACGGCTTGTGGGAGCGCTTCGCGGCCTGGTGCGGGTTCTGAACGGGACAGGCCTCGGATCATTCGCCGAGCAGTTCGCCCACCGCCTTGAAGTCATCGACGCGGTCGCAGACGGCCTTGACCGCCAGCAGGATCGGCATGCCCAGCAGCAAGCCCCAGATGCCCCACAACCAACCCCAGGCGAGCACGCCGACGAACACCGCCACCGGGCTCATCTGGC
The DNA here is from genome assembly GCA_022841885.1 of Aquincola sp. Lineage (GTDB taxonomy): Bacteria > Pseudomonadota > Gammaproteobacteria > Burkholderiales > Burkholderiaceae_C > CADEEN01. The sequence continues at coordinate 5,083 of JALHQP010000094.1, read as the reverse complement.
TGGCCTTGCCGGTCAGCCACGGTGTCAGGAGGTAGCCCTCGACGCTGTTGATCAGCAGGGCCGCGCCACCGACCAGCAGCGCCATCTGGAAGCTGTCGAACTGCAGGAAGCCCAGGAGGGCCGAGGCGACGGTGACGACGACGCTGCCCACATAGGGAACGAAGTTCAGCACGAAGGCCAGCACGCCCCAAGCCGCAGCGCTCGTGACACCGATCCACAGGAAGGCCAGCCAGGTGGCGATGCCCACCAGTGCGCTGGTGAACACCTGCACCAGCAGGTAGCGCTGGATCTGCACGTCGATTTCGTCGAGCGCCTGCAGGGTGAGCCGCTTCTGGCCGAAGCCCGGCCCGGCGAGCTTGACCATCTTGCGACGGAAGGCGTCGCCCGAGGCCAGCAGAAAGAACGCGATGAACAGCACCACCATGGCCTGTGCGACCGCGGCCGCCGCGCCGCGCGCCCCGGACCAGAGGAAGTCCTTGACGTTGAAGCGGGCCTGCTCGATCTGCACCTTGGTCACGCCGCGCGGCGACGTGCCGGGCGCGCCGTCGCCTGCGGTCACCCGCTCGAGTTCGGTCGCGGCCCGCTGCACCGTCTCGATGGCACTGTTCGGGCCCTGCCGGCGCTGGCCCTCGAGGCTGCGGCGCAACTTCTGCGCGGCCTGCGGCAGGGCTTCGACCAGTGCCGCCGCATCGTCGCTCAGCGTGTAGGCGATGCTGCCGGTGCCGCCGACGACGAGCGACAGCAGCAGCGCCGCGGCCAGCGCACGCGGCAGGTGCCAGCGCACCAGGCGGTCGACCAGCGGGGTCAGGGCGTAGCTGCACATGAGCCCGAGCAACACCGGCACGACCACGGCGCTGGCGGCGTACAGCGCGAACAGGCTGGCGAGCACCGCCAGCACCACGAGGGCCGTGCTGCGAACACCGACGGCCGTGATCGGCAGCGCCGAAGGCTCGGAATCTGTCTCCATGGCTTGTCTTGCCCCGCGCTGCCGCACAGCTTGCGATGATGGTGCGCGAGGCTGGCGAACCGAATAGGCCAACGCCGGCTGCCGGTGTGGGTCTGCTCCTACAACCGCGGTGTCAGCTGGCGCCCGTCAACGCGATCGTCACGAGCGCGGAGGCGTCCGCGGTCGCCCGCACATCGTGCACGGCGCCGCCGGGCAGGTAGGTCAGCTGGCCGGCCTGCAGCGCGACGCGCCGACCGTCGACGCCGACCTCGATTTCGCCTTCGAGGCAGTGGACCGTGATCTCGCCGGGCACCTTGTGAGGCGGGAGCGACTGCCCGGCACGCAGCACGAGGCGGATCACCTCGAGGTCGCGCGACTTGAACAGCGCGTGCGTGGTGGCGTCGGCCAGCGTGGCCCCCAGGGGCCGCACGTCGACGGCCTGGCCCGGCTGCGCGTGCGGGATCGCCATGCGAGCGAGTATGCGCGCCGCGGCGTCGACGCGCTTGACGGCGGCGATCCGCACGGGCTTCGTCACGGCACCCCAGGTCTTCCTCGCGAGGTGTGACGAAGTTGTCGTGCCAGCGTGCGCCGGACATGGGCCGAGTCGCCGTAGCCACTCCGGCGCCAGGAACTTTGCGAACTACCCGACGTTTGGGCCGGCTTTGCCACCCCAGCCGGCTGGCGGCACAGCAAACTTGCGGCATGACCTTCTCTGAAGACCGCCCGCGTGAGTCCTTCCAGGTGAAGCTCGACCTGCGCAGACAGGACGGGTACCTTTCGGCCGTCAGCGACGATATGCCGGGGCTGCACGTCTGCGGCGAGACAGCCGAAGCGGTGCGTGTCAAGGCGGCCGACGCGATCCGGGCCTTGTACCGCTTCAACAGCAAGCTGGACGTCGATGTCGCTGCAACCGACGACCCCACGGTCCTGAGAGTGCGACCACGGTCGGTCGCGCCGACATGAAAAGGGGCTGCCGCGGCAGCCCCTTTCCCTTTCTGCTGGAGCGGAATCTCAGTGGGTGGCGGCCAGCGTGGCCGACGCGACGCGCATGCCTTGCCGCGACGCGCTCGGGGCGATCTTGTAGTCGCCGCTGAAGTGCGAGCCGAGCCGATTCGCCTCGACGGCCTCGGCACGCACCTGGGCGCGCGTCAGCGTCGAATCGGCGGCTGCGACCAGCGGCTCGTTCTGCTGGTCGGTGTGGCTGTAGACCTGGCGGGCGGCGATGACCGCCCCGGCACGAACCTGGTCGCGGCTGACCTGCGACACGAAGGGGGCCTGCAGCGGCGCGTGCGCCTCGTCGTTGAAAGGCACAGTGGCGGCTCCGGCCAGCGGAGCGACGGTCAGGATGGCCGTCGCGAGGGCGGCCTGGAGGGAGATGGCGGTGAAAGTGCGGTTCATGTGGGACTCCTGGAATGGGGATTGAAGGGGGACCTGCTGTCGTGCTTCGGCGGTAAGCGATGCAAGACGCGACAACATGACCGAGACTTTCGGCGCCGCGACCGCGCCCTGGCTTGCAGCCGGATTACGAATTCGTAATCCAGTCGGCGGTCAATTTCTGTCAGCATCTCTTCCCATGAAACTACTGATCGTCGAGGACGACAGGCGCCTGTCCGACTACCTGGTGAAAGGACTGGGCGAGAACGGCCACGTCGTCGAGGTGGCCGCTGACGGCATCGAAGGCCGCCGCCTGGCCACCGGCGGCGAGTACGACCTCGTCCTGCTCGACGTGATGCTGCCGGGCGTGGACGGATTCGGCGTGCTCAAGGCGCTGCGCGGTGCCCCTGGCGCGTCTGCGCGCACGCCGGTGCTGATGCTGACTGCGCGCGACAAGGTCGAAGACCGTGTGCGTGGCCTCGAGGACGGTGCGGACGACTACCTGGTGAAGCCCTTCGCCTTCTCCGAACTGCTGGCGCGCATCGGTGCGCTGTCCCGGCGCGGGCCCGCCAACGGCGCTGCCTCGCAAGCCACGGTGCTGCGCGTGGCGGACCTGGAGGTCGACCTGGTGGCCCGCCGCGCGCAGCGCGCGGACCAACGGCTGGACCTGACGGCCAAGGAGTTCGCCCTGCTGGCGCTGCTGCTGCGCCGGCGCGGCCAGATTCTGTCGCGCACGACGATCGCCGAGCAGGTGTGGGACATGCACTACGACAGCAACACCAATGTCGTGGAGGTGGCGGTGCGCCGCCTGCGCGCCAAGCTCGACGATGCGTTCGAGCTCAAGCTGCTGCATACGGAGCGCGGCATGGGCTACGTGCTGGAGGACCGCTCGTGAAGCGCGCGGCCGGCCATTCGATCAGCCAGCGACTGTCGCTGCAGATGGCGCTGCTGACGATGGTGGTGCTGGGCGCCATCTTCACCGCGTTGTGGTTCTCGGTGGCCATGCTGATCAAGGAGCGCTCGCGCGACGAGATCGAGTTTCGTGTCGAGGTGCTGACGCAGGCCGTCGCCGGCGCGGCCAAGGCCGGGGGCGAGGCCGCGATCCTGAGCAAGATGGAGTCGTTGGCGTCGATGCGCGCGGGCACGCGGCTCGAACTGCGCCGCGCCGACGGGTCGCTGCTGTTTGTCGATGCCGACGGGCCGGCGCACCGCCGGTCACCGGCGCACGCGGTCGAACAACGCTTCCGCATCGAGGCCCCTGACCTGGCTGGCGGCTTCGTCAGCGCTCAGATGGTCTGCGATGTCGAGCAGAACGTGCGCATGGGCCGGCGCTGGGCCTTGATCCTGTTCATTGCCACGTTGGTCAGTGCCGCCATCGTCGCGGCCGGCGCCTGGTGGCGGGCACGGCGGCTGTTGCAGCCGCTGCGCGAACTGGCCGCGCAGACGCGCGCGATCTCGCCGCAGCGGCTCGATCACCGGTTGGCGCTGGCCGATCCGGCCGAGGAGCTGCAGCCTTGGATCACCCAGTTCAACGCACTGATGACGCGCGTGGAGCAGGCGTACGCGCAGCTCGAGGGGTTCAATGCGGACGTTGCGCACGAGCTGCGCACACCGATCGCTGCGCTGATGGGCCATGTCGAGGTGGCGCTGTCGCGCGAGCGGCCGGCCGCTGAACTGCGGGAGACGATGGCGCTGTCGCTCGAGGAGCTGCAGCAGATGTCGAGCCTGATCGACGACATGTTGTTCCTGTCCCACGCCGACCGCGGTGCTCGCGCCCGCCGCAGCACCCCACGCAGCCTGCGCCCGCTGGCCGAGCAGGTGGTCGAGTACCACGAGGGCGTCCTAGACGAGGCCGGTGTGCGTGCCGAGGTGGTCGGCCAGGCGCAGTTGGCGGTGGACGAGGCGCTGGTGCGGCGCGCGCTGTCGAACCTTCTGGCCAATGCGGCGCGCTATGCCGAGCGTGGTTCGACCGTGCACGTGAGGATCGACATGCCGGCCGTTGCGAGCGACGGCGACCCGCGGGTGCGCATCGCGGTCGAGAACCGCGGCGCGACGATCGACGCCGCGCTTCTGCCACGGCTGTTCGACCGCTTCTTCCGCGCCGAACTCGCTCGCACCGCCTGCCAGCAGCACCACCATGGCCTTGGCTTGGCGATCGTGGCGGCCGTGGCGCGCATGCACGGCGGCGGCACCTTCGCCGAATCGAGCGAGGGCGTCACGCGCATCGGCTTCGAGCTGTGCGGGGAGGCTGCCGCGTCCGCTTCGCCCCCCGGCAGGGGTGCGGGTGCCGTGCGCGACGAGGGCGGCGGGCCGGCGCCTCAGGCCCGCCTAGCCGGCGTGCCGGGCGCATCGTGAGTCGATACTGCGATCGGCCAACGCGGCAGATCTCTTGGCGCAGCGCGGCGTTTTCGCTCACAGGAGCGTGAACGCGCGGCGGAAGAAGTCGGTGCCGCCGAAGTTGCCCGACTTCAGCGCCAGGTGCAGCCCGGGTCGCGGCGCGTGGCACCAAGGTACGCCGGGGTCGATCTGCGGCCCGATGCGCAGTTGCGTGATACCCAGTGCCTGTACGCAGGCGCCCGAGGTTTCGCCGCCGGCGACGAGCAGCTGGCCGACGCCGCGTTGCACGAGCCCGGCGGCAACGCGCGCCAGCGTGTCCTCGACCAGCGCGCCGGCGCGCTCGGCACCGAGTCGCGCCTGTACCGCGCGCACCGCCGCCGGTTCGGCGGTGGCGTAGGCCAGCACCGGCCGCTCGCCGAGCCGGGG
>JALHQP010000093.1 GCA_022841885.1 Aquincola sp. | reverse complement strand
GCAGCGGGCCTGGCCGCACCGCCGCCCGGCCCGCCCTTCGGCACCGCCTCGCCGGCCTTGGCCAGGTCGACGATGCGCAGCGGCAGCGCGTCGCCGCGCACAAGCCGCTGGTGGCCGGCGGTGACCACCAGGTCGCCGGGCGCCACGCCTTCGAGGATTTCCACCTTGCCGGCCTGGCGCACACCCAACTTGGCCTCCAGGCGCTGCGACACCTTGGCCGGCGGGCGGGCCAGGTCGGCCGCCCCGGTGGCCGGGCCATCGACTGCCTTGAACAGGTACTGCTTGCCGGCCAGCGGCACCAGCGCCTCCTCGGGCACCACGACGGCGCGCTCGCGCACCGCGAACAGGACGCGCGCGCGCGCGAACATGCCCGAGGTCAGCACCGGCGAGGGCTTGTCGATGCGCGCGCGCGCCAGCAGCGAGCGGCCGTTGGCGTCGATCAGCGAATCGAGCGCCTCGACCTTGCCGTCGAAGCTCTGCCCCGGCAGCGCGTCGAGCGTGAACTTGACGCTCAGGCCCGGCTTCGTCATGCCGATGTACCGCTCGGGCAGGCGGAAGTCCACCCACAGGTGCGAGCGGTCCTCGAGGCTGACGATGTCGGCCCCGTCCTTCAGGTAGTCCCCGACGTCGACCGTGCCGATGCCGGCCACGCCGTCGAAGGGCGCCAGGATGGCCAGGCGCACCAGCTGCGCCTTGGCCAGCGCCACCTGGGCCATCGCCACGTCGAGGGCCGCCGCGTTCTGGTCGACCGCGCTCTGGCTGACGAAGTTCTGCGCCAGCAATTCGCGGCTGCGCTGCAGGTTGGTGCGCGCGATCGAGGCCTGGGCCTCGGCCTGCTGCAACTGGGCGCGCTGCAGCAGGTCGTCCAGTTGCACCAGCAACTGGCCGCGCTTGACGCGCTGGCCGTCCTTGAAGCCGATGCGCACCACGCGGCCGCTGACCTCGGGGCGCAGCATCACGGTCTGCGCAGCGCGCACGGTGCCGACGGCCACCGCATCGTCCTCGATGCGCACGGCCTCGGCGCGGCCGACCTCGACCGCCGCCGGCCCGCCGCCGCCTGCACCACCGCCGCCGGCGGCCGGTGTGGCCGGTGCATTGGTACCCGGCGTCGCGGCCACGCCCGGCGCCGACGCCGTCTTGGCCTTGTTCTGGAACCACCAGGCCGCAGCCGCGACGACGGCAATGCCGATCACCGCAACCCAGGTGTGCATCTTCTTGAGCGCCATCGAACGACTGTAGTCCTTAGTGTGTGTCCCCGGATCGGGTCGGCTACTGCGTTTGCCCGTCGACACCACGATTGGCCAGCGCATCGGCCCGCTCGTTCCCGGGGTCGCCGGCATGGCCCTTGACCCAGCGCCAGTCGACATCGTGGGCCGCCGCCAGCGCATCCAGGCGCTGCCACAGGTCCACGTTCTTGACCGGCTTCTTGTCGGCCGTGGTCCAGCCGCGCCGTTTCCAGTTGTGGATCCAGGCCGTGATGCCCTGGCGCACGTACTGGCTGTCGGTGTGCAGCTCGACCCGGCTCGCACGCTTGAGCACCGACAGGGCCTCGATCACCGCGGTCAACTCCATCCGGTTGTTGGTGGTCAGCGGCTCGCCGCCCCACAGTTCCTTCTCGTGCGTGCCCCAGCGCAGCCAGGCACCCCAGCCGCCCGGGCCCGGGTTGCCGCGGCAGGCACCGTCGGTGTAGATGGTGATGATGGGTTCGCTCATGTTTCGTGTTCGTGTCTGCGCTGTTGCCGGTGGGTCAACACCGCCGGTGCGGTCGGTGCCTGCAGTCGCTCGTTGCGTACCAGGCCCACCAGGCGCATGCCGCGCACGCGCTTGACGGCCACCACCATGTAGACCGCACCGAACACCGGCCACCAGCGGTCACCGATGCGGTCCATCCAGGCAAAGCGCCCGAGCCAGCGCTCGGAGGCCAGCGCCGGGCGGTAGGCGCCGAAGCGGCCGCCCTCGACCTCGAAGCTGAGCAGGCGCAGCCAGTCGCGCAGGCGCCAGTAGCCGATGAAGTCGCCCGGCCGCGGCAGGAACAGGTCGCCCTTGCCGCCCAACGCGCGGCGCAGGCGGCCGACACGCTGGCGCAGGCCCCACAGGCTGGCGGCATTGAAGCCGAGGATCACCACGCGGCCCTCGGGCATCAGCACGCGCTCCACCTCGGCCAGGGTCTGGTGCGGGTCGAGCGCCAGCTCGAGCGTGTGCGGCAGCACCACCAGATCGAGGCTGCGTTCGGGGAACGGCAGCGCGTCCCCATGCGCGAGCAACGCCACCGCGCGCGGCGGCGCGCCGGCCTGGTCGGCACGGTCGAGCGAGACCCAGCGGTGCGGCATGCGATTCGAGCGCAGCGCATCGAGCTCGGGCAGGCCCAATTGCAGCGCATGGAAACCGAACAGGTCCGCCACCACGCGGTCGAGCTGCGACTGCTCCCAGGCCAGCAGGTACTGGCCCGGTGGTGTGGCCAGCCACGTGGCCAATGCGTCGGTGCTCGAGGGCTTTTCGCTCATGCGGTGCTGCGTCAGGCGCGATAATCCCCGCGCCGATGGAACTGCTTGCCCTGCCCGCCTTCACGGACAACTACATTTGGCTGCTGCACGACGGTGCGCAGGCCCTGGTGGTCGATCCCGGCGAGGCCGCGCCGGTGCACGCGGCGCTCGATGCGCACGGGCTCGTGCTGGCGGCGATTCTAGTGACGCACCACCACGGCGATCATGTCGGCGGCGTCGACGAACTGCGTGACCGGCTGAAGGGCCTTGTGTACGGTCCCGCGCGCGAGCGCATCCCCGAACCCTTCGTGCCCCTGAAGGCCGGCGAACGAATCACGGTGCTTGGCCTGGACTTCGAGGTCTTCGACGTGCCCGGCCACACCGCAGGCCACATCGCCTACCTGCACCGACCTGCCGACGAGGCCCCGCTGCTGTTCTGCGGCGACACCCTGTTTTCGGCCGGCTGCGGGCGCCTGTTCGAAGGCACGCCGGCGCAGATGCACCGCTCGCTGTCGCAACTCGCCGCCCTGCCCGGCGACACGCGGGTCTGCTGCACGCACGAGTACACCTTGTCCAACCTGCGCTTCGCGGCCGCGGTCGAGCCCGCCAACCGTGACATCCGGTCGCATGTGGACTGGTGCGAGGGCCGACGTGCCCACGATCTGCCCACCTTGCCCTCGACAATCGGTCACGAGTTGCGTATCAACCCGTTCCTGAGGTGTGGCGTTGCAGAGGTCGCCGCCAGCGCGCGGGCCCATGGGGCCGCCAGCAATGAACCCGCGGCCGTCTTCGCCACGCTGCGTGAATGGAAGAACCAGTTCCGATGACCCGTTCCCGACGACTGCACCGAGTTGCCGCCGCCCTCGCCGCGGCGCTGTGGCTCGGTGCCTGCGCCACGGCGCCCGAGGCGCCCGTGGCCGATGCACTGCCGGCCCCGGTGGCCACTGCGCCCGCCTCGCCGGCCAGCGCCGCGGAACTGTCGCTCGCGTCGGCGGTCGCGGTCGCCACGGCCCACACCGACATGGAAGCCGAGGCCCGGCCGGCGGCCGAGGCGCCGATCGACGACCTGCGCCCCGAAGCGCGCATCGACCTCGACGACCGCGGTGCGCGCATCAGCCTGTGGGGCCGCGTGCGCGGCGGCTTCGCCATGCCCGACCTCGAGGGCGCCCTGGTGCGCAAGTGGGAGCGCTACTACGCCGAGCGTCCGGACTACGTGCAGCGCATGACCGAACGCGGCGGACGCTACCTGTTCCACATCATGGAGGAGGTGGAGCGCCGGGGCCTGCCGGCCGAGCTGGCGCTGCTGCCCTTCATCGAAAGCGCATTCAACCCCGAGGCCATGTCGCGTGCGCGCGCCTCGGGCATGTGGCAGTTCATGCCGGCCACCGGCCGCCATTTCGACCTGACGCAGAACGTATTCCGCGACGACCGCCGCAGCGTGCTCGACTCGACGCGCGCCGCGCTCGACTACCTGACCAAGCTGCACCGCATGTTCGACGACTGGCACCTCGCGCTGGCCGCCTACAACTGGGGCGAAGGCAGTGTGCAGCGCGCGGTGCGTGCCAACCAGCGTGCGCGCCGCGGCACCGACTACCCGAGCCTGCGCATGCCGCTGGAAACACGCGACTACGTGCCCAAGCTGCAGGCGATCAAGAACATCGTGGCCGACCCGCAGAAGTTCGGCCTCGTGCTGCCGCCGCTCGAGAACCACCCCTACTTCCTCGCGGTGCCGATCGCGCGCGACATCGACATCGAGCTCGCGGCGCGCCTGGCCGAACTGCCGCTGGCCGACTTCCGCTCGCTGAACCCGCAGATGAACAAGCCGGTGATCGTCGCCGCCGGCACACCGCAGGTGCTGCTGCCGTACGACAACGCCAACCACTTCGTCAAGGCGGTGCGGCAGCACAAGGGCCCGCTCGCCAGCTGGACGGCGTGGGTCGCGCCGAAGACGATGAAGACGGCCGAGGCCGCCAAGCTGGCCGGCATGAGCGAGGACGACTTGCGCGAGGTGAACGACATCCCGCCGCGCATGCTGGTCAAGGCCGGGTCGACGCTGCTGGTGCCGCGCGCCAAGCACCGCGAACACGACGACGTGTCTTCGCGCCTGGCCGACAACGCCACTTTGTCGCTGGCCTCCGACGGGCCGACGCTCAAGCGCGTGTCGCACCGCGTCGGCAAGAAGGGCGACAGCGTGCAGGGCGTGGCCCGCCGCTTCGGCGTGTCGCCGCAGAGCGTGGCGCACTGGAACCAGGTGGGGCCGAGCGCGCACTTCGCCGCCGGCACCCGCGTGGTGGTCTACGTGCCGCAGAAGGCCAAGGGCGGTGCGTCCAAGCCGATGCGCGCCGCCACCAAGCCGGCGCGCGCCGCGGCGCGCAAACGTTGAGCCCCCACGCTCTCTAGCGGTCGCTGCCCCCCGAGGGGGCCGTCCGCCGACGGACCGGCCGAACCGGGTCCGTGGCGGGAAGCTGGGTTTCAGCGCCGCCGGTCCTCAGCGGCGGTCGCTCAGCGCGTGGGCGATCGTCGACAGGTCCACGTACTCGAGTTCGCTGCCCACCGGCACGCCGCGCGCCAGGCGCGTGACCGCCTTGCCGCGCGCGCGCAGCGCCTGCGCCAGCGCATGCGCCGTGGCTTCGCCCTCGGCCGAGAAGCCGAGCGCCAGGATCACCTCCTCCACCGCCGGGTCGGCGGCACGCTCGAGCAGCTCGGCCACGCCGATGTCGCGTACGCCCACGCCGTCCAACGGCGACAGGCGCCCCATCAGCACGAAGTAGTAGCCGCGGTAGCTGCCGGTGCGCTCGAGCGCAGCCTGGTCGGCCGGCGTCTCGACGACCGCGAGCTTGCTCGCGTCGCGCCGCGTGTCAGCACAGACCTCGCACAGCGCGCGCTCGCTGAAGGTGTGGCAGCGCTCGCAATGGTGCACGCTGGCCACCGCGCCCGAAAGCGCGTTCGCGAGCTTCAGCGCCCCCTCGCGATCGTGCTGCAGAAGGTGGAAGGCCATGCGCTGCGCCGACTTGACGCCCACGCCGGGCAGGCGCCGCAGCGCCTCGATCAGCGCGTGGAGGCTGGGCTCGCTCAAGACCGGATCAGAACGGGAACTTCATGCCGGGGGGCATGGGCATGCCGGCCGTCAGCTTGCCCATCTTCTCCTGGCTGACCTCCTCGGCCCGGCGCACGCCGTCGTTGAAGGCCGCGGCCACCAGGTCCTCGAGCATGTCCTTGTCGTCGGCCAGCAGGCTGGGGTCGATCGTGATGCGCTTGACGTCGTGCTTGCAGGTCATCACGACCTTCACGAGGCCGGCACCGGACACGCCCTCGACCTCCAGCAGCGCCAGTTCGTCCTGCGCGCGCTTCAAGTTGTCCTGCATCTGCTGCGCCTGCTTCATCAGGCCCGCGAGCTGCTGCTTCATCATGGTCTTGACTCCTAATGGGGTTTGATCGAACCGGGCACGATGCGCGCCGACGGGAACTGCGCAAGCATCTCCTGCACCAGCGGGTCGTTGCGGATCAGGTCTTCGGCCTCGCGCTGGCGTCGCTCGCGCTCGGCTGCTTCGCGCTTGGCCGGACTGTCGGTGACGGTACCGGCCTCGACCTCCAGCTTCAGTGGTGCGATGCCGAGCCCCTCGGCCAGTGCACCGCGCAACTTGTCGACCAGCGCCGCGGCGCGCAGCGACTCGCGCTCGACACGCAGGCGCCACAGCGGCTCGGCACCGTCGCGCTGATCCACCAACTGCGCCTGCATCGCCAGTTCGCGCACCAGGGCCGAGATCGCCTGGCGCTGGTTCAGCATTGCCACCAGGCCCATCCAGCGCTCGCCCAGCGGCGTGGGTTCGAGTGCGGCGCAGACCATCGGGGCCGGCGCCACGGTCGGAGCACGCGTCGGCTCGAAGCCGTCGTCGGGCGGTGTGTCGTCGAGCCAGGGCGGCGGCACCGGCTCGCGCGCCGCCTTGACGGCGGGTGCCGGCGTGGCCGACGGCGCGACGCTGGCACGCGCCGGCACGGGCTTGGCCAAGGCAGCGCTCGCCGCCACGGGCTTGGGTGAACTGGCCACCGGCGCCTGCGGCACGACGGGCCGTGCTGACGCGCTGCCCGGGCCACCCGGGGCGAAAGCCAGCAGGCGCAGCAGCACCATCGACAGGCCGGCGTAGGCGTCGGGCGCCAGGCTTAGCTCCTGGCGGCCGTGCAGCGCAAAGCTGTAGAGCAGTTGCGTCTCGTCAGCCGGCAACAGACCCGCCAGCTCACGCGTGATCGGCGTGTCGGGGTCGGTATCGGGCAAGGCGCCGGGCACGGCCTGCTCGATGGCCATCTGCTGCAGCAGACCCGCGAGTTCTTCGAGCGTGCCCGAGGCCGACAGGCCATGCTCGCGCAGCGCGTCGACACCGGCCAGTACGGCCCGTCCGTCGCGCGCCGCGAGCGCGCGCACGAAGCGCTCGACATGACCTCGGTCGACGCTGCCGAGCATCGCGCGCACCGCGTCCGCGTTCAGTGCGCCGCCGGCATAGGCGATCGCCTGATCGGTGAGCGAGAGCGCATCGCGCATCGACCCGCGCGCGGCGCGCGACAGCAGGCGGATCGATGGGTCGTCGAAGACCACGTTCTCGGCCTCCAGCACGTGCTCGAGGTGTCCGGCCACCACCTCGGGCGCCATCGGCCGCAGGTTGAACTGCAGACAGCGCGACAGCACCGTCGGCAGCATCTTCTCGGGGTCGGTCGTCGCCAGCACGAACTTCAGGTACTCGGGCGGTTCCTCGAGCGTCTTGAGCAGCGCGTTGAACGAATCCTTGGTGAGTTGGTGCGCTTCGTCGATCATGAAGATCTTGAAGCGGCCGACGCTGGGCTTGTAGGCGGCGCGCTCGAGCAGGTCGCGGATCTCGTCGATGCCGCGGTTGGACGCCGCGTCGAGCTCGATGTAGTCGATGTAGCGGTCGGCGTCGATCTCGGTGCAAGCCGTGCACACGCCGCAGGGCGAGGCCGTGATGCCGCCCTGCCCATCGACGCCGGTGCAGTTCAGGCTCTTGGCGAGGATGCGCGAGACGGTGGTCTTGCCGATGCCGCGCGTGCCGGTGAACAGGTAAGCGTGATGCAGGCGCCGCTGTTCGAGCGCGTGCGTCAGCGCGGTCACCACCGCGTCCTGTCCCACCATCTCGGAGAATCGCCGCGGCCGGTACTTGCGCGCGAGCACCACATAGCTCATGCGAGCCATTCTAGAGGGGGTGCCACGGGGCGCCTGCCGGATAATCGCGCGCCATGACCACGAGCTCACTGACGTACGACCAGGCCGGCGTCGACTACGACAAGATCGATCCGCTGAAAATCGCCGCGCAACGCGCCGCCGCGGCCACCGCCACGCAACTGGCAGGACACGGGTTCACCGAGGTCAGGGCCTCGCGCGGCGAGTCGGCCTACGTGGTGGACGTCGGGCCGTTCTACCTGGCCAGCATCGTCGAGTGCCTGGGCAGCAAGGCCCTCGTGGCCGACGAGATGGCGCGCCTGACCGGCAAGAGCTACTACGCCGGCATCGCGCAGGACACGATCGCGATGGCCGTCAACGACCTGATCACGGTCGGCGCCACGCCGCTGGTGGTGCAGGCCTACTGGGGCGCCGGCGGCAGCGACTGGTTCGGCGACGCGCAACGCGCGCAAGCCCTGGTCGAGGGCTGGCAGCGCGCCTGCGAGACCTGCGGCGTGGCCTGGGGCGGCGGCGAGACGCCGGCGCTGGCGGGCATCGTCGAGGCCGGACGCATCGACCTCGCGGCCAGTTGCACCGGCCTGATCAACCCCAAGCAGCGCCTGTCGGTGGGCGACAAGCTCGGCGCCGGCGACGCGATCGTGCTGCTCGCGTCCTCGGGCATCCATGCCAACGGCGTCAGCCTCGCGCGCAAGCTGGTCGAGCGCCTGCCGCAGGGCTGGCTGACGCCGATCGACGCGCAAGGCACGACCTATGGCGACGCGCTGCTGGCACCGACCACGCTGTACTCGCCGGTGACCGAGGCGTTGTGGAAGGCCGGCATCGCGCCGCACTACTGCGCCAACATCACCGGTCACGGCTGGCGCAAGCTGCTGCGCCATCCTGGGCACTTCACCTACCGCATCACGCAGGTGCCGCCGGTGCCGCCGGTGCTCGAGTTCATCGCCAAGCACGCGGGCCACGACGCACAGGAGGCGTATTCCACCTTCAACATGGGCGCGGGCTTCGCGCTCTTCGTTGCCGCCGAGCAAGCCGAGCGCGCTGCCGAAGTGGCGCGCACACAAGGCATCGAAGCCTGGGTGGCCGGCCGCGTCGAGGTGGGCGACAAGCAGTTGCTGATCGAACCGCTGGGCCTGCGTTACGGCGACGACGCGCTGCAACTGCGCTGACGTCGGGCCGCCGACTACAATCGGTCCCGACGGGCCTCCCCGCATGGAAGCGCGCCCAACCGGGTCAGGTGGGGAACCAAGCAGCCCTCAGCGTTGCAACCAGTGCCGGGGTCAGGCTCGTCACCCTCTCTCGCTCAACCGACCTGCCTGAACGCCATCACCCCTTGGTTGCGCAGCGTGCGCAACAGGGCCAGCGCCTTCTCGTCGAGATCGATGCCACCGGCCTGGGCCTGGTCGGCGTAGATCAGCGCAAACGGCGCACCTTTCAGCAGCAGCGGCAGCAGCAGGAACGACGGCGCCTTCACCTTCTGCGTGAACCACGCGGGCAGGCGCCCGGCGATCGCCGGCATCGTCGCGTCGGCGATCAGCGTGTCGGCCCCCTTGGCACATACGGCCACGAACAAGTCGGGCGGCACGCCGGGCGCCAGCCGCAGCGGCACCTGGATCGCCGCGGCCACCTCGGCCGCCCCCTCGCCGAGGCCGAAGCGGCCGGTCAGCGTGTTGGTCTTCGGGTCGCGCAGGCAGAACACCACGCGGCGAAAGCCCAGTGCGCGCATCATGGTCTCGAGGATCATGCGCAGCACCTCGTTGAGCTTGAAGCTCTCACCCACCATGTGCTGGGTGATGTCCTGCACGCCCTGCGCCAGCATGTCGGCCACCTGGGCCGCGTCGCGTGCGGGGGCCTGCACCAAGGTCTTGTCGGCCGCCTCGTCGAGCGGGGCCATGTCGGTGGCGCGCAGCGTGTGGCGGTCCAGCGTGTCGTCCGCCGCGGGTGCGGGCGTCGCCAGCAGGCGGCGCGCGCGCGACTTCGCGCCGAGCTGGATCTGCATTGCTTGTGCCAGCTGCGCCAGGCGCTCCTGCGCCGCCTGCGACGCCGCCTGCACCTGTTCGGATGCGACGCCCAGCGCACGGCCGTAGCGCTCGGCAATGTCTTCGATGCGGCGTGGTGCGTTGGCACCGTCGGCCAGCATCGCGTCGGCCACTTCGGTGGCCATGCGGCCAAGCCAACGCTGGCGGTCAAGCCCGCCCGCACCGACGGACCGTGCAGGTGCATCGCCGTCGGGCACGCGCATCGCGCGCTGCAGCTGGTCTGGCAGGCCCCAGGCCTTGGCCACGCCCTGGCCGATGTCGCCGTAGGTCAGGCCGAGCACACGCTGAGCCGCCGTGCCCTCGTCGAGCGCCGCCGCGCTCTTGGCGGTGGCCGGCTGAGCCAGCTCGCGGATTTGTCGCGCCTCCTCGGGGAAGTAGAAGCCCACGAGCAGACGGCCGAGGTTCTGGAACATGGTCGCGAGGAAGCTCTCCTCGGCTTCGCGTGCCACCGGCGTCAATTCATTGGCCAGCGTCGCAGCCATCAGCGCGCGCAGGAACTCTTCCTTCAACTGCTCGGCGTGGCGCTTGTCCTGCATGTGTTCGAGCAGCACCAGCGACAACGCCATGTTGCGGATGCCGGCAAAGCCCACCAGCGCCACCGCGCGCGACACCGTGCTCACCGCCCCACCGGCGCTGTAGTGCGCCGAGTTGACCAGGCGCAGCAGCTTGTTGGTCAGCGCCACGTCCTTCAGGATCTCGTCGGCCAGGGTCGACAGGTTCTCGTTCTCCGAGTTGGCCACTCGCTGGATGCGGCCCACCGCATCCGACAGCGCCGGGAAGTCCGCGCGTGTCTTCATGCGGCGCAGCAGGAAGTCGAGCGTCGCATGGCCGGGCGATGCGTCGGCCTGCGCGTCGCTTGCAACCGCGGCGACCCCTCCTTGCAGCCATTGTTCCAGTGTCTGGCGCAGGGCCAGTGCACTTCGCGTTCGCTGTGCCGGGTCGCGTGCCAGCGCACGTTGCACGATCCCGCGCAGGGCTTCGTCGATCGCCTCGCCGGCGGCGTTGGTCGCCGGCGCCTGCAGGTCCTCGCGCTGCACGCGGTCGAGTGCGCGCATCGGATCGCGCTCGACCAGCAGGCGACGCCCGCCGAGCAGCTCGGCCAGCATCACGCCGGCCGCGAACAGGTCCATCGCCGGCTGCGGCGCTGCGCCGCGCGCGGCCTCGGGGGAGATGTAGCCCGGTGTGCCGCAGATCGTGCCGGCGTCGCGCGGGTCCTTGACGCGCGCGGCGATGCCGAAGTCCATCACGCGCGCGCGGCCCTGGTTGTCGATCAGCACGTTGGACGGCTTGAGGTCGCGGTGCACGATGCCACGCTCGTGCGCCACGGCCAGTGCATCGAGGACGCCGAGCATCAGGCCCACGGCCTCGCGCGCCGGCAGCGCGCCGCCGCGTTCGCGCACATGCGCGGCCAGCGTCGGGCCGGCCACGTACTCGAACACCAGGTAGGGCCGGCCGCCGGACTCGTCGGCCTCGAACACCGGCACCAGGTGCGGGTGCGATAGCCGACTCACGGCACGCGCCTCGTGCAGCCACTGGTCGATCGTCAGTTCGTCCGAGCTGGTGTCCAGCAGCTTGAGTGCGACCTCGCGGTCGAGCCGGTCGTCGTAGGCCAGCCAGACCGTGGCCTGTGCGCCGCGACCGAGTTCGCGCAGCAGGGCAAAGCGGCCAATTCGTAGCGAGCCCTGGCGAGCGTTCATGCGGCATCCTGCGTGGTGTTGTGGGTGTCAGGGGTGGCAGGCGATCCACTGGCGCTGGCCTGCAGCGCTGCGGCCAGGTCGCGCGGCGTCAGGTCGAGCACGCGCGCGTAGCGCTGGGCCACGCGTTCGAGCGCTGCGGTCTGGCGCGGCGCCGGCAGCGCGAGCGCATCGATCGCCTCGTTGGCGGCACTGGCCACCACGCGCAGCATGTCGTCGTCGTTGTCGGTCTGGCGCACCGGCGAGGCCGGCGGCAAGCGACGGATCATGTGCAGCACCACGTCGTCCATGCCCCACCAGCGCGCGACCGCCGCGCCCATGGCCTCGATGTCGGCGCCGAGCACCGCGAAGGCCGCGGCCTGTTCGGACAGGCCCGGTGACTCAGCCTCGCCGTCCTTGGCCGGCGGCGCAGGTTGCATCAGGCGCAGCACCTGGCGCATCTCTTCCGGGAAGTGGTACTGGACGACGAGGCGCCCGAGGTTTTGCATCAGCGTCACCAGCGACACCATCTCGGCGTCGTAGCCCATCGGCCGCAGCGCCTGGGCCAGGCGCGCCGCGCGCTGCGCTCGCGCCAGGCTCTGTTCGAGGTCTTGCGCACCCGCGCTGTCGAGCGGGCCTGGCCAGTGGCGCAGGCCGAGCGCGCAGCGTCGCACGCCGTCCAGGCCGAGCATCGCGATCGCGCGCCGTACCGTCAGCACGGGGCCGCTGCCGGCCAGCGCGGTGGCGCGCGACTCGACCGTGTGCTGCGCACTGTTCACCGTGCGCAGCAGCTCGAAGCTGAGCGCCGGGTCGCGCAGCACCACCTGGGCCAGCTCCTCCGTGTGCTCGCGCTCCATCAGCGCCAGCCGGGCGGCACGCGCGGCGGCGCCGGGCAACGCCGGCAGCACACCGATCTGGCGCACGCGTTCGATCAGCTGCGCATGGGCGTCGTTGCCCTGCTGCGACTCGACCTCGAGAAAGCCCTCGAGCGCACGCGCCAGCGTGCGTGCGTTGCGGTAGCGCTGGCGCGGCTGGCGGTCGGTGGCGCGGTTGGCGATCGCGCGCAGCGCATCGGGCGCCGGCCGCGGCAGGTCCCAGGGCAGGCGGATCGCTTCGCGCCCGGCCGGGGCCAGCCGGGCGAGCGCCAAGCCGATGTCGGGTTCCTCGAGCGCCGGCGCACCGGCCAGCAGGCCGTGCATCACGACGGTCAGCGCGAGCACGTCGCGCTCGGACGCGCTGCGCAGGGACTGGCGCTCGGCATCGCCCAGCGTCGTGTCGTCGGACCAGGTTGGCGCCGGCACGGCCGACGGTGGCGCCACTTCGAGGCCCATCAGGCGCAGCTGGCCGCTGTCGGACAGGGTCAGCAGCCAGGGTTGCAGGTCGCGGTGGGCGTGGCCGGCGTCGTGCGCAAAAGCCAGGCCGCTGGCGGCCTGGGCGATCCAGCGCGCCACGTCGACCGGCGCATCGCCGTCACGCGGGCGCGCCTCGGCGAGGGTCTGGATGCCCTCGCCGTCGTAGGCGACGTAGGGCCAGCGTTCCTGCTCGCCGACCTCGACCGCATGGGCAAGGTGCGGGTGCGACAGGCGCGCGGCCCGGCGCGCGCTTTCGAGCCAGGCGGCCAAGGCCTTGGCGTCGGGCGGCTGGCGCCGCGGCATCACCAGCAACAGTTGCTGGCCGGTGCGGGGGTCGCCGACGCGCCAGGCCATGCAGTGTGTGCTACGGCCCACCAGGGCGCGCAGCTCGAAGCGGCCGAGCCGGCGCACAGCGGCCGTACCCGGGCTGGGCACGGGCGCGGCGGCGGCAGCAGGCGGCAGGGGGGCGTGAGCGCTGGGGACGAAGTCGGTCATCGCACGGCGGCAACGGTCGTGCCCCGATTTGACGTTGCCCGCCGCCCCGGCGATGCCGCGAACAGGCGCCGCTTTCCGCCCCAGATTGCAGACCGGCCAAGCCTAGCTGTCGAGCTCGATCAATTCGCCGCGGCCGGTCACGAAGGCCGCCCGCACCCGCTCGCCGGGCGCCAGTGCGGCCACGGCGTCGCGGTAGGCCGCGAGCTGCTCGCGGTGGCCGGCGTCGTGCTGCGCCGCGCCGGCCAGCTTGTAGTCCAGCACCCACCAGGCGGCGTCGGCACCCGCCAGCCGCACCAGGCGGTCGATGCGCCGCACGTCGCCGGCGGCACCGGGCACGGGCACCTCGTTGCCGGCCCAGACGATGGTGGCCGGGTCGAAGAAGCGCCGGCAGGCCGGGCTGTCGAGCACGGTCGATGCGGTGCGCAGCACCTCGCCCGCATCGGCCACGGCGACGGCGAGCGCCGCGGCCAGCGCCAGGGCGGCACGG
>JALHQP010000092.1 GCA_022841885.1 Aquincola sp. | reverse complement strand
CATGGACTTCCCCTTCCGAGTGAGTTGATGAGACTTCGCACTTCCCATCGTGGCACTTCGTTGCCGGTCGCCGCTTCGCGGCTAGCTCGGAACGGGGAAGTCCCTTTCATTCGTTAGGCTGCACAAATGCCCTCACTGTTGGCCGTCGCCTATGTCAGCAGCGCAACGCGTCGCTTCGCGCCAGAAGAACTCGACGCGCTGCTTCTGGACGCTCGGGCGTTCAACGCGAGTGCAGGCGTCACCGGGGCCCTGCTTCATCAAGATGGCTCGTTCTTTCAGTACTTCGAGGGACCCGGACACGGGGTTGAGCAAGTCTATTCACGCGTCAAGCGGTCGCGCAGGCATCGGGGTCTCATCGAGCTTGTCGCCGCGCCGATCGATCAGCGCCACTTCTCGACCTGGTCCATGGGTTTCGCCGAGCCGGTCGCTTCTGAGTTGCAAGCCATCTCTCAGGCCAGTTGGCACGCACAGCGGCGCGCGGTTTCCATAGAAGACGAGCCTGCTCCCGGGCTTGCTCTGCTGTTGTCCTTCTGGCAACGAGCTCAGGCCCGTCGTGGAAGTGCGGCCTAGCCCCTGGCTCGACCGGGCCGCTTAGCCCCACCGTCAGGCACCGCAATGCCACGCTCTACAGTCCACGGTTCCTGCCTGTGCGGGCAAGTGCGCTTCGAAGCATCGTTGCCCTCGAAGTGGGTTGCGCATTGCCACTGCACGTACTGCCGTCGGGCTCACGGCGCGCCCTTCGTCACTTGGGTCGGGTTCGAGTCGGAGAAGTTCTCGCTGGCCGCCAACTCGGCTCAGCTAAGCTGGTACGTTTCCAGTCCCGGCGCGCGCAGGGCTTTTTGCCCAAACTGCGGCAGTCCGCTGCTCTTCGAGTCACAGCGGTGGCCTGGCGAGGTTCACGTCGCGCGGTCTTTGATTCCGGAAGACCTCGACAAGGCGCCGAGTGCACATGTCTTCTATGAGGAGCATGTGCCATGGCTGGACGTTTCGGACCCACTGCCCAAGAAGGTCAGCCAAGCCTACGCACAGCAGCAACAGGCCCAGCAGTCGAACAACGATACCTGACCCATCGTTTGGGCTTGGCCCTTTGGAAGAGGAGAATGCCATGAAGACGGAAATGTTCTACCTGGTCTTGGTCACCGCACTCACCGGACTCCTGTGGGTGCCATACATCTTGGATCGCGTCGTCGTGCGTGGACTCATGGACGCGGTGGGCTATCCTGAGAACCCGAAGCCGCAGTCACCCTGGGCCCAACGTCTGATGAAGGCCCACACCAACGCTGTCGAGAACCTGGTCGTCTTTGCGCCGCTGGTGCTGGTGGCGAGCGCGCTGGGCGTGTCGAGCCCGACGCTGGGAATGGCAGCCGCTGTGTACTTCTGGGCCAGGGTCGTCCACGCGGCGAGCTACACGTTCGCCATCCCTTGGGTGCGAACGCTCTCGTTCACCGTTGGGTTCTTGTGCCAGGCAGTCGTCGCCTGGCAACTGCTTGTGCGCTGAACTGACTGACGCCTGACCCTTCGCTCCAATGTCACCACCCACTGCCTCGAATGCAGCCTCGGACTTCGACTTCATCATCGGAGACTGGCGCGTGCGACATCGCCGCCTGAACGCCAGGTTGACGGGGTGTACTGCCTGGACCGAGTTCGATGGAACTTCGTCGACGCGGAAGATCCTCGGTGGGCTCGGCAACGTTGAAGACAACGTCCTGAAGTTCCCCGACGGTGAAGTCAAGGCTGCGGCGTTCCGATCCTTTGACGCGGCGTCGGGGAAGTGGGCCATCTGGTGGCTTGACGGCCGTGCACCTCACGCACTTGACGTCCCTGTCGTCGGCAGCTTTGCCGGCCCCATCGGCACCTTCTTTGCCAACGACACGCTCGACGGCAAGCCGATCACGGTGCGCTTCACGTGGCACGCCGATCCTGGCAGCAGCCCACGCTGGGAGCAAGCGTTCTCACCGGACGGTGGCAAGACATGGGAAACGAACTGGGTCATGGAGTTTGTGCGCCCGTGAGGCCGTGAGGCGCCAAGGGCGAGTGCGTTCCTGCCTCAGTCTGGAGTACACCAATGCACGCAGACTCTCCCGGCGGCCCCATTCGATGGCGCATGTTCATCCCGGTGGCGCCAGACAGGGTGTTCCAAGCGCTCTCGACCGACGAGGGACGGTCCGCCTTCTGGGCGGAGTCAACACACGAGGAGTCCGGCCAAGTCAGGTTCGTCTTCGCCAACGGGTCGGAACATCGCGCCAAGGTCATCGAGCAGCTGCCACCGGAGCGTTTCAGCCTGCTGTACTTCCACGCCGTGGCAACGTTCCAGCTCATGCCCACAGAGGACGGCGGGACCGACCTGCTTCTCACGCATGACGGGATCCCCGCGGATGATTGGCATGACGTCCATGCGGGTTGGCTGAACGTGCTCTTCCCGCTCAAGGCGATGCTCGCCTTTGGGGTGGACCTGCGCAATCACTCCAGGCTGCGGTCGTGGGACCAAGGCTACGCGGACCAGTGAGCCGGCCACCCCTGCAATCATTCGGCAAAGGGTTCTGACAATGGAGGATCACATCGCTTGCAAGCCTGCGTTGGCCACAGTCGCGGTCGTTTCGTGGGCTGGCGTCCTGCTCCAGTTCTGGCTGTCCGTCAATCTGGCTCTGGCCAACGGCAAGACGGTAGGTGATGGGATCGTCGTCTTCCTTGGGTACTTCACTGTCCTGACCAACCTGTTTGTTGCACTGACTGCCACCATGCCCCTCGTTGCCGGCTTCAGCCGTCTCGGGCGCTGGTTCGGGAGGCCCATGGTTCTTGGCTCCGCCACCGTGTCGATTCTCATGGTCGGTGTCGCGTACCACCTCTTCTTGCGCAACGTCTGGCAGCCGCAAGGGCTGCAATGGGTCGCCGACATCGTGCTGCACTACGTGGTGCCCCTCTTGGCCTCGGCCTACTGGCTGGTCTTCCTCCCTCGCTCCAACCTCGGCGCGCTGGCACCGCTTGCTTGGTGTCTCTATCCGATGGGCTATCTCGTGTATGTATTCGCCCGCGGAGAGCTGCTTGGGTCGTACCCTTATTACTTCATAGATGTCACGAGCTTGGGGTATGGCAAAGCAATGCTCAATTCATTCGGCCTGCTGATCGCGTTCATTGCTCTGGGCAGCGCGGTCTTTGCCATCGCAGCACTGCGAAATCGCTTGCGTCTGGGCAGCTCGGCTTGATTCAGGCGTTGGGCCGCTCGGCAGAGAATCGCCTCATCAAAGGCTCCCCGTTGTCAAGCGAACGCGCTCACGCAGTCTTCTTGTGCGTCCCGTCGCACAGTGGCGCATGGCCGCTGCCCTTGCAACCGCAGAAGTAGACAGTCGTACTCTGCGTCGCCGTGTACTTCATCGGCGTGAATTGCCCCGCCACCTTGTGCGTGCCGTCACAGAACGGCTGGTTCTTGCTCTGCCCGCAAGCACACCACCAGTAGTCTTTGCCGGCCTCAACGGCAACCGGGAACGGCGTGTTGCTGGCCCGAACGGGTGTAGCCATGGTGCACTCCTTGTGTGAATCCGTGTCTGTCAATGCATCGGACCGCCACTATGCGCCGATTCCGAAAGTACGGCCTGACCCTACGCTCGCGGCCCTCCACGGCCTGGCGTCAAAATTGGGCGGGCCCGAACCCTGGACGCCTTCAAACCGCCGCATGACGACCGTTGCAGAACACTACGCCAACCACCTCGGCCCGATCTACGTGTGGATGGCGGGTGGTGCTGAGGCCGCACTGCAGGCTGGCGCGGCTGAGGTTGACGCGCTGAACCTGCCGCTCGCCCACCACGCTGCCGTTCTCGATCTCGGTGCAGGCTTCGGGGCTCATTCGATCCCGCTCGCACGAAGAGGGGCGCGAGTCACGGCCATCGACACTTCGGCCGAGTTGCTGGGTACGCTGGCACAGCTCGCTGGCAACCTGCCCATCCAGGCAGTCAACGATGACTTGCTGGCATTTCAAAGCCACATCACGCAGGCACCGTCCGCCATTCTGTGCATGGGCGACACGGTCACGCACCTGCCCGATCTCGGCGCTGTCGAGAGCCTGGTCGAGAGCGCTGCCGCTGCACTGCCACCCGGTGGCGTGTTCGTGGTCTCGTTTCGGGACTACTCGGTGCCTCTCGTCGGCGATGAGCGTTTCATCCCCGTACGCAGCGACGACGCCCGCATCCTGACATGCTTCCTGGAATACGAGCCCGAGGCTGTCGTCGTTCACGACATCCTTCACCAGCTCACACCGCAGGGTTGGCAAACTCGCGTCAGCCACTATCGCAAGCTGCGGCTGCCCCCTGAGCATCTGATCGCCAGCCTCCAGTCCAGCGGGTTCAAGGTCCGTCGCGAGGTCGGAACAAGAGGCATGGTTCGCCTTGTCGCACAAAGCGTCTAAGCCGTTGCCGAAGCGGCGTGCCATGATGAGATCTGTGTGAACCGGCTGTCCTCGCTCGTCGCCTGGGCTGCCGCCGCCGCCGTGGCCTGCCTCGTCCCGCCCGAGGCCGTTGCGGCGGCGGACTCCAGCCTCGCGCTGCGTGCGGCCCACTGCGAGTTGGGCGCGGTGGGCGAGGCGATGGACCTCGTGCGCAGCGTAGGTGCCACGTCCGCGCATCC
Source organism: Aquincola sp. (assembly GCA_022841885.1). Taxonomy (GTDB): domain Bacteria; phylum Pseudomonadota; class Gammaproteobacteria; order Burkholderiales; family Burkholderiaceae_C; genus CADEEN01. The sequence goes on along the minus strand of JALHQP010000092.1, from coordinate 9,278 downwards.
CCAGGTCGAGGCGATCCGCCATGCGGCCGGGCGCTGCACGCGCTTCGTGCTGGCGCTGACGCCGGCGCACCAGGTGCCTCAGGTCTGCGCCGCGCCGGCGTCCCTGACCGTCACCCAGACCGCGCGCGAGCTGCGCAAGCGCATGGCGGCCATCGACGCCGACGCGCTGCTGCGCTCGAGCGCGGTGGGGCAGGCCTGCCGTGCCGCCTACCTGCACGAGCTGAAGACGACGCGCGTGGTGCTGCGCGAACGCAGGTAGCCGGCCCGTGCTGCCGCAGAAATGCCGGCCTGAGGAGACTGCCCATGGATCGCTTTGACGTGCCGGACGCGGCCGGCGCACCGTACGTCAAGGTCTGCTGCATCTCGTCGCCCGAAGAGGCGCGGCTCGCGGTGTCGCTCGGCGCGTCGGCGCTCGGGCTGGTGGCGGCGATGCCCAGTGGGCCGGGCGTGATCGACGAGGCGCTGATCGCGGAGATCGCGGCCGCGGTGCCGCCGCCGGTGGCGAGCTTCCTGCTCACGTCCGAAGTCACGGCGGCGGCGATCGTCGCACAGCATGCGCGCTGCCGCACCTCGACGCTGCAACTGGTCGATGCGGTGGCCGAGCGCGAGCTGATCGAGCTGCGCGCGCGCCTGCCCGGCATCCGCCTCGTGCAGGTGATCCATGTGTTGGGCGAGGGTTCGCTGCGCGAGGCGGTGGCCGTGGCACCGCAGGTCGATGCGCTGCTGCTCGATTCGGGCAACCCGACGCTGGCGGTCAAGCAGCTCGGCGGCACCGGCCGCACGCACGACTGGGACTTGAGCGCGCGCATCGTGCGCGAGGTGGACAAGCCGGTGTTCCTGGCCGGCGGCCTGCGCGAGGACAACGTGGCCGAGGCCCTCGAGCGCGTGCGGCCGCACGGCCTGGACCTGTGCTCGAGCGTGCGCGAGGGCGGGCGCCTGAGCGCAAGCAGGCTCGGCGCCTTCATGCGCGCGGTGCGCCGGGCCGCCGCGCAGGGGTGAGGTTGACGGCGACAATGCGCGCCCGACTTCCAGGTGCCCCGTCATGACCCGCAGGCTCATCAGTTCCGGTTCCAGCTTCGAAGCCGAGATCGGCTACTCGCGCGCCGTCGTCGACGGCGAATGGGTGTTCGTCTCGGGCACCACCGGCTTCGACTACGCCACGATGACCATCGCCGACGACCTGGCGGCGCAGACCGAGCAGTGCCTGCGCAACATCGGCGCCGCACTCGAGCAGGCCGGTGCCTCGTTCGCCGACGTGGTGCGCGTGACCTATGTGCTGCCGCGCGGCGAGGACTTCCCGCAGTGCTGGCCCGCCTTGCGCGCGGTGTTCGGCGAGGTGCGGCCGGCGGCGATGATGATCAGCGCCGGCCTCGCGGACCCGCGCATGAAGATCGAGATCGAGGTCACCGCGCGAAAGCGCAGCGCCTAGGCTCTAGACGAAGCCTGCCGCGCCGACCGCCGCGCCGCCCGCGATCAGCCACACCGGGTTGATCTTCGTGAACACCGACACCACCACGGTGGCGGCCACCAGCAGCCACGCGCTGTGCTTGGTGGCCACCGGCATCGCGAGCACGGTGCCGGCCGACAGCAGCAGGCCGATCGTCACCGGCGCCATGCCGGCGACGAAGGCGCGCACGCCGAGCGTGTCGCGGCGCTTGCGGCCCCAGCGCGACACGGCCCAGGCCAGCGTCGTGCTCGGCAGCAGGATGCCGGCCAGCGCCACCAGCGCGCCGGGCATGCCGGCGATGGCATGGCCGACCACCGGCACGAAGAGCAGGTTGGGGCCGGGCGCAGCCTGCGCGAGCGCGACCGAGGCGCTGAACTGCCCGTCGTCGATCCAGTGCCGCTCCTCGACGACGAAGCGGTGGATCTCCGGCGCGACCGCGATCGCGCCACCGATGGCGAGCATCGAGACCATCAGGAAGTGGGCGAACAGCGCCCACCAGTCGGCTGGGGTCAGCGTGTTCATGCGGGCGCCTTGCGGCCGAGCCACCAGACGGCAAAGCCGACCATGCCGCCGCCCAGCCCGAGCACCAGCCAGGCCATCGGCACGCGCAGCGCTCCGATGCCGACCCAGGTGGCCAGCGCCGCGCCAGCGCACAGCGCCACCGGCAGCGGGCTCTTCTTCATCGTCGGCGCGAGCTTGACGCCCATCGCGAAGATCAGGCCCGCGGCCACCGCCGCCATGCCGTGCATCGCGCCGGCGACCTGCGGCACATGGGCAAAGCGGGTGTACAGCAGCGCCAGCGCCATCACCACCACCAAGGGCGCGGCCAGCATGCCGCTCAGCGCGGCCAGCGCGCCGCGCCAGCCGAAGAAGCGGTCGCCGACCATCAGCGACACGTTGACGATGTTGGGCCCCGGCAGCACCTGGCCGATCGACAGCAGTTCGACGAACTGCTCGCGCGCCAGCCAGCGCCGCTTCTCGACCAGCTCGCGCTGCGCCACCGGCAGCACGCCGCCGAAGCCCTGCAGCGCGAGCACGGTGAAGGCGGTGAACAGCTCGCCGGGCGAGCGGGGGCGGGCCAGCGGCGGCGCCTCGCCGCCGCTCAACGCATCACCTTCAAGGCCTCGGGGTTGACGATGTTGATGGGTTGCTGGTTCACGAAAGCGACCACGTTGTCGAACGCGGCGCCGAAGTAGAGCTCGTAGCTGTCCTGCTCGACATAACCGATGTGCGGCGTGCAAATGGCGTTCTCCAGCCGCAGCAGTGGGTGGCCCTGCAGGATCGGCTCGCTCTCGAACACGTCCACCGCGGCCATGCCGGGGCGGCTGCGGTTGAGTGCCGACACCAGTGCACCCTCGGTCACCAGCTCGGCGCGCGAGGTGTTGACGAACAGGGCCGTGGGCTTCATGCGCACCAGGTCGTCGAGCGTGACGATGGCGCGTGTCTCGGGCACCAGGCGCAGGTGCACGCTCAGCACGTCGGCTTGCTCGAACAGGGCCTCGCGGCTGGCGGCCGCCTGGTGGCCGTCGGCCAGCGCCTTCGCGCGCGAGGGCTCGCGGCCCCAGACCAGCACCTTCATGCCGAAGGCCTGGCCGTAGCTCGCGACGCGCTGGCCGATGCGGCCGTAGCCCCAGACGCCGAGCGTGCGGCCCGCGAGGCGCAGGCCGATGCCGAAGTTGGGTGGCATGAACGAGGCCTTCAGGCCCGACTGCTGCCAGGCGCCATGCTTGAGGTTGCCGACATACTGCGGCAGGCGCCGCATGGCAGCCATGATCAGGGCCCAGGTCAGCTCGGCCGGCGCTACCGGGTCGCCCACGCCTTCGGCCACCGCGATGCCCAGGCGCGTGCAGGCCTCGACGTCGACATGCGGGCCGACGCGGCCGGTCTGCGCGATCAGCTTGAGCTTGGGCAGCTTCTCGAGCAGCTGGCGCGGGAAGGCGGTGCGCTCGCGGATCAGCACCAGCACCTCGGCGTCGCGCAGCCGGATCGAGAGCTGGCCGATGCCTTTGACGGTGTTGGTGAACACCTTGGCGTTCAGGTGCTCGAGCTTGGACGCGCACTGGAGCTTGCGCACCGCGTCCTGGTAGTCGTCGAGGATGATGATGTTCATATGGGCCCGAAGCACGATTCTGCCTTGGACGCTACGATCCGCCGCACATTTCCCGGAGACACAACCATGACCATTTCGATGCATTCGGCCAGCGCGCCGGTGTTCACCCGCATGCTGGCCAACCTGTTGACCTGGATCGACAAGGCCGAGGCGCACGCCACGGCGCGCAAGTTCGATGCCGCCAACTACCTGGGCCTGCGCCTGGCGCCGGACATGCTGCCGTTCACGCGCCAGATCCAGATCGCCAGCGACGCGGCCAAGGGCTGCATGGCGCGCCTGGCCGGGCAGGAGATGCCGAAGTGGGAGGACAACGAGGCCAGCTTCGCCGACCTGCGCACGCGCATCCAGAAGACGATCGACTACGTGCGCAGCTTCGAACCGGCACAGATCGACGGCAGCGAGGGGCGCGAGATCACGGTCCCGCGCCGCAGCGGCGAGCCGCTGAAGTTCAGCGGCGAGGTGTTCCTGAGGCACTACGCCATGCCGAACTTCTACTTCCACGTCACCACCGCCTACGCGCTGCTGCGCCACGCCGGCGTGGAACTCGGCAAGGCCGACTACCTGGGCCGCTGACGCCGCGCGCGCGATGCGCTGGCTGCGACGCCTGGCTGCACTGCTGCTCGGCCTGCTCGGGCTGGCGGCGGCGGCGCTGGCGGTCTATCTGTGGCGCGCGACGCCGGCGCATGGCGGCACGCTGCAGCTGGCCGGCCTGCGCGCCGAGGTGAGCGTCGAGCGTGACGCCCAGGGCATCCCGACCATCCGTGGCGCGAGCCTGGAGGACGTGGCTTTCGGCCTCGGCGTTGCGCATGCGCAGGACCGGCTGTGGCAGCTCGAGACGCACCGCCGCATCGGCAGCGGCCGTCTTGCCGAAACCTTCGGCCGCTCGGCGCTGGACAGCGACCGCTTCCTGCGCGCACTCGGCGTGCGCCGCGCGGCAGAGGCGCAGTGGGCGCGCATCCAGAGCCAGGGCGACAGCGAGTCGCGCCGTTTGCTCGAAGCCTATGCCGCAGGCGTCAATGCGTGGCAGCGCGAGCACCTGGGAGCGCGGCCGCCCGAGATGCTGGTGCTGGGCGTGCCCGTCGAGGACTGGACGCCGGTGGACAGCCTGGCCTGGGCGCTGATGATGGCCTGGGACCTGGGCGGCAACTGGAGCACCGAGCTGCTGCGCGCGCGCCTGGCGCTGACGCTGCCGGTGGCGCGCATCGACGAACTGCTGCCGCCTTACCCCGGCGAGCGGCCGCTGGCGACGGCCGACTACGCGGCGCTGTTCCGCGGCCTGAAGCTGGGCGGCGCGCTGGCGCAGGCCGACGCGCCGTCGCCCGCACTGTCGGCCGAGCGCATCGATCGCCTGCTGGCGGCGGCGCCGCCGTCGGGCATCGAAGGTGTGGGCTCGAACAACTGGGTGGTCGCCGGCAAGCGCAGCACGAGCGGCGCGCCGCTGCTGGCCAACGACCCGCACCTGAAGATCACCGCGCCGGCGCTGTGGTACTTCGCGCGCCTGGAGGTGACGGGGCCGCAGCCGTTGAAGGTGGCCGGCGCGACGATGCCGGGCCTGCCGTCGGTGGTGCTGGGGCAGAACGAGCACATCGCCTGGGGCTTCACGAACACCGGGCCCGACGTGCAGGACCTGTACCTCGAGCGCTTCAAGCCCGACGACCCGATGCAGGCGCAGACGCCGGGTGGGCCCGACAGCTGGGCGCCGCTGGCCAGCGTGGTCGAGACGATCCGCATCCAGGGCGAGGCCGAGGCCGAGCAGCTCGTGGTGCGCGTGTCGCGCCACGGCCCGCTGATCTCGGACGCCGACGGCGGCGTGGCGGCCACCGTGGCCGGCGACGCGGAGCTGGGCATCGCGATGCGCTGGACCGCGCTCGACGCCGACAACGACCCGGTGGCCGCCGGGCTGGCGCTGGCGCGCGCGAAGAGCGCGGCCGAGTTCGTCGACGCAGCCACGCGCCTGTGGGTGGCGCCGATGCAGAACATGGTGGTGGCCGACCGCGACGGCCGTATCGCGATGGTGGCGCCGGGGCGCGTGCCGAAACGCCAGCCCGGGCACGACCTGAAGGGTCTGGTGCCGGCACCGGGCTGGGACGCACGCTACGACTGGGCGGGCTTCGTGCCGGCGGCCGAAACGCCGCGCGAGACCGACCCGGTGCGCGGTTTCATCGCCACGGCCAACCAGCGCGTGCATGCGCGCGCCTACCCGCACTTCATCACCAGCGAGTGGGCGCCGCCTTACCGCCAGCACCGCATCGAGCAGCTGCTGCGCGCGAAGGCACAGCACTCGATCGACGACATGGCGGCGATGCAGGCCGACGTGACCTCGCTGGCGACCCAGCGACTGCTGCCCTGGCTGCAGCGCGCGCGCAGCGAACATGCGCTGGCCGGCGCCGCGCGCGAGGCGCTGGCAGGCTTCAACGGCCGCATGGACGCCGACGCGGCCGCGCCGCTGATCTTCTGGGCCTGGTCGCGTCAGCTCACGCGCGCGGTGTTCACCGACGAGCTGGGCGGCCCCGAGGTCTACGAGCGTGTGCTCGGCGCGCGCACCTTCCGCGACGCGCTCGAAGGCGTGCTCGAGCGCAACGACGCCTGGTGGTGCGACGACAAGGCCACGCCGGGCGTGATCGAGACCTGCGCCGCGCTGTCGGACCGTGCGCTGGCCCGGGCCCTGGACGAACTGCAGGCGCGCTTCGGCACCGATGTCGGCGCCTGGCGCTGGGGCCAGGCGCACCAGGCGCGCAGCGAGCACCGGCCGTTCTCGCGCGTGAAGGCGCTGGCGCCGCTGTTCGAGCTGCGGGTGCCCACCGGGGGCGACACCTACACCCTCAACGTCGGGCGCGTGGCCGTGAAGCCCGATGCGGGTACCGGCGAGCTGTACCTGAACGACCACGCGGCCTCGCTGCGCGCGATCTACGACCTGGGCGACCCCTCGCGCTCGCGCGTGATGCACTCGAGCGGGCAGTCGGGCCTGCCGTGGTCGAGCCGCTACCGCGACTTTGCCGACGACTGGGTGCGGGTGGCCTATGTGCCGCTGTGGCCGGTGGCGGGCGACGCGCCCGCCAGCGTGCAGCGCCTGCTGCCGCGCGCGCCCTGACGGCCCGGGCGCGCACTACACCGTGCCGTACAGCGCCTTGCGCTGCGCGGTGTAGGCCCACCAGGGCGTGGCGGCGGCGCCGTTCATGAAGTCCACCGCGGCCATGAAGGTGTCGAGCACGCAGGGGTCCTGCCGCGTGCCGGTGGCCGCGGCCAGCTTCTGGTAGAGCACGAAGGCATCGCGGCCCTTCAGCTCGAGTGGCGTGTGGATGCCGATCAGGCGCAGGTCGGCCGCCAACGACGGGCCGATGTTGGGCAGTTGCTCGAGGGTCTGGCAGTCCCCGGCATGGCGGGCCTTCGGGGCCTTGATGCGCACGGCGTTCATCGCGAAGGTGCCTTCAGCCGCCGGTGTTCACCAGGCCGGCGCCCCAGTGGCGCGCGATCACCGGGGCGACCACCGGATGGGCTTCGACACGCTCGACCAGCGCGGCCATCGCGGGGCGGTTGTTCGCCAGGTACTTGCGCGTGCCCGCCCAGCGCGACACCACGGCCATCATCAGGTCGGCGGCGCCGATCTGGTCGCCGCCCAGGTAGGTCGACTTGCCCTTGCCGACGAAGGTGTCGGCGAAGGTGCCCCACATCTTGTGCAGGCGGCGGCGTGCACCGGCGCGCAGGCGTTCGTTGGCCTCCTTGTCGGACCTGCCGAGCCAGCGCTCGGGGTAGTCGATGATGCCGATGGCCGAGTAGCAGTTGGCCGCGACGAAGACGAGTGCGCGCAGGGCCTGCGCGCGCTGCACCGGGTCGGCCGGCAGCAGGCGCGCGTGCGGGTGCGCGAGGCCGAGGTGGATCAGGCAGGCCGCGCTTTCGCTCAGCACCGCGCCCTCGGGCGTGGCCAGGGTCGGAAGCTGGTGCAGCGGGTTGATCCGCTTCAGCTCGGCGAAGCCCGCGGTCTTGTCCCAGGTCGCCGCGCTGACGATGCGGTACGGTGCCTTGGCCAGCTCGAGCGCGGCCTCGACCATGGCCGAGCCGGAGTTGCGGCTGCCGTACAGGACATAGGACGAGGCTGCCTTGCTCATACCTGGCGGCTCCTGCGCGCGCCTCGACGCACCCGTCGTCGGTTATCACCCAGCAGGCGCCGCGGATCCGGCTTTGCCGGTCCGCTGGCGTCGCCCCCCTGGGGGGGAGTGCCGAAGGCGCAACGGGGGGGAATCACATCAGCATCGTGTTGCGGATCAGGCCGACGGCCAGGCCCTCGATCTCGAAGGATTCGCCGTCGGACAGGCGCACGATGATCGGCTCGAAGTCCGGGTTCTCGGGCAGCAGCTCGATGTGGTTGCGCACGCGCTTGAAGCGCTTGACGGTGACCTCGTCGCCCAGGCGGGCGACGACGATCTGGCCGTTCTTCGCGTCCTTGGACTTCTGTACCGCGAGCAGGTCGCCGTCCATGATGCCGGCGTCGCGCATGCTCATGCCGCGCACCCGAAGCAGGTAGTCGGGCTTGCGCGCGAACATGCTGGCTTCGACGACATAGGTCTGGTCGATGTGCTCCTGGGCCAGGATCGGGCTGCCGGCGGCCACGCGGCCCACCAGCGGCAGCGTCAGCTGCGACAGGCTGGGCAGCGGCAGGTTGAACTGCTTGCCGCGCGCCTGGTTGAGCCTCTTCAGTGCCTCGGGCTGCAGGCGGATGCCGCGCGAGGTGCCACCCACCAGCTCGATGACGCCTTTGCGGGCGAGGGCCTGCAGGTGCTCCTCGGCCGCGTTGGGTGAGCGGAAGCCCAGTTCGGCGGCGATCTCGGCGCGCGTGGGCGGCGCGCCGGTGCGGGCGATGGCGCTCTGCACCAGATCGAGGATCTGCTGCTGGCGGTCGGTAAGCTTGGGACGTTCTTCCATGACGATGCCCCAGGCGGCGGGGCCTGGGAGTTTGTCCAGTGGCTGTATTTTTATCCAGATAGGGCGCAATGGCAAGCAACAAGGTGGTGGTCCTGGGCACCGGCGGCACCATCGCCGGCACGGCCGCGAGCGCGACCGACGCGGTCGGCTACGCCGCGGCGCAGCTCGGCGTGGCGCAGTTGGTGGCTGCGGTGCCCGCGCTGGCCGGGCAGGCCCTCGAGGCCGAACAGGTGGCCCAGCTCGACAGCAAGGACATGGACTTCGCGACCTGGCAGCGCCTGGCGCAGCGCGCCGCGTTTCACCTGGCGCGGCCCGAGGTGGCGGGTCTCGTGGTCACGCATGGCACCGACACGCTCGAGGAGACGGCCTACTTGCTGCAGCGCGTGCTGGCACCGGCCAAGCCGCTGGTGCTGACCGCGGCGATGCGACCGGCCACCGCGCTGGACGCCGACGGCCCGCGCAACCTGCTCGACGCGGTGACGGTGGCGCGCGATGCGCAGGCAAGGGGCGTGTTGGTGGCGATCGCCGGCCGCGTGTGGGCCGGTGCCGAGCTGCGCAAGCGACACAGCTACCGCCTCGATGCCTTCGACGCCGCCGACGCGGGCGCGCTGGCGGCGGTGGAGGAGGGGCAGCTGCGCTGGTGGCGCCATGCGCCGCCGGGCCAGGCCCTGGGCCTGGCGAGCATATCGCGCGACCCGGCGCAATGGCCGCAGGTGGAGGTGGTGTTCAACCACGCCGGCGCGAGCGGCCGCGTGGTCGACGCGCTGGTGGCCCAGCGCGTGGCCGGCATCGTGGCCGCCG
>JALHQP010000091.1 GCA_022841885.1 Aquincola sp. | reverse complement strand
GGCGCGTGGCGTCGGCCTCGCCCGGGCGCGCGGCGGCGCTGGGCTGGACCTTCGGCACCGGCTGGCTGCTGGCCGGCACCTGGTGGCTGTTCATCAGCATGCACCGCTATGGCGGGCTGCCGGCGCCGCTGGCGGCGCTCGCGGTGCTGGCGCTGTCGGCGGCGCTGTCGCTCTACCTGGCCGCTGCGATGGCGCTCGTTGCCCGCCTGCGGCGCGGTGTGCTGGCGGCCGACGCCGCGCTGTTCGCGGCCTGCTGGCTGCTCGCCGAGCTGGCGCGCGGTGTGCTGTTCACCGGCTTTCCCTGGGTGGCCAGCGGGTACGGCCAGGTCGACGGTCCGCTGGCAGCGCTGGCACCCTGGGTCGGCGTGTATTGCATCGGGGCCGTGGCAGCCGCGCTGGCTGCGTTGCCGGCGTTGGCGCAAGGCGCGGGCCGGGCCTGGATGGCGCTGATGGCCGTCGGCGTGCTGCTGGCCGCACCGCTGGCGCAGCGCGATTTCAGCGCCAGCGCCGGCACGCTCGGCGTCACGCTGATCCAGACCAATGTGGCTCAGGACGAGAAGTTCGCGCCCGAGCGCCTGCCCGAGGCGCTGGCCTGGCTCGAACAGGCGCTCGCCAGCGCACCCGGCCCGCTGGTGGTGGCGCCCGAGACCGCGATCCCGCTGCTGCCCGACCAGCTGGGCGACGAAGCCTGGCAGCGCCTCGTCGGCCCGTTTCGCGACGGCCCGCGCGGCGCGCTGATCGGCCTGCCGCTCGGCAGCTTCGAGGCCGGCTACACCAACTCGGTGGCCGGGCTGTCGAAGGACACGCCCGCGCCCTTCTACCGCTACGACAAGCAGCACCTGGTGCCCTTCGGCGAGTTCATCCCGACGGGCTTTCGCTGGTTCACCGAGATGATGAACATCCCGCTCGGCGACTTTGCGCGCGGGCCCGAGGTGCCGCCCTCGTTCGCCTATGCCGGCCAGCGTATCGGGCCGAACATCTGCTACGAGGACCTGTTCGGCGAGGAGCTGGCGCGCCGCTTCGCCGACGAGGCGAATGCGCCGACGCTGCTGGCCAACGTCAGCAACATCGGCTGGTTCGGCGACACCATCGCACTCGACCAGCACCTGCACATCTCGCGCATGCGCACGCTGGAGCTGCAGCGGCCGATGATCCGCGCCACCAACACCGGCGCCACGGCGGCTGTCGACCACCGCGGCGTGGTCACCGCGCAGATGGCACCCTTCACGCGCGGCCGCCTGCAGGTCGAGGTGCAAGGGCGCAGCGGCCTGACGCCGTTCGCGCGCTGGGCCGCGGCCTTAGGGCTGTGGCCGCTGGCGCTGGCGGCCATCGCGGTGCTCGCGGCCTGTGGCCGCTGGCGGCGCAGACCCGCTCCGTAGAATCGCGGCTCCCCGCCCTCGGCGGCCGGGCATCGCGACTCCATGCTGACCTTTCAGAACATCATCCTCAAGCTCCAGGACTACTGGGGCCGCCAAGGCTGCGCGCTGCTGCAGCCCTACGACATGGAGGTGGGGGCCGGCACCAGCCACACCGCGACCTTCCTGCGCGCGCTCGGGCCCGAGCCCTGGAAGGCGGCCTACGTGCAGCCGAGCCGCCGCCCCAAGGACGGCCGCTACGGCGAGAACCCGAACCGGCTGCAGCACTACTACCAGTACCAGGTGGTGCTCAAGCCCGCGCCGGCCAACATCCTCGAGCTCTACCTCGGCAGCCTGGAAGCGCTGGGCTTCGACCTGAAGAAGAACGACGTGCGCTTCGTCGAAGACGATTGGGAGAACCCGACGCTCGGCTGCTGGGGCCTGGGCTGGGAGGTGTGGCTCAACGGCATGGAAGTCACGCAGTTCACCTACTTCCAGCAGGTCGGCGGCATCGACTGCAAGCCGATCACCGGCGAGATCACCTACGGCCTGGAACGCCTGGCGATGTACCTGCAGGGCGTCGAGAACGTCTACGACCTGACGTGGACGGAAGGGCTCGCCTACCGCGACGTCTACCACCAGAACGAGGTCGAGCAGAGCACCTACAACTTCGAGCACAGCGACGTCGAGTTCCTGCTGCAGGCCTTCGCGGCGCACGAGAAGCAGAGCAAGTACCTGATGGGCGAACAGCTCGCGCTGCCGGCCTACGAGCAGCTGCTCAAGTGCGGCCACTGCTTCAACCTGCTCGACGCGCGCGGCGCGATCAGCGTCACCGAGCGCGCGGCCTACATCGGCCGCATCCGCGTGCTGGCCCGCGCGGTGGCGCAGAGTTATCTGCAAAGCCGGGCGCGCCTCGGGTTCCCGATGGCGCCGAAGGCCTGGGCCGACGAAGTGCAGGCTGCGCTTGCAAAGAAGGCCGCATGAGCGCGACCCGAAGCCTGCTCGTCGAGCTCTTCGTCGAGGAACTGCCGCCCAAGGCGCTGAAGAAGCTGGGCGAGGCGTTCGCCGATGGCGTGTTCGCGCAACTGCGTGATCTGAACTTCCTGACGGGCAACAGTGTGCGCACCGCCTATGCATCGCCGCGACGGTTGGGGGTGCATGTTTCGGACGTGTTGCATCAAGCGGTGAGCAGCGAGCAAGTCCTGATCCGTTTGCCACTGAATGTCGCATTTGGCACGGACGGCAGCCCATCTTTGGCGCTGCGAAAGAAGCTGGAACAGCACCACGCGAGCGCCTCCGATCTGTCTCGTGCATTCGAGGGGACGAAGGAACTTGTCGTACTGAAACGAACCGTGTCTGGCGGTCTTCTCGCTGTGGTCGTGGGCGCCATCGTCGAAGTCGCGATTGCGAGGCTCCCGATCCCCAAGGTCATGACCTATCAACTGAGCGATGGTTGGACCAACGCTCAGTTCGTGCGTCCGGCGCACGGTTTGGTTGTACTGCATGGCAGCGAACATATCGATTGCTTGGTGTCGTCGCTCGGGCTGAGTTCAAGCCGCACGACTCGTGGCCATCGCTTCGAGGCGAAGAGCCAGACCATCGACATCACCAACGCTGACACTTATGCCGATCAACTCAAGGTCAACGGCGCGGTGATCGCCAGCTTTGACGCCCGTCGCGCCGAGCTCGTGCGTCAGCTGAACGAGGCTGCCGCGAAGCAGGGTCTGAGGCCTATCGAGGACGAGGCCCTGCTCGACGAAGTGACCGCCTTGGTCGAACGGCCGAACGTGCTGCGGTGCCAGTTCGAGCCCGAGTTCCTGGCCGTGCCCCAGGAATGCCTGATCCTGACGATGAAGGCGAACCAGAAGTACTTTCCGCTGCTCGACGCACAGGGCGCGCTGACGAACCAGTTCCTCGTCGTCAGCAACATCCGCCCCGACGATGCGAGCGCGATCGTGCAGGGCAACGAACGCGTGGTGCGCCCGCGCCTGGCCGACGCGAAGTTCTTCTTCGACCAGGACCGCAAGAAGACGCTCGAATCGCGACTGCCCGCGCTCGACAAGGTGGTCTACCACGCCAAGCTCGGCTCGCTGGGCGAGCGCGTGCAACGCGTGCGCGCGATCGCCAGGGCGATCGGCGAGCAGCTCGGCGGGCCTGCGCTCGCCGCGCAGGCCGACCGCGCGGCGCAACTCGCCAAGGCCGACCTCGTGACCGACATGGTCGGCGAGTTCCCCGAGCTGCAGGGGATCATGGGCGGCTACTACGCGCGCCACGACGGCGAAAGTGAGGCGGTGGCCTTCGCTGTCGAGGACCACTACAAGCCGCGCTTCGCCGGCGACGCGCTGCCGCGCAACGAAGTTGGCGTAGTGGTGGCACTCGCCGACAAGCTTGAGACGCTGTTGGGGATGTTTCAAGTCGGTGAGGTGCCGACGGGTGACAAAGATCCCTTTGCATTGCGGCGCCACGCGCTTGGCGCACTGCGTATCTGCATTGAGAGAGAGATACAGTTTTCAATCGACTCTCTGGTCGCGCTGGCCGGCAAAGCCTGGGACGGCGCCCAAGCCTCGATCGATGGGGAGCGGCGAGTCATCGAGTCGCGGTCTGGTGTTCAAAACTTTCAAAGCGGCCCATTGCATCAAGAGATCCTTGACCAAGAACGCCAAGCACGAGCCCTTGCGCGCAATAAGCTCATATCCTTCATGGAAGACCGCTTGGCTACGCTCATGCGCGATCAGGCCTTTTCCGCGCAAGAAGTCGATGCAGTGTTGAGTTTGCATTCGGTGCTGCTGTCTGAGTTACTCAAGCGCCTAACGGCCGTGCGCGCTTTCGCTGCATTGCCAGAGAGCGCCTCCCTGGCCGCCGCCAACAAGCGCATCGCCAACATCCTGAAGAAGAGCGACGGCGCCGCGCCCGCCGCGGCGGTCGACGCCGCGCGCCTGGTCGAGCCGGCCGAGACGGCGCTCGCCGGCGCGCTCGCCAACGTCAAGCCGCTCGCCGACTCGCTGTTCGACAACGGCGAGTACACCGCCTCGCTGCGCGAACTCGCCGTGCTCAAAGCCCCCGTCGACGCCTTCTTCGATGGCGTGATGGTCAACGCCGACGACCCGGCGCTGCGCGCCAACCGCCTGGCCCTGCTGTCCACGCTGCACGCGGCGATGAACCGCGTGGCGGATCTGTCGAAGTTGGCGAGCTGAGCCCGCACCGGAGGCCCACGATGCAAAGCCACCACCACCACCACGGCACCAAGCTCGTGATCCTCGGCCGCGACGGCATCCTCAACGTGTTCCGCACCGACCACGTGAAGGCGCCGCACGAGTGGATCCCGATCGAAGGCGCGCTCGAGGCGGTGGCGCGCCTGAACCAGGCCGGCTGGCATGCGGTGCTGGCCACCAACCAGTCGGGCATCGGCCGCGGCCTGGTGGACATGACCTCGCTCAACGCGATCCACCAGCACATGATGCAGCTGCTGCTGGCCAAGGGCGGCCGCGTCGATGCGGTCTTCATCTGCCCGCATGTGCCGGAGGAGAACTGCGCCTGCCGCAAGCCCTTGCCGGGCCTGATGCAGCAGATCGCCGAGCGCTACGGCCTCGACGACCTGGCCGAGGTGCCGATGGTGTGCGACACCGCGCGCGACCTGCAGGCCGCGCATGCCGCCGGCTGCGAGCCGCACCTGGTGCGCACCGGGCGCGCCGCCCACGTCGACGACGCCGCGCTGGCGCAGTGGACAGCCGGCATCGACGGCGTGAAGGTGCATGCGAGCCTGGCCGACTTCGCGCACTTCATGCTGCACCGCGAGCACCTGGCCCAGGGCGTGCACGGCGAGGACTCGGCGCCGGTGCCGATGGCGGGCTGAGCGCTGATGCTGTCGGCCGTCCGCTCGCTGCTCTTCATCGCCTGGCTGGCCATCACGGTCGTGCCCTGGGCGCTGGCGGTGCTGCTGGCCTCGATCTTCCTGCGCGGCGACCCGCTGTACTGGATGTGCGCCAACTGGCTGTCCGTGGCCATGTGGGGCTGCCGCACGATCTGCGGCGTGCGCATGCGCGTACAAGGCATGGACAACCTGCCGCCGGCCGACCGCCAGTCGCCGGTGATCCTGCTGTCCAAGCACCAGAGCACCTGGGAGACCTTCACCTACCCGACGATCATGAGCCACCCGCTGGCCTACGTGTTCAAGCGCGAGCTGCTCTACATCCCCTTCTTCGGCTGGGCCATGGGCCGGCTCGACATGATCCACATCGACCGCAGCAAACGCGCCGAGGCGTTCAACCGCGTGGTCGAGCAGGGCCAGCGCATCCTGGCCCATGGGAGCTGGATCATCATGTTCCCCGAAGGCACGCGCATTCCGCGTGGCCAGCAAGGCGTGTACAAGACCGGCGGCACGCGCCTGGCGCTGGCCACCGGCGCGCCGGTGGTGCCGATCGCCGTGGCCTCGGCACGCTGCTGGCCGCGCAAGAGCTTCCGCATCCGGCCCGGCATCGTCGACGTGTCGATCGGCAAGCCGATCCCGGTGCAAGGGCGTGAGGCCGACGAGCTGATGCGCGAGGTGGAGGCCTGGATCGAGGGCGAGATGCGCAGGCTCGATCCCGAGGCGTATCCCAGCTCCTAAATACAATGGCGGCCCATGCCGCGCGCTTCCGTCTTCGATCCCGCACAGCTGAGCCTGTGGGGCGACGCGGCCCCCGCGGCACCGGCGCTGCCGACCGTCGCGCCCGCATCGCCGCCCGCGCCGCCTGCGGTGCCGATCGCCGAGGTGCTGACCCCGGCCACCTTCCGCCACCCGCAGGCCAACCGCGAGTTGCGCCTCGACGGTCACGGCGTCGGCTACCTTTTTCGCCGCGCGCGCCGCAAGACCATCGGCTTCTCGGTCGGCACCGACGGGCTGACGGTGAGCGCGCCGCGCTGGGTGACGATCGGCGAGATCGAATCGGCGCTGCGCGAGAAGGCGCGCTGGATCCTGGCCAAGCTGCAGGAGCAGGGCGAGCGCGCGCGCAAGGCCGCAACACAGCGCATCGAGTGGCGCGACGGCACCACACTGCCCTTCCTCGGCGAGCCGGTGATCGTGCTGCTCGACCCGCGCATCGCCGGCGCGGTGCTGCACACCGCCACCGACACCCTGCCCGGCGTGCCGCGCCTGACATTACACGTGGGCCTGACGCACCACGCCGGCGGTGAGCAGATCCGCGACGTGGTGCAGAGCTGGCTGCAGCGCCAGGCGCGGCGCGTGTTCGAGGAGCGCCTGCGCCACTACGCCGCGCAGCTCGGCGTGCGCTGGACGCGCCTGTCGCTCAGCTCGGCCGCCACGCGCTGGGGCAGTGCCAGCGCCGACGGCGCGATCCGCCTGCACTGGCGCCTGATCCACTTCGCACTGCCGACGATCGACTACGTGGTCGCACACGAATTGGCACATCTTCGCGTGATGGACCACAGCCCGCGCTTCTGGGACGTGGTGCGCTCGGTGATCCCCGACGTGGAGCGCCTGCGTGACGGATTGCGCGACGAAGCGCTGCCGCACTTCGACTAGCGGTACTGCAGCACGATCACCCCGCCGATCGGGGATCGCTTTCTCGGCCGCGGGCCACCACACTCCGAGCCACGCTGTCGCATGCGAAATGCACAGGGGGAGAAAACAAGGTTGAGTTCGCAGGCCCGCGGTTCGCCGCGGGCCTTTTCTATTCTGGCGCCGCGAAACGCCACACGCCGTCGTCGCCGCGCGTGCGCACGAGCTGCCCCTGGTACCAGAGCGCGTGCAGGTGCGCCACCGCCTCGCCCATCGCGAAGGTGGTCTGGTGCAGGTCGAGCTTGCGGCGAAACAACACGTCCAGCAGGTCGGCCGCGTGGCAGGGTTTCGCGGCGCAGGAGCTCATCACGTCGGCCAGGCGCTCGTCGTGGTGCTCGCGCAGCTGACGGATGCGCGCCTGCAGGCCGGTGAAGGGCTTGCCGTGCGAAGGCAGCACCAGCGTGTCGGCCGCCAGGCTCTCGTAACGCGACAGCGAGTCCAGGTACAGCGTCAGCGGGTCGGACTCGGGTTCGAGGTCGTAGACGCTGACGTTGGTGGAGATGCGCGGCAGCACCATGTCGCCGGAAATCAGCAGCTTCAGCTCCTCGCACGCCAACGCCATGTGTTCGGGCGCGTGGCCGTAGCCGGCGATGCAACGCCAGGCGCGGCCGCCGATGTCCACCACCATGCCGTCCATCAGGCGCCGGTAGTTGTCGGGCACCTTGGGCACCATGCCGGCGTAGTAGTTGGCGCGCGCGCGCACCTTGGCGATCGCCTCGGGGTCGGTCATGCCGTGGCTGGCGAAGAAGGCGGCCGCGCGCTCGCCGCCGAAGCCGGTGGTGCTCTGGCTGGCCAGGCGCGCGCCGTTGAAGTCGGTGGCACTGATCCACAGGCGGCAGTTCCATCGCTCGGTCAGCCAATGCGCCAGGCCGATGTGGTCAGGATGCATGTGGGTGGCGATCACGCGCAGCACCGGCCTGCCTTGCAGCTCGCGGGCGAACACCTGCTCCCAGGCCTCGCGCGTCGCGTCGTTGGTGATGCCGCAGTCGACGATGGTCCAGCCATCGACGCCGTCGATGCGGTCCTCGAGCAGCCAGAGGTTGATGTGGTCGAGCGCGAAGGGCAGGCCCATGCGCAACCAGCGCACGCCGGGCACGATGTCGGCCACGCGACCGGGCCCCGGCACCTGGTCGCCGAACGGGTAGTGCAGTTCGCTCTCGTGGGGGTTGGCCATGGAGGGAGGCAGCGGCAGGCTGCTACATTGACGTTTACGTTAACGTCAATTGTGCGTCAGTCCTCGCCGTGAGCCCGACCCGCGCCGCCAACAGCACCTTCACGATCGCCGAACTGGCCGAGGAGTTCGACGTGACGCCGCGCGCGATCCGCTTCTACGAAGACGTGGGCCTGCTCGAGCCGGGCCGCGCCGGGCGCAACCGCGTCTACACGCAGCGCGACCGCACGCGCCTGAAGCTCACGCTGCGCGGCAAGCGCCTGGGCCTCGCCCTGTCGGAGATCAAGCAACTGGTCGACATGTACGACTCGGAAGCCGACACCGCCCCGCAGCTCAACGCCTTCCTCGAGGTGCTGGCCGATCACCGGCGCCAGCTCGAGCAGCAGAAGGAAGACATCGAGATCACGCTGGCCGAGATCGGCCAACACGAGGCGCGCTGCCGCGAACTGCTGGCCGGCGCGCGCAGGAAGACCAAGACCAAGGAGATCACCTCATGAGCACCCTGCCTGGGCTCGACTTCCAGTTGGGCGAGGACATCGACGCGCTGCGCGACGCGGTGCGCGCCTTTGCCGACGCCGAGATCGCGCCGCGCGCGGCCGAGATCGACCGCAGCGACCAGTTTCCGATGGACCTGTGGCGCAAGATGGGCGAGCTGGGCGTGCTCGGCATCACCGTGCCCGAGGAGTACGGCGGCGCCAACATGGGCTACCTCGCGCACATGGTGGCGATGGAGGAGATCAGCCGAGGCTCGGCGTCGATCGGCCTGTCCTACGGCGCGCACAGCAACCTGTGCGTCAACCAGATCAAGCGCAACGGCAGCGAGGCGCAGAAGAAGAAGTACCTGCCGAAGCTGATCAGCGGCGAGCATGTGGGCGCGCTGGCCATGAGCGAGCCCGGCGCCGGCAGCGACGTCATCAGCATGAAGCTCAAGGCCGAGGACAAGGGCGGCTTCTACCTGCTCAACGGCAGCAAGATGTGGATCACCAACGGCCCCGACGCCGACACCATGGTGGTCTACGGCAAGACCGAGCCCGAACTCGGCGCGCGCGGCGTCACCGCCTTCATCGTCGAGAAGGGCATGAAGGGTTTCTCGACCGCGCAGAAGCTCGACAAGCTGGGCATGCGCGGCTCGCACACCGGCGAGATGGTGTTCAACAACGTCGAGGTGCCGGCGGCCAACATCCTGGGCGCGCTCAACGGCGGCGCCAAGGTGCTGATGAGCGGCCTCGACTACGAGCGCGCGGTGCTCGCCGCCGGGCCGATCGGCATCATGCAGGGCGTGATGGACCAGGTGATCCCCTACACCCACGACCGCAAGCAGTTCGGCCAGTCGATCGGCGAGTTCCAGCTGATCCAGGGCAAGGTGGCCGACATGTACACCGTGCTGCAAGCGGCGCGCAGCTTCTGCTACACCGTGGGCAAGAACCTCGACAAGCTCGGCGCCCAGCACGTGCGCCAGGTGCGCAAGGACTGCGCGAGCGTGATCCTGTGGTGCGCCGAGAAGGCCACCTGGATGGCCGGCGAAGGCATCCAGATCTTCGGCGGCAACGGCTACATCAACGAGTACCCGCTCGGCCGCCTGTGGCGCGACGCCAAGCTGTACGAGATCGGTGCCGGCACGAGCGAGATCCGGCGCATGCTGATCGGGCGCGAGTTGTTTGCCGAAACCATGTGACGGGCCATGACGCATGAGTGACATCGACGACCTCTTCGAGCACAACCGGCGCTGGGCCGAGGCCACCAAGCAGCGCGAACCCGGCTTCTTCACGCGCCTGGCGCAGCAGCAGAGTCCCAAGTACATGTGGATCGGCTGCGCCGACAGCCGCGTGCCGGCCAACCAGATCACCGGCCTGGACCCGGGGGAGGTGTTCGTGCACCGCAACGTGGCCAACGTGGTGGTGCACTCGGACCTGAATGCGCTGTCGACGATCCAGTTCGCGGTCGAGCACCTGAAGGTCGAGCACATCATGGTGGTCGGCCACTATGGCTGCGCCGGTGTGCGCGCGGCGATGCGCGGCATCCGCGTCGGCCTGGCCGACAACTGGCTGCGCCATGTGCAGGACGTGCGCCTGCGCCACCGCAAGCGCCTCGAGCACCTGCCCGAGTCGGAGCAGGAAGACATCCTGTGCGAGATGAACGTCATCGAGCAGGTCGGCAACGTGGCGCTGTCGACCGTGATGCAGGACGCCTGGGCGCGGGGCCAGAAGGTGGCCGTGCACGGCTGGGTCTACGGCCTGAAGGACGGCTTGCTGAAGGACCTGAAGGTGACGATGGACCGGCCCGAGACGGTGGTCGAGGTCTTCGGCGCCGCGCTCAAGCGCTACCCGCGCGACCCCGGCGGCGCGCAGATGACGGTGGCGGGCGATCTGGGCGACGAGTAGGTTCGCTCGCGACGCCATGAAGCCGCTGCACGTCCAGACCCCGCTGCTGCAAGCCCCACCCGAACTGTTCGGGCGGGGCCGCACGGTGTGGCTGAAGTTGGACGCGCTGCAACCCAGCGGCAGCTTCAAGCAGCGCGGCGTGGGGCGCCTGGTGCAGCAGCGCGTGGCCGACGGCGCGCGCGCGGTGGTCTGCGCCTCGGGCGGCAACGCCGGCATGGCGGCCGCACTGGCGGCCGCGGCCTGCGGCGTGCCCGCCACGATCGTCGTGCCGCAGAGCACCGGCGTGCCGGTTCGCGAGGCGATCGCGGCGCGCGGCGCCAGCGTGGTCGTGCATGGCGCGTCGTGGGACGACGCGCACGCGCACGCCACCGCGCTGGCCAACGCGCAGGGCGCGGTCTACGTGCACCCCTTCGACGACCCGCTGCTGTGGGACGGCCACGCGACGCTGATCGACGAGGTGGTGCGCGAGGGCGTCGCGTTCGACGCCGTGGTCACCAGCGTCGGCGGCGGCGGGCTGCTGGCCGGCATCGTCGAAGGCCTGCGCCGTAACGGCCTGGCCCAGGTGCCGGTGATCGCCGTCGAGACCGAAGGGGCCGCCAGCTACGCCGCCGCACTCGCGGCCGGCGAGCCGGTGACGCTGCCGGCGATCACTTCGATCGCCACCTCGCTCGGCGCGCGGCGCGTGATGCCGCATGCGCTGGACCTGGCGAAGCAGCACCCGATCGCGAGCGTGGTGGTCAGCGACCGCCAGGCGGTGCAGGCCTGCAGCCGGTTCGCCGAGACGATGCGGGTGCTGGTGGAGCCGGCCTGCGGCGCTTCGCTCGCGGCGCTGGAGGCACGGCCCGACTTGTTCGCGCGCTTTCACGCGCCGCTGATCGAGGTCTGCGGCGGCATGGGCGTGACGCCGGCGCGCCTGGCGGCCTGGAGGCGCGATCTTGGCCTCGACTGAACGCAACACGACAGCGCTGACACTCGCACTCGACCGGCCGGGCTGGACGCTGCGCGCCTGGCGCGCCACCGACGCCGAGGGGCTGGCGATGCACGCGAACAACCCTGAGGTCTGGCGCTGGATGAGCGACACCTTCCCGCACCCGTACACGCTCGAGATCGCGCGCCATTGGGTCACGCGCGGCCATGTCGAGTTCGGCGGCGACAACTGGGCCATCGCGCACGACGACCAGGCCGTCGGCGGCTGCGGCTGCCTGCCGCAGGCGGGCCACCAACGCTGCAACGCCGAGGTCGGCTGGTGGCTGGCCGAGCCGTTCTGGGGCCAGGGCATCACGACCCTGGTGGCGCGGGCGCTGGTCGCGCGCGCCTTCGAGGAGCCGCAGATCACCCGCGTCTTCGCGCCGATCCACGCCGGCAACCAGCGCTCGATGCGCGTGGCCGAGAAGGCCGGTCTCACGCTCGAAGGCGTGCAGCGCAAGAGCGCCATCAAGGCCGGCCGGGTGATCGATCGCCACCTCTACGCCGTGGTCAGGGCAGGCTGATGTTCCCGCGCTTGACCGACCCGCGCGCCGTCGAGATCGCCCAGGCGATGCTCGACGGCTTCAACCGCCACTACCGGCTGTTCCGCGAGACCAGCCGCGCCGCCAAGGCGCGCTTCGAGGCGGCCGACTGGCATGGCCAGCAGCGCGCGCAGCGCGAGCGCATCGAGTTCTACGACCAGCGCGTGGCCGAGGCCGCCGAGCGCCTGACGCGCGAGTTCGACGCGCCGAACCTGCCGATGGACGTATGGCAGCAGATGAAGCTGCACTACATCGGCCTGCTGATCGACCACCACCAGCCCGAGCTCGCCGAGACCTTCTTCAACTCGGTGTCCACCCGGTTGCTGCACCGCAGCTACTTCCGCAACGACTTCCTGTTCGTGCGCCCCGCCGTCAGCACCGAGTACATCGAGAACGACGAGCCCGCCGCCACGCCGACCTACCGCGCCTACTACCCGACGCGCGAGACGCTGCACGAGGCGCTGACGCGCATCGTCACCAACTTCCAGCTGCAGCGCGAGTTCGAGGACCTGCCGCGCGACATCGGCCATGTGCTGGCCGCCGTGCAGCGCCAGCTCGCCGACTACAAGCTGCGCGCCAACTTCCAGATCCAGGTCCTGTCGTCGCTGTTCTACCGCAACAAGGGCGCCTACCTGGTGGGCAAGGTGATCAACGGCTTCGTCGAGACGCCGTTCGCGTTGCCGATCGTGCACAGCGAGCGCACGGGCAAGCTGGTGATCGACGCTGCCCTCTTCGGCGAGGACGACCTGCTGCTGGTCTTCAGCTTCGCGCGCGCCTACTTCATGGTCGACATGGAGGTGCCCAGTGCCTACGTCACCTTCCTGCGCTCGCTGATGCCGAGGAAGCCCCGTTCGGAGATCTACAACGCCCTGGGCCTGCAGAAGCAGGGCAAGAACATCTTCTATCGCGACTTCCTGTACCACCTGCGACACAGCAGCGACCGCTTTCGCATCGCGCCGGGCATCAAGGGCATGGTGATGCTGGTGTTCGACCTGCCGTCCTTCCCCTACGTGTTCAAGGTCATCAAGGACTCCTACCCGCCGCCCAAGGACACCTCGCGCGAGCAGATCATGGGCAAGTACCTGCTGGTCAAGACGCACGACCGCGTCGGCCGCATGGCCGACACGCTGGAGTACACCAACGTGGCCTTCCCGCGCGCGCGCTTCGAGCCGGCGCTGATCGAAGAGCTGAAGAAGGAGTGCCCGAGCGTGGTGGAGGAGGACGGCGAGGTCGTCGTCATCAAGCACCTGTACATCGAGCGCCGCATGGTGCCGCTGAACATCTACCTCGCCGACGCAACGCGCGCGCAGATGGAGCACGCGGTCATCGAGTACGGCCACGCGATCAAGGACCTGGTGGCCGCCAACATCTTCCCCGGCGACATGCTGTACAAGAACTTCGGCGTCACGCGCCACGGCAAGGTGGTGTTCTACGACTACGACGAGATCGAGTACCTCACCGACTGCCAGTTCCGCCGTGTGCCCGCAGCGCGCAACGAGGAGGACGAGATGAGCGGCGAGGTCTGGTACCCGGTCGGCCCGCGCGACGTGTTTCCCGAGACCTTCGGCCCCTTCCTGCTCGGCAACGACACGGTGCGCGAGCTGTTCATGAAGCACCACGCCGAGCTGCTCGACGCCGCGTTCTGGCAGGGCCACAAGGAGCGCATCCTGGCCGGCCACGTGCACGACGTGTTCCCGTACGACGAGGCCAAGCGGTTCCCGCACGCCTCGGCTTGACCTCGCGCAAGCCGGCCCGGCGGCGGACCCGCCTGCGGCCGTTAGGCTCGGCGGACCATGACGCCGCCGCGTGCGCCTGACCCGCCCGACCCGCCCTGGCACGCCCTGGACAGCGATGCGGCATTGCGGGCGCTGGATACGAACGCAGCGCAGGGCCTCGGCGGCGCCGAGGTGGCGCAAAGACTGGCCGCGCACGGTCCGAACGCGCTGCCCGAGGCGCCGCCGCGCCCGCCGTGGCTGGGCTTCCTGCGCCAGTTCCGCAGCCCGCTGATCTATCTGCTGTTGCTGGCCGCGGTACTCGCGGTGGCCCTCGGCCACCATGGCGACGCGGCGGTGATCCTGCTGGTGGTCGTCGTCAACGCGCTCATCGGCGCCTTCCAGGAAAGGCGCGCCGAGCGCTCGATGACCGCGTTGCGGCGCCTGGCCGCGCTGCGCGTGCGCGTGCTGCGCGACGGCGGCGAGGCGAGCCTCGAGGCACGCGAACTGGTGCCGGGCGACATCGTGCTGCTGGCCGCCGGCGACGCGGTGGCCGCCGACGTGCGCC
>JALHQP010000090.1 GCA_022841885.1 Aquincola sp. | reverse complement strand
GGCGCGCCGGCCGGCGCTGGACAGGCGCGCCGCCGCGTCGCCACCGGTGGCCAGGCCCTGCGCGTCCAACGGACCGAGTTCGCGCAGGTAGCGATGCGCCTGCTCGAGGTGATAGCCGAGGATCTCCTCGAACTCCTGCGCGCGGTCGCTCTGCGCGTTGCTGCGGTCTGCCCAGCGCACGAACTCGAGGTGCAGGTTCGCGCGCGAGCGCTTCAGCAGCCCGGCGTACACCGTGTCGCGCACCAGGTGATGGTGGAAGCGGTAGATGAGCTCGGCGCCGGCGGACGACGACGGGCGGATGAAGTGCTTGCGCGTCAGGCTGCCCAGGTGGCCGGGCACCTCGGGGCGCAACGTCGGCGGCGCAAGCGACTCGACGGCCGACTGCGGGAACTCCAGCCCGATCACCGAGCCCGGCTCGACCGCGGCGCGCTCGGCGCGGCCGAGCTTGTCCAGCCGTGCCTCGAGCAGCGCGTGGATGGTCGGCGGCACGTCGATCTCGGTCGACACATCCGTGCGGACCCAGCGCCCGTCCTCCAGGCGCAGCGCGCCGCCGTCGATCAGCATCGACAGCATCTGCTCGGCGTACAGCGGGTTGCCCTCGGCGGCCGACACGATGCGGCGCATGACCTCGTCGCTGAGGCCGGCGGCGCCGAGCAGGTTGGTGACGACCTGTGCTGCCGCCTCGTCGCTCAACGGGCGCAGCTCGATGCGCACCGACTCCGGCTGCGTGCCCCAGGCGGGCCGCTCCTCGATCAGGTCGTGGCGGGCCGTGGTCAGAAGCAGGATCGGCGCGTCGCTCGCGGCCTGCAGCACATGCTCGAGCAGGTCCAGCAGGGCGGGCTCGGCCCAGTGGATGTCGTCGACGAAGGCCACCAGCGGCGCCTCGACGGCCGCATGTTCGAGGGCCTTGCGTGCGGCCCAGTTGATCTCGGCCAGCGGATAGACGACGCTGCTCAGGCCGGCGGCGCTCGCCAGCCGTGCCGTGACCTCGGCATCGCCGGTGGCCACAGCGAGCTTTTCCAGCGCCGTGGCCGGCGAGTCGCTGTCGCGGATGTCCGCCGCCTCTCGCACCATCATCAGCAGCGGCCAGAAGGTGATGCCCTCGCCATAGGGCAGGCAGCGGCCCGTCAGTGCGCGCGCGCCGACGGCCACGCGCTCGATCACCTCGCGCACCAGGCGCGACTTGCCGAAGCCCGCCTCACCGACCAGCGTGACCATGCGCGGTTTGCGCTCGCGCAGCACGGCGTCGTACTGGGCCGCCACCGCCGCCAGTTCCGCGTCGCGCCCCACCAGCGGCCGGTCGTGGCGCCGCACCAGGCCGTCGAGTCCGGGCGCGGCCACCAGGCGGAAGGCCGGCACGCGTTGCGCCTTGCCCTTGAGCTCCAGCGGCTCGACGGGCTCCACCTCCACGGCGTCGCGCACCAGGCGCCAGGTCATCTCGCCGAGGTAGATCTGGTCCTCCGGCGCGGCCTGCTCGAGGCGTGCCGCCACGTTGACCGCGTCGCCGGTGGCCAGCTTCTGGTCGGCCGTGGGGTCGTCGCTGGCCACCACCTCGCCGGTGTTGACGCCGGTGCGGTTGGCCAACGCCACGCCGTAGCGCTGCCGCAGGTCCTCGTTGACGCGGCGCAGCGCGGACTGCATGCCCAGCGCGGCGCGCACGGCGCGCAGCGCGTCGTCCTCGTGGGCGCGCGGCAGGCCGAACACCGCCATGATCGCGTCGCCGATGTACTTCTCGATCTTGCCGCCGTGGCGCTGGATCTCGGCCGCCATCGCGCCGAAGTAGCGCTCCTTCACCTCGTGCAGCGCCTCGGCGTCGAGCACCTCGCCCAACGCGGTGGAGCCCTTGAGGTCGGAGAAGACGATGGTCACCGTCTTGCGCAGCTCGCGCGCTGGCAGCACCGCTGGCGCAGCGGCCAGTGCCGCGCCGCAATAGCCGCACAAGCGGAACTTCGGGGGGTTTTCTTCTCCGCAGCCCGGACAGGTGACCATGGAGGCAGTCTAGCCGCGGGCTCACGGAGCGCGGCGCCGAGGAACTGGCGCGCGTCGTTGCCGACGCGCTCGCACGCTAGGTCGTCACTGTGCCTCGATCTTCGCCTCGCGGATCGCCTTCTCCCACTTCACGGTCTCGGCGCGGTTGCGGCGCGCCAGGTCGTCCGGCGTGCCGGGTTCGACCGCGAAGCCGAGGTTGGCAAACTTGTCCTGAACTTCCTTGTTCGACGCCGCCGCGTTGACCGCCTGGTTCAGCTTGGCGATCACGTCGGCCGGCGTGCCGGCGGGCGCGAAGACCGCGAAGTAGGCGATCAGCTCGTAGTCCTTGATGCCGAGCGCCTCGTTGACCGTCGGCAGCTCGGGCACGGCAGCGGCGCGCTTGCTGGAGGTGACCGCCAGGCCGCGGATCTTGCCGGCCTTGTGCTGCGGCACCGTGACGGCGAAGTCGGCGGTGAACACCATCACCTGGCCGCCGATCAGGTCGGTCATCGCGGCCGGGCCGGCCTTGTACGGCACCATGTTGAACTTCACGCCGGCCATGCTGGCCAGCATCTCGGACGAGACATGCTGCGAGGTGCTGGCATAGGCCACGCTGGTCTGGCCCGGCTTGGCCTTGGACAGGTCGACCAGTTCCTTCAGCGTCTTGGCCGGTACGTCGTTGTTCACCGCCACCATCAGCGGCACCGAGCCGATGTAGCCCACCGGCGCGAAGGCCTTGTCCTGGTCGTAGGGCAGCTGCTTCATCAGGAACTTCAGCGCCGCGTTGGTGCTGTTGGTGCCGATCAGGATCGTGTAGCCGTCCGGCGCCGCCTTGGCCACCTCGGCCGCGCCGAGCATGCCGCTGGCGCCCGGCTTGTTGTCCACCACCACCGGCTGGCCGAGCGCGGCCTGCATCTTCTCGGCGAAGGCGCGGCCGATCTGGTCGGTGGCACTGCCGGCGGCGAACGGCACCACGGCGCGGATCGGCTTGTTCGGCCAGGCCTGGCCCCAGGCACTGCCGCAGGCGAGCAGCGCGGCGGCGAGAAGGGTCGAGCGACGGTTCAGCGAGGACAGCACGGCGGGAGTCTCCTTGTGGGTAGGGGTCGGGGAACGGATCGAATTGTCGGGTCAGGCCGGTGGTGGCGCATCGAGCTCGATGTCGAGCACCGCGGCGGCGAGGGTCTTGCCATGCGCGTCGAGCGCGAGCGAGCGCGTCACGCCGCCGGCCAGCGCCTCGTGCATCACGAAGTGCAGCGCGCCCAGGTGCGGCAAGGTGTAGCGCTGCACGTCGCCGTGCACCACGCCGTCGAAGTGCGCCCGCACGCGTTCTGCAGTGAGCAACTTCTCGATGCGAGGGTAGTGCGCCGGGTCGCGCGCGATGACGCTCAAGGTGGCCAGGTTGCCCTTGTCGCCCGAGCGCGCGATCGCGAGGTGATGCAGCTTCATTGCGTCATGTCTCCAGCAGCTGCACTGCCGTGTGCACCGCCTCGCGTGGCACCAGCACCGACGCGGCGGCGATCACCTCACGCACCGACTGCGTCACGCCGCCGCCGCCGGCCGGGCCGTTGAGGTACAGCGCTTCCACTTCCTGGCCGATGCGCTGCGCTTCGTCCTGCGACGCGCAGCGCACGGCCAGGCGCACCCGCACCTCGTAGGGTTCGCGGTCCGCACCGCGCTGCGGCCCGTGCATCGCGTTGACGCCGATCAGCTCGGCGCGCCGTTCGCGTCCCGCGAAGCCCAGGCGCTCGAGCCGCCGGTCGAGCACGCGCAGCGCCAGTTCGCCGCGCGCACGCGCGCCGGGGCCGGCGTAGCTGATCTGCCCTTCGCCGATCCAGCCGTCGCGGTAGCCGAGCGTGGCCTTCAGCGTGGCGGGCCGCGCGCTGCCGCTCGCGCCCTCGGCCAGCACGCGGTCGGGCTCCAGCTCAGCGAAGCGCACGCGCGAGAAGTCGGCCACCACGTCGGGCTGCAGGTAGCGCGCAGGGTCGCCCACCTCGTAGAGCAGCTGCGCGGTGCAGGTCAGGCGATCGACGCGCCCACCGCTGCCCGGCAGCTTGGTGATCACCGCGCGCCCATCGCCGCCCACCTCGGCGAGCGGGAAGCCGACGTCGTGCAGGTCCGGCACGTCGAACTGTCCCGGGTCGGCGATGTAGCCGCCGCTGACCTGCGCGGCGCATTCGAGCAGGTGGCCAACGAGGATGCCTTGCCCCAGCCGCGGCCAGTCGTCGGCGCGCCAGCCGAAGCGGTGCATCAAGGGGGCGAGGAAGAGGGCGGGGTCCGACACGCGGCCGGTGATCACGACATGGGCGCCGCTGGCCAGCGCCGGCAGCAGCGCGTCGGCGCCCAGGTAGGCGTTGGCAGAGACCAGTTCGCCCAGGCCCGACGCCCGGCCAGCGCCCTCCATCCGCAGCGGGTCGTTCGCGTGCACCCAGGCCAGCACATCGTCTCCGGTCACCACGGCCACGCGCAGCTTCAAGCCCAGCTCGCGCGCCACGCGCACGGTCGCAGCAGCGGCCGCCTGCGGATGCGCCGCCCCCATGTTGGTGATGACGGTGACACCGCCGCGCGCGCAGGCCGGCAGCACCGCACGCATTCGCGCCTCGAGCAGCGGGTCGTAGCCATGGTCCGGCGCGCGGCGGCGGTGCAGCTGCGCCAGCGCGATCGTGCGCTCGGCCAGGCATTCGAACACGAGCGCGTCCAGGCGGCCGTGCTCGGCCAGCGCCAGCGCGGGGTCGATGCGGTCGCCCGAGTAGCCGGCGCCGGCCCCGATGCGAAAGGTGTCTGATGGCATCGCCGGCGAGCTTCCCACGCCCGTGGGGCTCATGCCAGCGGGCCCACCCGCATCACCGGGCACAGAGCCCGGCGGGTGGGACGGCGCGACTTACATCGCGCGCGGGCTCGACCGTTGCAGCAGGCCGAAGGTGGTGGACGGCGCGAACTGCATCGACGGCAGCGTGTCGGCAAAACCGTCCACCGGCAAGGCGCGCGCGCTCAGCGGCGCGTCGTCGAGCATCTTGTTCAGGCGTTGGCGTGCGACCGTGTTGCCGGACGCCGCGCGGGCGCGGGCCGTGGTCTGGCCCAGCTTGACCGCTTCGCGCGCGGCCGCCAGCTCCTGCTGCACCTGGGCCATCTGCTGGCGCGCCTGCTGCAGCATCGTCGCCGCCGACTGCTGGGCGCTTTGGTGCTTGGCGCGCACGGCGGCCAGGTGCTTGAGGTGCAGGCTGTTCATGACACGCCATTGCACGAAGGCCACCACCCCCACGAGGGCAACGGCGATGAACCAGGGGGCGATCGGGTACAGCATGTTCTTACTCCTTTGGCGCGCGTGCTTGCGTTGCCGTAACCGGATGTTGCAGGTGACCGGCCCACCCGGGAAGGGCCTAGTTCACGACCGGGCCCGGTTCCCCGCAATGGGGGTGTCGTCAGAAGCGGCTCTCGACGCCCGGCGAGCGCAAGCGTTGATAAATACCGCGCGCATGCGTCACCCAGCCATGCGTCTCCCAGCGCCAGAACATCAGCGCGCCGCGGATCCACTCGTCGGCGGCGTAGGCAATCCAGATCCCCACCAGGCCGAAGTGCGCGCCCAGCCACAGCGAGCCGAAGCCGAGCACGAGCACGATCGACGCGATGGCGGCAGACACCGGGAAGATCACGTCGCCGGTGGAGCGCAGGGCGCCCAGCACCACCAGGTTGGCCACGCGCCCGGTTTCGAGCGCGAAGCTGATCCACAGCAGCGTCTGCGCGGCCTGGATCACCGCCGGGTCGTGCGTGAAGGCGCGCAGGTACCAGGGCGCCGTCGCCGCGGCCAGCAGCGCCAGCGCGCCCGAGGCCGCGATGCCGTTGCGCAGGCCCTTGCGCACCAGCAGGTGCGCCGTGCGGAACTTGCCCGCGCCCACCAGGTGGCCGACCATGATCTCGCAGGCCCAGCCGATGGCCAGGCTGATCAGCAGCACGTAGCGCAGCGTCTGCAGCACATAGGCCTGGGTCGCCACGGCCGCCACGCCATGCTTGGCCGCCGCGGCGATGGCCATCATGAAGGCGATGCGATAGGCGATGTCCAGCGACGCGCCGGGGATGCCGACACGCAGCACGGGGCCGAGTGCTCGCATCGGGCAGACCCACCAGTCGCGCTGCCCCGGCACCAGGTTCATGCGCCGGCGCCACAACCACAGATGCAAGGCCAGCCCCACGGCACGGCTCAGGGTCAACGCCACCGCATTGCCCTGCAGGCCCAGGCCGTCCCAGCCGGCGATGCCGATGCCCAGCATCAGCGGGAAGGCCAGTGCCAGGTGGGTGGCGTGCATCACCAGCATCACGTAGAGCGTGTCGCGCACATGCAGGTGCGCGCGCAGGATCGCCGCCATCACCAGGTTGTAGGCCTCGAGCAGCGCCGCCACCGCCAGCAGCGGCAAGTACTGCGCGCCCAGCGCAGCCACCTCCGTCGGCGCGTTCAGCGCCTCCAGCGTCCACTCGCCCAGGAACAGCAGCCACAGCGCGGCCGCCGTGCCGGCCCAGGTGCAGGCCCCCAGGCCGACCAGCGCGGTGCGGCGTGCTGCCTCGGCGCGGCGGCCGCCCACGGCCTGCGCGATCGTCACGCCCACGCCGAGCGCCAGCACGCGAAACAGCACGAATAGCGACTCCAGCACCTGCTGGCTCATGCCGAAGGCACCGGCCGCCGCGTCCGAGATCTGCGAGGCCATCCACAACGCGGCCATCGTGACGCTGATGCCGATCAGGAACTCGCCCAGGATCGGGCCGGCGATCGGCGTGATGCGGGGGCGCTGCGGGCGGGCCATGGCGAGGCCGCGCCACTATATCGGCCCATGCCGTCGCGCACGGCGCCGTGCACAATCCGCGCTTTGCACAGGCCGGCGCTCCATGGAAGCAATCCCGACGCTTGAACACAACCCCAGCTCCGTCATTCACCTGATCGGCGGCGAGAAGGGCGGGGTCGGCAAGTCGATGGTGTCGCGCCTGCTGGCGCAGTACTTCATCGACCGCGAGTGGCCGTTCGTCGGCTTCGACACCGACCGCTCGCATGGCTCGCTGCTGCGCTTCTACACCGACTACGCGTCCGAGACGCTGGTGGACCAGTTCGAGGCGCTCGACCGCATCGTCGAGGCCGCGCTGGCGCAACCCGGCGTGCGCGTGCTGGTCGACCTGGCGGCGCAAACCCACGAGCCGCTGGTCAAGTGGATGGACGAGTCCGGCGTGCTCGACATGAGCAACCTGTCGGGCTTCACGCTCAAGTACTGGCACGTGATGGACAACGGCCGCGACTCGGTGGACCTGCTGGCGCGCCTGCTCGACCGCTTCGGCCTGCGCCTGCACTACGTGCTGGTGCGCAACCAGCTGCGCGGCACCGACTTCAGCCTGCTCGAGAAGTCAGGCCAGCTCGATCGCGCGCTGGCGCTCGGCGCCAAGGTGATCGACGTCAAGCACCTGCACGATCCGCTGGTGCAGAAGATCGACGCCCGCAACAGCAGCTTCTGGGCCGCGCGCCACGCCACCGGCTCGGACGGCCCCGGCCTGGGCATCATGGAGCGCCAGCGCCTGAAGCTGTGGATGAACCACGCCTACGCCGAGCTGGAGAAGGCGCAGCCCTGAGACCGGCTCAGGCGGCGCCGACCAGCACCACCGAGCCGTCTTCGATCAAGGCCACGACCGGCCCGGTTGCGCGCGGGGCCACCAGTGCCACCACGCGTCCGGGCAGTGCGTGTTCGGCAACGCTGCGCCAATCGGCCTGCGCATCGACGACGCGCAGGTGCCGGCCCGACGCGTCCGGCATCCACAGGCGCCGCCCCTGCCACGCCGACTGATCGAGCGTGCGCGAACCGATGCGGTGGTTGCTCACGCCGTCCATCAGCGCACGCGCGACGAGGCGCTCGCCGTCCTGGCGGTACAGGTGCAGCACGCCGCCGATGTGCGGTGTGTGCACCGCGAGCCAGTGGTGGCCGTCGGTGGTGGGCGACATCCAGCGGTTGACCGTGCCGAGCGCCGCCCCGCGCGCCGCAATGCGCAGCGCGCCGCGCGCCGCGGGGTCGGCGTCCACCAGCACCAGCTGCCCGCCCTGCGGGCCGGAGCGCACGCTCAGCAGCGCGTCGCGCGAACCGAGGGCCACGCGGCGCGGCGCGATATCTTCGAACACGTGCGGCGCGTCGAGCACCAGCTCGCGCATCACCTCGAGCCCGTGGCGCTCCAGCAGGACCAGCCGCGTGGCCTCGACGGCGTCGCCCAGCACGCCGTGGCGGTAGCGCTCGGCGTCGGGGCCCGCCAGCATCACCACGTGGCCGCCGTCGCCCGATCCATCCAGGTCGGCCTGCAGCGGCCGCGCATCGGGCAGCACGCCGACCTCCGAGCGTGCGACGCGGCGCCACGCGCCCGAGCCCGTCGGCTCCAGGCGCACGGCGCGGTGCAACGAGCCGTCGGCCTCGACGCCGATCACAGCCAGCGGCAACACCAGCAACCCGGCCGCAGGCGCCAGCGCGCGCTCCCCGGACACACCGACCCGACCGCCCTCACGCACCCACAGCGCACCGTCGCGACGGCGCGCAGCGATGCGACCGTGGCCGACGGCCAGCGGCGTGGCCGGGTCGATGCCGTCGGCCAGCCGCTCGGCCGCGCCACCGTCCAGCGGCAGCGCGAACAACGAACCGCTGACGCCCACGGCCAGCAAGCCGCTGGGGCCCCCGGCGGCAAGCTGCGCCACCGGCTCCGGCGCGCCCGGCGCCCGCCAAGCGGGCTGCGGCGCCGAAAAGACCTTGGCCGGCCAGCCGGCGATGCCGGCGGCCAGTGCGGCGAAGACCTGCCGGCGCGGCATCATGTCGCCCGCCTAGACCGCGCCGACGTACTCGCCACGCGCCGGGTAGTTCTTCTCGAGTGCGAAGTCGAGCGCCGCCAGCAGTTCGTCGAAGTGCGGCCGGGCGAACGGCATCGTCTGCACCGCGCCGTAGTACAGCGTGCCGTCGGGCCGCACGATGAACAGGCCCGGCTCGGAGAACAGCGCCGGCTCCTCGATGCCGATCGAGGTCTTGCCGCGCGACGTGCTGACGTACAGCCCCCACTCGCGCGCCTGGGTCAAGGTGAGGTCGTAGCCCATGCGCAACCCGGGCGCGTTGAGCTTGTCGGCCATCGCCTGCGCGCGTTCGCGCGCGTCGCTCGACAGCACCATCACCTTGACGCCGCGCTTGCCGAACTCGGGCTCGAGGCGCCCGAGTTCGAGCAGGTACTTGAAGCAGATCGGGCAGTGCAGCCCGCGATAGAAAACGACGAGCGTGAAGTTCGGGGCCGCGTCGGTGGCGAGGTCGAAATCGCCATGGGCGAGCGTGGGCACGCGCAACGCGGGCACGGGTTGGCGGGGCATCAGCATGTCGGTCTCCCCAGGGGCATGTCCGCAGTCTATGGCCTGAGACGAGACTGATGTGGCGGTCAAGCAAGTGGCCCGCGAAGTCGGCCATGGCAACGCCGTGCGCTCGGCCGCGTGTTCTCGCAACGCCTGGGGCAAAGCCCCACCTCGCCCTGCTGCGTCACCGCTATGTACTCCATCGAACAGACGGCCCGGCGGCTTCGGCCCAGGCTCGACGGACTCAGAAGATGGACTCCTCGAGAGGTGCCCGCATGAAGACTCCCATCGAACCCAAGCCTGCCCTCCGGGGCCTGCTGGCCGGCACCTAGCCGCGTCGCAAAGGACACACCATGTCGAAGCATCAACGCGGCAACAGGGAAGCCAAGAAACCCAAGAAGGCGCCTGCGCCGGCGCTGCCGACCGTGCCCGCCGCGCCGGCCCGGCCGACGCTCAGCGAAGCTTGAAGTCGGCCTCGCGCAGGATCACCGGTTCGATCGACCCGGCTGCCACCCGCCGCAGGACGGCGGCGTCGATCTCCTGCCGGTGGTCCTGGTAGATCTTCAACGCATCGTCGCCGCTGTCCATCGCGCCGAAACGGAAGTGCAAGACCTGCTTGCGCGCGATGGCGCCCATCCAGCCGCCCGCGGCGGTGCGCACCCAGAAGCGCACCGCGCCGGACTCCTCGTGGAAGAAGGCCGGCGGCTCCACGGGCTCGCTCGCCTGCGGCGCCAGGCCGTCCTGGTCCGGCGTGGGTGTCGTATCGAGCGCGCTGGTCATCGCTGCAGCCTGAGGCCGGCCCCGCCGGACGTCTGTGCATCAGCGCACACAGGTGGCTCGCCCTAACCGTCGCGCCGTGCATGCCGGCGCAACGCCAGGTAGCGACGCATCAGCGGCTCGGCACTGATCCCATGCACGACGATCGAGACGGCCACCGTCCACAGCGTCAGCGAAATCAGGGTGTCGCCGATGGCGGCCGGCACCCCGTGCCGCAGCGCGAGCAGCAGGTAGAAGATCGAGCCGATGCCGCGGATGCCGAACCACGCGACCATCGCGCGCTGCGGCATCGACAAGCCCTCGCCCGGCAGCGAGACCGCCACCGACAAGGGCCGCAGCACGGCCAGCACCAGCGGCACGAACCACCACACCGCGGGCAACGGCTGGGCGTAGGCGAGCATGGCGCCCAGCACCAGCACCACGGCCAGCTCGGCCAGGCTCTCCAGCTGCTCGTTGAAGCCTTTCACCGAGTCGCGCATCTCGCTCGCGTGGCTCGGTGCCGCGGCGGCGCCGGGCCGCGGCCGCTCGCGCACGCGCTGCAAGGCCAGCCCGGCCGCGAAGACCGCCAGGAAGCCGGACGCGAGGCACAGCTGAGCCACCCCGTAGGCCATCGCCATGAGCCCGAGCCCGAGAAACTCGTCCAGCCCCACCGCCTCGCCGTGGCGGCTGCGCAAGTAGACGACCAGCCGGCCCGTGGCCGCGCCGAGCACGGCGCCGATCGCTGCACCGCCCAGCGTGGCCCACAACAGATCGACCGTCCACCAGCGAAGCAGCGCCGGCCCCAGCTCGTGGGCACCGAGCAGGCCGAGCCCCAGCATGACGAAGGGAAACGCCGCGCCGTCGTTGAGGCCGCCTTCGCCTGCGAGGCTGAATCCGAGCTGGTCGGGCCGCGGGCCCCGTTCGGACGGCACGCCGCTCGCGAGCACCGGGTCCGTCGGCGCCAGGATGCCGCCGAGCAGGATGGCTGCGCCCAGCGGCAGGCCCAGCCACCACACGCCGACCACGGCCACCATCGCGACCATCACCGCCATCGAGACAAAGGCCAGGCGCAACGGCAGGCGCCAGCGCCGGTCGCCCACCGGCACGCCCAGCTGCATGCCCACCGCAAACAGTGCGATCAGCAGCGCAACTTCGGCCACCCGCTCAAGCAGCGCGGCATGCGCCAGCGGATCCGGGCGCAGCACGTCGGCCATCGACGGCCCGAGCAGCCAACCCAGCGCCAGGTAGACCATCGCGCCGGTCAGCGGCAGGCGGCCGATCAGCGTGCCCGCCAGCACCATCGTGACCAGCAGCACGCCGATGAGCAGCGACCACTCAGCCCACGCCATGTGCACCACCGAAACCGGCGCCGGCGCGTGGCTCGGCGTCGTCGGTCGACAGCGCCTGCGCGCAGTGGTACGGCGTGATCAGCCGGCCGTCGTTGCCGGCGATGGCCTCGATGGCGATGCGCGGCGCGCTCGACTGGACGGCGCCGAAGCTCGTCGCGAAGGACACGTCGGCCGCATCGCGCCCGGTGCCCAGGCGCACGAAGCCCATCGGGATCGCCGTGCCGGACGGGTCGAACAAGTACCAGCGGTCGCCCAGGTAGACCTCGACGTAGGCATGGAAGTCGGGTGGGCCGAGCGCCGGGTCGGCGCCGTAGTCGAAGCCGGTGGTGAAACGCGCCGGGATGTTGATCGCCCGGCACAGCGCGATCATCAGGTGCGCGAAGTCGCGGCACACGCCCACGGTGCCGAGCAGCGTATCGATCGCGGACGACTCGGAGTTCGACGAGTTCGACGTGAAGGTCGTGCGCGCGAGCACCCAGTCGCGGATGGCCTGCACGCGCCCGTACCCTTGCCAGAGCGAGCCGAACTCGCGCATCGCGAGCCGGTGCAGGCGGTCCGACTGGCAATAGCGGCTCGGGTAGATGTAGCTCAGCGCATGCAGCGGCAGCCGCGCGACGGGCACTTCGCCGATCCCGGCCGCCTCGGCCACGTGATGGTGCAGGTCGATCGTCGCGCCGTAGCCCACCTTCAGCGCGCCCGCCTGGGCCTTCACCCGCAGGTAGCGGTTGCCTGTGGCAAGGTCGGTCTCCAGCAGCGAGGGCAGCGCCGGGCTCAGGTTCAGCGCCTCGGCCACCACGTGCTGGCGCGGCGTGTGCGCGGCGTGGATGTTGAACACGAAGTCGCAGCCGTGCTCGCCGACCTCGTAGTCGATTTCGAGCGCGACGCGCAGCCGGATCATGGCCGCACGCCCGGTTCGACGGGCGGCAGCCGGGCGGCGTCAACCACGCCCGGAGCGGCTCTTGTGATCGTGCAGGTAGCGGGCCAGGTCGCGCCGCGCACGCTGACCGCTGCGGCCGGCATCGGCCGGCGCGGCCCGGTCGTACACCGCACGCCGCAAGGGCGTCGGCAGGTTGTTCCACTCGCCCACCAGGGCGGCACCCAGGCGAGCGAGCATGGCAGTGTGCCGGCCAGCCGGGGGCCACGATGCATCCGCCGGCGCATCGATGGCGCCGCCTTCGGTCTCCCAAACGAGGATGTCCGGGCGTGAACTGGCGAGCGAGTCTGCGGCGTACATGGCATGTCCTGGGGCCCAGGCTAACCGCCGGCCGCGCGCGCGTCGGTGCGCTGTCGCACACAAGCTGACCGTTCTGCTACCGTGCGCCGCGCTCCACCCGCCGATGCTGTCGAGCACCCGGCATGACCTCCGCGCAAGAACAGTCCCGCGAGATCTTCTTCACCGGCATCGGCCACTTCGAGGCCGGCCGCCTGGCGCAGGCGCGCTCGTGCTTCGAGCGCTGCCAGGCACTCACGCCGGGCCGGCCCTCGGTGCTGGGCAACCTGGGCGTCACGCTGTTCAAGCTCGGCCACACGCGCGAGGCGGTGCCGCTGCTGCAGCAGGCCGTCGCCGGCGAGCCGCAGTTCGGCGACGCGTGGGCCAGCCTGGGTCTGGCGCACGAGGCCCATGCCGACTGGGCCGCAGCGGCAGAGGCCTTGACCAAGGCGCTGACGCTCGCCGACAAGGCACCGGCGCTGTGGCTGAGCCTCGGCCGATGCGAAGCGCGGCTCGGCCGCACGGCCGACGCGCTGCGGGCACTGGAGCGCGCGCTGGCGCTCGACTCCACGTTCGCCGCGGCCTGGAGCCTGCGCGGCAGCCTGCAGCGCGAACTGCATCAACTCGACGCCGCGGCGCACAGCTTCGAGCAGGCCATCGTGCACGGCGCGGACCGCGAGTTGCACACGTACTACCTGGCTGCGGTGCGCGATGGGTCCACGCCACCCGCGACCGCGCCGCGCCAGTACGTGCAGGCCCTGTTCGACGACTACGCGGCCGACTTCCAGGGCCACCTGGTCGGGCAGCTCGGCTACCGCGCGCACGAGCGGCTGGTCGAGCCCCTCGTGGCGAGCGGCCGGCGCTTTCGCCACGTGATCGACCTCGGCTGCGGCACCGGCCTGTGCGGCGCGTTGCTCAAGCCCGTCAGCGATGCGGTCGACGGCGTGGACCTGTCGGGCGCGATGCTCGAGCAGGCGAGCAGGCTCGGCGTGTACCGCGAACTGGTGCAGGCCGACATCGGCGCCTTCCTGGCGAGCGCGACGCAGCGTGTGGACCTGGTGGTGGCGGCCGACGTGATGATCTACGTCGGCGAGCTGTCGGGCGTGTTCCGCGACGTGGCGCGCCTGCTCGAACCCGATGGCCTGTTCGCGTTCACGGTCGAACTGCCGACGAACGGCGAGCCGCTGCAGCTGCTGCCCAGCCTGCGCTATGCGCACTCCGAGGCGTACGTGCGGCAGCTCGCCGCACAGTGCGCTCTGGCCGTGGACGAGGTGCGCGCGGCGCCGATCCGGCACGAACAGGCCCAGCCCGTGTCGGGCATGTTTGTGACGCTGCGTCAGCGAGGCGCCGCCGCGTAGCATTGCGGGCTCGATGAGCTTCGCCCGCACCAAGATCCAGCCGCCGCGGCCGCGCGGGCGTGTGCTGCTGGCGCGCCCGCGCGTCGACGCACCGTTGAGCGAGGCGCTGGCCTCGCAGCGCCTGGTGCTGGTCAGCGCGCCGGCGGGTTACGGCAAGAGCGCGCTGCTGGCGCGCGCGCTGCAGGCGCTGCCGCCGGGCGTGGCGCTGGCCTGGGTGGCGGCCGACGTGGGCGACGACCTGCCGCGCCTGCTCGAGTGCCTGGTCGCTGCGCTGGAACCCTATGACCTGCCGTGGCGCACCGCGCCCGAGGCGCTGGTGGCCGGCGCGGGCGACGCCGGTGGCCGCATCCGCTTCACGGTCGAGCTGATCAATGCGCTCGAAGCGGCCGAGGTGCCGCACGGCCTGATCGTCATCGACGACCTGCACCGCATCGTCGACGACGAGGTGCACCGCTTCCTCGACATGCTGATCGAGCGCCTGGGCCCGCGCTGGACGCTGGCGCTGCTGACGCGCCACGACCCGCCGCTGGCGCTGCCGCGCTGGCGCGTCGCCGGCGAGCTGGCCGAGTTCCGCCAGGACACGCTGCGCTGGACGCGCGA
>JALHQP010000089.1 GCA_022841885.1 Aquincola sp. | reverse complement strand
GCGCGCCGCGCTCGCCGGCCTGCTGTCGATCGCCTACCTGCGCTGGGTCGGCGCCGCGCTCCCGGGGCGCACGCACTGGCGCGCGCTCGCCGTGTGTGCGCTCGGCACCGTGGTCGGCTTTCCGCTCTTTCTCGCGTTCGCGCTGCGCCATGTCGATGCCATGCACGCGGCGGTGGTGACCGGCGTGCTGCCGCTGGGCACCGCGGTGGCCGCGGCGCTGCTGCTGCGCCAGCGCGCGTCGATCGGCTTCTGGGCTTGCGCCCTACTGGGTTGCGCGCTCGTGCTCGCCTTCGCGGCGCTGCAGAGCGGCGGCGGGCTGAGCGCGGCCGACGGCCTGCTGCTGCTCGCGGTGGCCAGCGCATCGATCGGTTACGTGGCCGGAGCGCGCGTGTCGGCGGTGCTGCCGGCCGAGCAGGTGATCTGCTGGGTGCTGGTGCTGTCCTTGCCGCTGACGTTGCCGGCGATGGCGGCCACGTGGCCGGCCGATGCAGGCGCGGTCGCCGCGCCCGCCTGGGTCGGCTTCGGCTACGTCACACTGTTCTCGATGTGGCTTGGCTTCTTCGCCTGGTATCGCGGCCTCGTGCTGGGGGGCGTGATGCGTGTCAGCCAGGTGCAGCTGTTGCAACCCTTCCTCGCGCTGCTCGCCGCGGTGCCGCTGCTCGGCGAGCGCCTTGAGCCCAGCACCGTGCTGTTTGCGCTCGCGGTGGCGGCGGTGGTGTTCGCCGGCAAGCGTTTGCCGCTGCGCGTCACGGCGCGCGCCTGATCCTTCTCACTTTCGACAAGACTTCGACCCGCAGACCCGGCCATGACCTCCCGACCCTCGCCCTTCCAGCTCGCGCGCCGCGCCGAGCGCATGAACCCGTCGATCATCCGCGAGATCCTCAAGGTGACCGAGCGGCCCGGCATCGTCTCGCTGGCCGGTGGCCTGCCCTCGGCCGACACCTTCCCGGTGGAGGCGATGCGTGAGGCCGCGGCGCGCGTGCTGACCGAGGCGCCGCGCGAGGCGCTGCAGTACGCGGCCAGCGAAGGGTTTGCCCCGCTGCGCGATTGGGTCGCTGCGCACCTGAACGAACAGCAGGGCATGGACGTCTCGCCGGCCCAGGTGCTGCTGACCACGGGCTCGCAGCAGGGCCTGGACCTGGCCGCCAAGGTGCTGATCGACGAAGGCTCGCGCGTGCTGGTCGAGACGCCGACCTACCTGGGCGCGCTGCAGGCCTTCACGCCCTACGAGCCGCGCATCGAGGCCGTGGACTCCGACCACGAGGGCCCGTTGCCGGAGGCCCTGGCGCGCGCGGCCGGGACCGGCGATCGCGCGCGTTTCGCCTACCTGCTGCCGAACTTCCAGAACCCGAGCGGCCATGTCTACAGCGAGGCGCGGCGCGAGGCCATCGTTGCGGTCGCGCGCGAGCAGGGACTGCCGCTGCTGGAGGACAGCCCCTACGGCGACCTCTGGTACGACACGCCGCCGCCGCGCCCGCTGGCCGCGCGCGTGCCCGACAGCGTGATCTACCTCGGCTCGTTCTCCAAGGTGCTGGCACCCGGCCTGCGCCTGGGCTACGTGGTCGCGCCGCCGGCGCTCTACCCGAAGCTGCTGCAGGCCAAGCAGGCGGCCGACCTGCACACCTCGATCCTCAACCAGCGCATCGTGTTCGAGGTGCTGCGCACCGGCATGCTCGAGACGCATGTGCCTGCGATCCGCGAGCGCTACCGGCGCCACCGCGACGCGATGCAGGCCGCGCTGCAGACGCACCTGTCGGGCCTGGCCACCTGGGTCAAGCCCACCGGCGGCATGTTCTTCTGGCTCGAGCTCAAGCCCGGCCTGGACGCGATGGCCTTGCTGCCCAGGGCCGTGGAGGCCGGCATGGCTTACGTGCCGGGCACCGCGTTCTATGCACAGTCGCCGCAGCCGAACACGCTGCGCC
This sequence comes from Aquincola sp., assembly GCA_022841885.1. Lineage (GTDB taxonomy): Bacteria > Pseudomonadota > Gammaproteobacteria > Burkholderiales > Burkholderiaceae_C > CADEEN01. The sequence continues at coordinate 12,692 of JALHQP010000089.1, read as the reverse complement.
TGTCCTTCGTGACGGCGCCGCCCGACAAGATCGAGGCCGGCATCGCGATGCTGGCGCAGGTGCTGAAGGAGGCGGCATGAGTCCACGGCGCTTCATGCAGGTCGACGTCTTCACCGACCGGCCGCTGTTCGGCAATGCGTTGGCGGTCGTGCTTGACGGCGAGGGCCTGTCCGATGAGCAGATGGCGGCGTTCGCGCGCTGGACCAATCTGTCGGAGACGACCTTCCTGCTGCCGCCCACCGACCCGGTGGCTGACTACCGCGTGCGCATCTTCACGCCGACCGTCGAACTGCCGTTCGCCGGCCATCCGACGCTCGGCAGCGGCCACGCCTGGCTCGCCGCCGGGGGCATGCCGCGCGAGGCCGGCACGGTCGTGCAGCAGTGCGGTGTCGGGCTCGTGCGCATCCGGCGCGACGGTGCGCGCCTCGCGTTTGCCGCCCCGCCGCGCCGCCGCAGCGGGCCGCTCGACGAACCGATGCTCGAACGCATCGCGCGTTTTCTCGGCATCCCGCGTGCGGACATCGTCGCCCACCAGCATTGCGACAACGGCCCGGGCTGGAAGGCGGTGATGCTGCAGTCGGCCGCGCAAGTGCTGGCGCTGCGGCCGCAGCTGTCCAGCGAGAGCGAGCTCGAGATCGGCGTCGTGGCGCCGGCTGGGCCGGGCAAGTTGGGGGTCGTCGGCTCGCACGGTGCCGACGCCGACGTGGCCTTCGAGGTGCGCGCCTTCTTCCCTGCGCCCGGCGGTGCGCTGGCCGAGGACCCGGTGACCGGCAGCCTGAACGCCGCCTTGGCGCAGTGGCTGATCGAGAGCGATCGCGCGCCATCGCGCTACGTGGCCGCGCAGGGCACGGCGATGGGCCGCGCCGGGCGCGTGTTCGTCGAGCACGATGGGCGCGACACCTGGATCGGCGGCCATGTCGCACCGTGCATCGAGGGCACACTGCACCTGTGAATCTCGCGCCCGACCATCTGGTGATCGCGGCACCGAGCCTGGCCGACGGCGTGCGCTGGTGCGAGGCGACGCTCGGCATCACGCCCGGTCCGGGCGGGCGCCACCCCTTGATGGGCACACACAACCGCCTGTTCTCGATCGGCGGCCCGGGCTTCGACGAGGTGTTCCTCGAGATCATCGCGGTCGATCCCGACGCGCCGGCGCCCGGGCGCGCGCGCTGGTTCGGTCTCGATGCGATCGATCTGTCGGCCGGACCGCGCCTGATCCACTGGGTCGCGCGCACCGACGCCCTCGATGCGGCACTGACGGACTGGCGCGCCCTGGGGGTCGACGCCGGCCGCGCGATCGAAGCCACGCGCGACACGCCCGACGGACGGCTGGCCTGGCGCATCGCGGTGCGCGACGACGGGCGTCTGCTGGCCGGCGGCGCCTGGCCGACGCTGATGGCGTGGGGCGACACGCCGCATCCCGCGCGCAGGATGCCCGCCAGCGGCGTGCAGCTGCGTTCGCTGACCTTGCGCCGCCTGCCGCGCGAGGCGCTGCAGGCGCATGGTGTGTCGATCGCCGATGACGAAGGCCCCGCGCTCACGGCCGAGCTCGACACGCCGCGCGGGCCGGTGCAGCTCCGATCCGACTGACGAGGACACGATGACCGAGGAGCTGTTCCGCGAGGACGCCACGCTGGCCGAATGCGAAGCGCGCGTGATCGCCCATGGCGAGGGCGGCGTGATCCTCGACCGCACGGTGTTCTATCCGCTCGGTGGCGGTCAGGCCGGCGACACCGGCACGCTGCGCGACGCTGAAGGGCGCGAGGTCGCGGTGATCGACACGCGCAAGAGCAAGGAGCACCCGGGCGGCGTGCTGCATCTGATGGCGCCGGACGTGGTGGCACCACTCGTCGGCACGTCGGTCACGGCGCGCATCGACACCGCGCGTCGCGAGGCCCATCGGCGCTTTCACACCACGACGCACCTGTTGTGCGCGTTGATCCCGCACCCGGTGGACGGCTGTTCGATCACCGCCGGCTACGCGCGGCTGGACTTCCACATGAGCGAGCCGCTCGACAAGGACGCGTTGAACGCCGGCATCGCCCGCCTGGTGGCCGAAGCGCACCCCGTGAGCCACCGCTGGATCAGCGAAGAGGAGCTCGATGCCAACCCGGGCCTCGTGCGCAGCATGAGCGTGCAGCCGCCGCGCGGCCTGGGCCGCGTGCGTGTGCTGGAGATCGAGGGCGTGGACCTGCAGCCCTGCGGCGGCACGCATGTGGCCAACACACGCGAGGTCGGCAACGTGGTCGTGACCAAGATCGAGAAGAAGAGCGCGATGACGCGCCGCGTGGTGCTCGGCTTCGCGCCGTGAGCGAAAAGCGAAGGGCCCGCCGAAGCGGGCCCTTGCGTGCGTGTCGCGGCGGCTACTGCGGTTTCTGGTACGCGTCGTGACAGGCCTTGCAGCTCTGGCCCACTGCACCGGCGGCGGCCTTGATCTGGTCCAGGTTGCCGGTCTTGCCGGCGGCGACGAGCTTGTTCACGTCGTCCTGGCTCTTGGCGACGGCGGCGGAGAACTTGTCCTTCTCGGCCCAGATCTCGGGCTTGGCGCGCGTATTGCCCTTGTCGCTGCCTTCGATGAAGGCGGCGAACTGGACTCGCGAGTTCAGCAGGCTGACGATCTCGATGTTCTCGTTCATGACCTTGGCGTCGAAGGGCGCCTGACCGTTGACCATCGCGAAGATGCGCCCCAGGTGATTGTTCTGCAGCGACATCGCGCTCTGCCGGTACTTGATCGCCGCGTCGGCGTTGCGGTACTGCGCGGCGGCCGGCAGGGCGGTGAGCAGGGCGAGCATGGCCACGGCCAGGCTCGGGCGGAGCGGGTTCATCGTCGGCAAGGGCATTCGAGGATCCTCCATGACAAGGGTGGGTCCGGCCGCAGGGCGATCTCCCGACGGACGCATCGAGTGTACGCAGCGCCTTCGCGAGGCCTTGCATCTCGCGGGTATGCCCGCATGGCGCGCTTGGCAAGCGTTGCAACGGCAGGTTATGGTTGATGCACCTTCGCTTGCCCGCCCGCTGCCGATGACCACCGACGACGGTTTGCGCCCCGTACGCGTCTGGGATCTGCCGACGCGCCTGTTCCACTGGGTGCTGGCCGCCACCGTGATCGGTTCGGTGGTGACGGCCAAGATCGGCGGCAACGCGATGGTGTGGCACATCCGGCTCGGACTGCTGGTGCTGGCCTTGCTGGTGTTCCGCCTGGCCTGGGGCTTCGTCGGCGGGCACTGGTCGCGGTTCGCGGCCTTCGCCTACGGTCCTGCGAGTCTGCGCGCGTACCTGCGTGGCGACCGCGGGCCCGGTGGGCGCTTCGACGTCGGGCACAGTCCGCTCGGCGCGCTGTCGGTGTTCGCCTTGCTGGGCGTGCTGGCCGTGCAGGTGGCTACCGGCCTGGTGGCCGACGACGAGGTGGCCACCGTCGGGCCCCTGAACCGCTTCGTCGACATGGCGGTGGGCCTCAAGGCGACAGCGTGGCACGTGCATGTAGGGCAGTACCTGATCATCGCGTTGGTGATCACGCATGTCGGTGCCGTGCTGTACTACCTGCAGGCCAAGGGGCGCAACCTGATCGCACCGATGTGGCATGGCGACAAGCGGCTCGCGCCGCACACACCCGCGTCGGCCGACGGCTCGCGGCCACGCGTGCTGGCGGCCGTGCTGCTCGCGCTCGGCCTGGCGCTGGCCGGGTGGATCGCGCGCCTGGGCGCGGGGTGAGCGTGGCGCCCGTCATCGAGCTGCTGACGCCGGCCAGGCCCGAGCTGCTGGACGTCACGCGCGAGATCTTCCGCGAGTACGCAGCGCAGCTGGGCGTCGACCTGTGCTTCCAGAACTTCGAGGCCGAGCTGGCGGGCCTGCCCGGCGACTACGCCGCGCCGCGCGGCGCCCTGCTGCTGGCCACGGTGGACGGCGAGGTGGCCGGCTGCGGCGCGCTGCGGCCGCTGGCCGACGTGGACTACCCGAACGCCTGCGAAATGAAGCGCCTGTTCGTGCGCCCGGCGTTCCGCCGCTTCGGCATCGGCCGCCTGCTGACCCAGGCGCTGATGGACCGCGGCTTGCAGGCCGGCTATTCGAACCTGCTGCTCGACACGCTCGACGACATGGAGGCCGCACGCGGCCTGTACGCGAGCCTCGGCTTCGAAGAAATTCCGCCCTACTACTTCAACCCGGTCCCCGGCGCCCACTACCTGCGCGCGCCGCTCGGGTAGTGCCCAAGGGCCAGAACGAAACAGGGTGGCCTCAGCCACCCTGTCTGTGAAACGAGTGCGCGAACCGGCCTAGGCCGCGTTCAGCCACATCGCGGTGTCGAACGCGCTGCTCATCAGCGGCATGTTCATGCCGAAGCTCGTATTCGCCGCCGCGGCTGCTGCCTTCGACGACTTGGACTTGCTCGAAACTTCATTGCTCGTGGGGGCCACTTCCGTCGCCCGCTCCCATGACCCGATTTCTTGGGAGCGGGCTACCGAAAAGAATAGAAGCACCTGAACGGTACTTTTCGCTCCGCCCAGAAGTCGGCCGCGTCGCGGAACACGTCGAGCAGCTGCTCGCGCGTCTCGCGGTCGAAGCGCGGGTTGTCCGGCAACTGCTCGAGCACCACCACGAAGCCCGGTTGCTGGCCGGCGCGGTGCACGAGGTCGGTCATGCAGTCGTACAGCGCATCGAGGTTCTTGCCGAAATGCGCCGGGAAGGTGAAGGCGTCGGCGATGCCTTCCAGCACTTCCTGCTTCGACTGCGCATTGGCCACGTTCGCGTACAAGAAGTGCTGGCCCGCCTGTTCGGCGGCAGCCATCAATTCCGCGACGCTGTACGCGCGGATCGACTGCACGATGTTCGGACGGACGGTCTGCAATTGCATGGTCACGTTCCTCCTAGGTCAAAAAAACAAACCCAACGATGCCGCTCACGGCGCCGCCGCGCCGACGATGCGGCGGAAGCTGGCGTAGTGGTCGGCGGTGTAGTAGCAGGCCTCGGGCGCCGCCGGCTGCGCTCCGCCGCAGACGATCCGTCGTGCACCACGGTTGTGCGCGCCCGGCGTCGGGACGGTGTACTCGCGGTAGTAGCCCCGCTGCTGCCTTGGCAGCAGCCGCTCCCGGTTGCCGAAGACTGTGCCGTCCTTGGCGTAGGGGAAGGGGCCGCCGCTGCGGATCAACTGCTCGGTCTTGCGCGCTTCCGCGGGCAGTTCGGACAGCGCCACCGTGCCGACACTGCCCGTGCGGGCCCAAACCCCCGAGGCGAGCAGTGCAGCACCGAAGAGAGCGAGGGCTGACTTTTGAAAGGCGCCTGCAAGCGGTTGGCGGGCAGCGGATAACACGGGTTAACCCTTGAAAACCAATCCCGCATGGTACCGGAGCGGCCAAAAAACCTCAAGCCGCCTGCCCAAAAATGGGGCACTGACCCTAGGCTAATTGTTTGCGCACACTTACGGAAGTGGCTTTGCAAATCAGGGTTGCAACCGGCCTGTCATCCTCATCGCGCGGCGTTGGCGTCAGCCACCGTCAGCGCCGTCATGTTGACGATGCGGCGCACCGTGGCCGACGGGGTCAGCACATGCACCGGCTTGGCTGCGCCCAGCAGCACCGGGCCGATCGCGATGCCGCCACCCGCCGCCGCCTTCAGCAAGTTGTAGGCGATGTTGGCAGCATCGATGTTGGGCAGCACCAGCAGATTGGCGTCACCCGACAGCGTGGTGTTGGGCATCAGCGCCGCACGCGCGGCGCCGTCCAGCGCCACGTCGCCGTGCATTTCGCCGTCGACCTCGAGCCAGGGCGCCTGCTCGCGCAGCAGCGCCAGGGTGGCACGCATCTTGACCGCGCTCGGGTGGTCGGAGGAGCCGAAGTTGGAATGCGACAGCAGCGCGGCCTTGGGCTCGACGCCAAAGCGGCGCATCTCGTCGGCGGCCATCGCGGTGATCTCGGACAGTTCCTCGGGCGACGGGTCGGCGTTGACATGCGTGTCGACCAGAAAGAGCTGGCGGCCGGGCAGCATCAGGCCGTTCATGCAGGCATAGACCTGCACGTCCTGTCGCGTCGCCGGGCAGCCGCCCGGGCGCTTGCCGATCACCTGGTCGATGTAGTGAAGGTGGGCGTGCGTCGTGCCCCAGGTGCCGCACAGCATGCCGTCGACCTCGCCCTTCTTCAGCAGCATCGCGCCGATCAGGGTCAGGCGGCGCCGCATCTCGATCTTGGCGATCGGGGCGGTGACGCCCTTGCGCTCGGTCATGCGGTGGTAGGTCTGCCAGAAGTCGCGGTAGCGGTGGTCGTTCTCGACATTGACCACGTCGTAGTCGCGGCCCTGCTGCAGGCGCAGGCCGAACTTCTCGACGCGCTGGGCGATGATGGCCGGCCGGCCGATCAGCGTCGGCCGCGCGATGCCTTCGTCGACCACGACCTGGGCCGCGCGCAGGACGCGCTCCTCCTCGCCCTCGGCGTAGGCCACGCGCTTGTTCTGCGCGCGCTTGGCCATCGTGAAGATCGGCTTCATCGTGTTGCCCGAGGCGTACACGAAGCCCTGCAGCTTGTCGCGGTAGGCGTCGAAGTCGGCGACCGGTCGCCGCGCCACGCCCGACTCGGCAGCCGCCTTGGCCACCGCCGGCGCGATCTTGATCATCAGCCGCGGATCGAAGGGCTTGGGAATCAGGTACTCGGGCCCGAAGGCCAGGGTCTGGCCGGCATAGGCCGCGGCCACCACCTCGCTCTGCTCGGCGCGCGCCAGGTCAGCGATCGCGTGCACCGCGGCGATCTCCATCGCGTCGGTGATCGTCGTCGCGCCCGAGTCGAGCGCGCCGCGGAAGATGTACGGGAAGCACAGGACATTGTTGACCTGGTTCGGGTAGTCGGTGCGCCCGGTGGCCATGATCGCGTCGCTGCGCACCGCCTGCACCTCTTCGGGCAGGATTTCCGGCGTCGGATTCGCCAGCGCGAAGATCACCGGCTTGGCGGCCATCGCCTTGACCATCGCCGGCTTGAGCACGCCCGCCGCGGACAGGCCGAGGAACACGTCGGCCCCTTCGATCACCTCGGCCAGCGTGCGCGCCTTGGTCGGCTGCGCGAATTCGGCCTTGTCGGGGTCCATCAGCTCGGTGCGGCCCTGGTAAACCACGCCCGCCAGGTCGGTGACCCAGATGTTCTCGCGCGGCAGGCCGAGCTTGATCAGCAGGCCCAGGCAGGCCAACGCCGCGGCGCCCGCGCCCGAGGTCACCAGCTTGACCTTCTTGATGTCCTTGCCCGCCACTGCCAGGCCGTTGATCAGCGCCGCGCCGACCACGATCGCGGTGCCATGCTGGTCGTCGTGGAAGACCGGGATCTTCATGCGCTCGCGCAGCTTGCGCTCGACGTAGAAGCAGTCCGGCGCCTTGATGTCCTCGAGGTTGATGCCGCCGAAGGTGGGCTCGAGCGCGGCGATGCAGTCGACCAGCTTGTCGAGGTTCCTCTCGTTGACCTCGATGTCGAACACATCGATGCCGGCGAACTTCTTGAACAGAACCGCCTTGCCTTCCATCACCGGCTTGGCGGCCAGCGGGCCGATGTCGCCCAGGCCGAGCACCGCGGTGCCGTTGGTCACCACGGCCACCAGGTTGCCGCGCGCGGTGTAGCGGAAGGCGTTGTTCGGGTCGGCAGCGATCTCCTCGCAGGCCGCGGCCACGCCGGGCGAGTACGCCAGCGCCAGGTCGCGCTGGTTGGACAGCGGCTTGGTGGCGGCGATGGCCACCTTGCCGGGGGTCGGGAACTCGTGGTACTCGAGGGCGTGGCGGCGCAGCTCGGCGCGCTTCTCTTCGTAGCTGGACATGGTCTCTCTCGGGGCGGTCTGACGGGACCTTGGCATGGTACGGGTGAACCGGGTCCCGTGGCCGCGCGATTGATGCGAGAAACCGCGTATCGGGTTTGCCAGGGCGGTACGCAATACTGGGCCGCACGATGAGCGCCGCCGCCACTGCCCCGCCGCCGCCCGCCCCGCGGCGGCGCTGGCGCCGCGTGCTGCTGTGGGGCCTGCTGATCGGGCTGCTGGCGGTGGCGCAGGCGCTGCTCGTGTTCCTGGTGCTGGTGTACGAGGACGCACGCGCACAGGACCGCAGCGAGGCGGTCGCCGCCTCGGCCGCCGCCGAGCTGCGGCAGCAGCTCGCGCGCGGGCTGCAGACATTGCAGATCCTGGTCTGGAGCGAGCGCAGCGCGCCGCAGTGGCGCAGCGACTCCGCCGAGTTGCTGAGCAGCCGGCGTGAGCTGGTGCGCATCGAACGCCGCGACGCATCGTTTCGCATCGTCGACGCTGTCCAGGCGCCGCACCTGGTCGCGCTGTTCCAGGCCATCCCGCGTGCGGCGCTGAGCCTGGAGGCCGAGACTGCCTGCGGCGAGGCGCGCCGCGCCGGCTCGCCGGCGTTCTCGCGCAGCTACTTCGCACCGCTGCAAGGCGGCGGCGGCATGGAGCTGATGGACCTGTGCGTGCCGCTGGAGGCAACCGACGGCGGCAGCCTGGTGGCCAGTTTCTCGCTCGGCGCGCTGCTGGAGGCCGCCCTGGCTGCCGACGCAGCCATGCGCGACCACGAACTGTCCTTCGTCGAGGGCGACGGCGCGCGCCTGGCCCGCGCCGGCCACGCACGCGGCGCCGGCGTCTATCGCGCCGAGCGCGTCGTCGACCTGCCCGGCGTCAAGCTGCAGGTGCGCGCCGACAGCCGGGAAGGCCGCCCGCACCTGATCCCCAATCTCAGCGTCGCCCTGGTCGTCGGCCTGTCGATGGCCCTGATGGCGCTGGTGCTGCTGTTGGCGCGCGACGTGCGCCGCCGCGCCGCGGCCGAGGAGCGCCTGGCCGAGGCCCTGGCCTTCCGCAAGGCGATGGAGGACTCACTGGTCACCGGCCTGCGCGCGCGCGACCTCGAGGGCCGCATCACCTACGTCAATCCGTCGTTCTGCCGCATGGTCGGCTTCTCGCCGGAGGAGCTGCAGAGCGCGTCGATCCCGCCCTACTGGCCGCCGGAGCGGGTGGCGGAGTACAGCGCGCGCCAGGCCCAGCGCCTGCGCGCCGGCGGCCATGTCAGCGGCGACGCGCGCATCGGCAACGAAACCGTGTTCATGCACAAGAACGGCGAGCGCATTCCGGTGGTGATCTACGAGGCGCCGCTGGTGGACAGCAGCGGCCGCCAGACCGGCTGGATGAGCGCCGCGGTGGATCTGTCCGAGCAGCGCCGCATCGAGGACCTGTCGCGCCAGCAGCAGGAGCGGCTGCAGGCCACGGCACGCCTGGCCACGGTGGGCGAGATGGCCTCGCTGCTCAGCCACGAGCTGAACCAGCCGCTGGCGGCGATCGCCAGCTATGCGAGCGGCTCGCTCAACCTGCTCGAGGACGGCACGGCATCCGACCCGGGCGACCGCGAGATGCTGCGCCAGGCCATGGGCCGCATCGCCGAGCAGGCCGACCGCGCCGGCCGCACCATCAAGAGCGTGCACGACTTCGTGCGCCGGCGCGAGCAGGCGCGCGAGGCGGTGCCGGCGGCGCTGCTGGTCGACGCGGTGCTGCCGCTGGTGCGCCTGCAGGCGCGCAAGAGCGGCACGCGCATCGAGGTCGACATGCCGACGCCCGCGCCGCGCGTGCTGGCCGACCGCACGATGGTCGAGCAGGTGCTGCTCAATCTGACGCGCAATGGCATCCAGGCGATGGAAGGCGAGGAGACGCCGCTGTCGCAGCGCGTACTGCGAATCGGCGTGCGCGCGATCAATGCCGATTGGGTCGAATTCGCGGTCGCCGACGCCGGGCCCGGGATCGCACCCGAGGTCGCGCAGCGCCTGTTCACCCCCTTCTTCACGACGCGCAGCGAAGGCATGGGGCTGGGGCTGTCGCTGTGCCGCACCGTCGTCGAGCAGCATGGCGGCGCGCTCGACTTCGACACCGGCGGCGCGGGCACGCGCTTTCGCTTCACGCTGCGCGCCGCGAACGGGCCCGGCGCGGGCGCCTGAGCGTCGCGCCATACTCGCGCCATGCACCCGCCGCTCGGCCTGCCGATGGTCTACATCGTCGATGACGAGGAGGTGCTGCGCAGCGCGCTGGCCTGGCTGCTGCGCACACGTCGCCTGCTGTCCGAAGCCTACTCGAGCGCCGAAGCCTTCGACGCGATGCTCGAGACCCAGGCCGCCGGTGGGTGGCCGGCCGCGCCGTCCTGCCTGCTGCTGGACGTGCGCATGCCGGGCCTGAGCGGCCTGGCCCTGTTCGACCGCCTGGTCGAGCGCGACCTGCTGCACGCGCTGCCCGTGATCTTCCTGACCGGCCATGGCGACGTACCGACCGCGGTGGCGGCGGTCAAGCGCGGCGCCTTCGACTTCGTCGAGAAGCCGTTCTCGGACAACGCCCTGGTCGACCGCATCGAGCAGGCCCTGGCCGCGAGCCGCGAGCACCTGGAGCGCCAGCGCGCGCGCGGCAAGGTGGCGCAGTCGCTGGCCGAGCTGACCGAACGCGAGCGCGAGGTGATGCAGCTGGTGATCGACGGCAAGCCCAACAAGCTGGTGGCCGACGCGCTGGGCATCAGCGTGCGCACGGTCGAAGTGCACCGCGCCCGCGTGTTCGACAAGATGAACGTCAAGTCGGCGGTCGAGCTGGCCAACCTGCTGCGCGCTCAGGAGCCGGGCGCCGGGTAGCGCACTTCGATCACTTCGATACGCTGCGGCCCCTTCGGCGTGACCAGCGTCACCTCGTCGCCCTCGCGCGCTTTGAGCAGCGCCCGCGCGATCGGCGACACCCAGCTCACCTCGCCGTGCAGGTTGTCGGCTTCGTCGATGCCCTTGATGGTGACGGTGCGTTCCTCGCCCGCTTCGTCGGCATACGTCACCGTCGCGCCGAAGAACACTTGGTGGTTGCCGTGGTGCAGCGCCGGGTCGGCCACCTCGGCGATGTCCAGCCGTTTGGTCAGGAAGCGGATGCGGCGGTCGATCTCACGCAGGCGCTTCTTGCCGTACAGGTAGTCGCCGTTCTCCGAGCGGTCGCCATTCTTGGCCGCCCACGACACGGTCTCGACCACCTTGGGCCGCTCGACGTCGAGCAGCGTGATCAGCTCCTCGCGCAGGCGCGCGTAACCGGCAGGCGTGATGTAGTTCTTCGCGCCCGCAGGCAAGGGCGGCAGGGCCGACGAACCATCGTCGTCGTCATCCGCGTCGCCGTCGCTTTCCTTCGTGAAGGCCTTGTTCATGCGCGTCGCCAAAGCAAAACGGGCGACGCATTACACGTCACCCGTCTCGTCTTCTTGTTTTGGCGCGGCTGGCAGGATTCGAACCCACGACCCCTTGGTTCGTAGCCAAGTACTCTATCCAACTGAGCTACAGCCGCGAAGGGGCGGGAGTATAGCAGGCGCTACAGTCGCTTCATGACCCTGTCCCCCGACGCCCTGGCCTGGGCCCAGCGCCTCGTGCGCTTGAACACCGTCAGCCGCGAATCCAACCTGCCGCTGATCGAATGCATCGCGGACCACCTGCGCACGCTGCGCATCCCCGTGCGTCTGACCTACGACGAGGCCCGGCGCAAGGCCAATCTGTTCGCGACCATCGGCGAAGGCAAGCCCGACGGCGTGATCCTGTCCGGCCACACCGATACCGTGCCCTGGGACGGCCAGGCCTGGACCGTCGACCCACTTGGCGCCGAGTTGCGCGACGCCAAGCTCTACGGCCGCGGCAGTGCCGACATGAAGAGCTTCATCGGCCTCGTCGTTGCACAGACCGCGCGCTATCTCGCGGCCGACGCGCCGTTCGCGATCCACTACGCGTTCAGCTTCGACGAGGAAGTGGGCTGCTTCGGTGTGCGCCACCTGATCGCCGACCTCAAGGACGCGGACCTCGCGCCGCGCCACTGCCTGATCGGCGAGCCCACCGGCATGGTGCCGGCGGTGGCGCACAAGGGGGTGTACCGCTGGCGCTGCTGCATCAAGGGCAAGCCGGCGCACTCGTCGCTGACGCCCAGCGCGGTCAACGCCATCGAGGCGGGGGCTCGGCTGGTCACGCAGATCGCCGGCATGGGCCAGCAGTGGCGCGAACGCGGGCCGTACCACGAAGGCTTCGACGTGCCGTTCACGACCGCCTGCGTCGGCGTCATCGAAGGCGGCATCGCCGACAACGTGGTGCCCGAGGACTGCGCGTTCCACTACGAATTCCGCAACCTGCCGGGCCACGACGCACATGCGATGCAGCGCCGCGTGCTCGACGCGGCCACTGCGCTCGAGGTGGCGATGAAGGCGGTCGACGCCGGCACCGGCTTTCGCTTCGAGACGATCTGCGAGGTGCCCGACTTCTTGGCACGCCCCGACGAACCGGCGCTGGCGCTGGCGCAGCGCCTGGCGGGCACGCGCGAGACCACCTTGGTGGCGTTCGGCACCGAGGCCGGCCTGTTCCACCGCGCCGGCGTGTCCACCGTGGTGTGCGGCCCCGGCTTCATCACCCAGGCGCACCAGCCCGACGAATTCGTCAGCCTCGACCAGCTCGCGCGCTGCGAGCGTTACCTGCAGGCCCTGGCCGGCTGAGCGCGCGGGCTCAGCCCAGCGCCATCGCTTCGCGCTCGCAGCTCAGGGCACGGGGCTCGTCGCCTTCGGCGCGTGCCAGCGCGGCGAGGCGGCGCCAGCAGTCGCGCCGTGCGTCGGCGGTCAGCGCCGCCGATACGGCCGCGCGCTCGAGCGGCGTGCGCGCCTTGCCCCAGAGGCCGCGTTCGGCGTAGGCGCTGCCGACGACGGCCTG
>JALHQP010000088.1 GCA_022841885.1 Aquincola sp. | reverse complement strand
TCATCGGCCAGGGCTACCACGGCACGCACACGCCGGGCGTCATCCTGCGCAACATCCTCGAGAACCCGGCCTGGTACACCGCCTACACGCCCTACCAGGCCGAGATCTCGCAGGGCCGCCTGGAGGCGCTGGTCAACTTCCAGACCATGGTCTGCGAGCTCACCGGCATGGCGATCGCCAACGCCTCGATGCTCGACGAGGCCACGGCCGCCGCCGAGGCGATGACGCTGGCCAAACGCAGCGTGAAGAGCAAGAGCAACACCATCATCGTCGCCGGCGACTGCCACCCGCAGACGATCGAGGTGATCCGCACGCGTGCCGCGCCGCTGGGCATCGAGGTGCTCGTGGGGGTGGCGCCCAAGCTGATGGAGACGCATGACTACTTCGGTGTCATCGCGCAGTACCCATCCACATCAGGCCTGATCCACGACCTGAAGCCCCATGTCGAGCAAGCGCATGCCAAGGGCGCCGCCTTCATCGTCGCCGCCGACCTGCTGGCGCTGACCCTGCTCGTGCCGCCCGGCGAGTTCGACGCCGACATCGTGGTCGGCAACTCGCAACGTTTCGGCGTGCCGATGGCCGGTGGCGGCCCGCATGCCGCCTTCCTGGCCTGCCGCGACGAGTTCAAGCGCTCGATGCCGGGACGCCTGGTGGGGGTCAGCATCGACGCGCAGGGCAACCCGGCCTACCGCCTGGCGCTGCAGACGCGCGAGCAGCACATCCGGCGCGAGAAGGCCACCTCGAACATCTGCACCGCACAGGTGCTGCTTGCGGTGATCGCAAGCATGTACGCGGTCTACCACGGCCCCGTGGGACTGAAGCGCATCGCGCAGCGGGTCGCGAGCTACACGGCGATCCTGGCCGACGGACTGAAGCAGATGGGCCTGAAGGTCGTGACGCCGCAGGCCTTCGACACCATCACGGTCGAGACCGGCGAGCGCAGCGCGTCCGTGCTGGCCAAGGCCGTGGCCGCGGGCGCCAACCTGCGCCGCCTGTCACCCACGCACCTGGCCGTGGCACTGGACGAGACCACGACGCGCACCGACCTCGAAGCGCTGTGGTCCTGGTTCGCACCGGAAGGTGCCGCCCTGCCGAAGGTCGCCGCCTACGAGGCCGGCATCGAGCCGCTGATCCCGCTGTCGCTGCGCCGCACGAGCGCCTTCCTGACGCATCCGGTCTTCAACTCGCACCACAGCGAGACCGAGATGCTGCGCTACCTGCGCCGCCTCGCCGACAAGGACCTCGCGCTCGACCGCTCGATGATCCCGCTCGGCTCGTGCACGATGAAGCTCAACGCGACGGCCGAGATGATCCCGATCACCTGGCCCGAATTCGCGGCCGTGCACCCGTTCGCGCCGGCCGAGCAGCGCGCCGGCTACACGCTGCTCGACGAGCAGTTGCGCGCCTGGCTGTGCCAGGCCACAGGCTACGCCGGCATCAGCCTGCAACCCAACGCCGGTTCGCAGGGCGAGTACGCGGGCCTGCTGGCGATCCAGGCCTGGCACGCGTCGCGCGGCGACGCACACCGCAAGATCTGCCTGATCCCCGAGTCGGCGCATGGCACCAACCCGGCGTCGGCGCAGATGGTCGGCATGGGCGTCGTGGTGGTGAAGTGCGATGCGCTGGGCAACGTCGACATGGCGGATCTGAGGGCCAAATGCGAGACGCACAGCGCCGACCTGGCGGCGATCATGATCACCTATCCGAGCACCTACGGCGTGTTCGACCCGCACGTCAAGGAGTTGTGCGCGCTGGTGCATTCGCATGGTGGGCGCGTATATGTCGACGGCGCGAACATGAATGCGCTGGTGGGTGTGGCGGCGCCGGGCGAATTCGGCGGCGACGTCAGCCACCTGAACCTGCACAAGACCTTCTGCATCCCGCACGGCGGGGGCGGCCCGGGCGTCGGCCCGGTGTGCGTGGTCGAGGACCTGGTGCCCTTCCTGCCCGGCCACCTGACGGCCACCGGCAAGGATTCGCCGGTCGGTGCGGTGTCTGCGGCACCACTCGGCAACGCCGGCGTGTTGCCGATCTCGTGGATGTACGTGCGCATGATGGGCGCCGACGGTCTGCAGGCCGCGACCGAGACGGCGATCCTGTCGGCCAACTACGTGGCCGCGCGCCTGTCGGAACACTACGACATCCACTACAGCAGTGAGGTCGCGGGCCTGAAGGGTGGCGGCGTCGCGCACGAGTGCATCCTGGACCTGCGCCCATTGAAGGCAAGTTCGGGCGTCGGCGCCGAGGACGTGGCCAAGCGCCTGATCGACTACGGCTTCCACGCGCCGACACTGAGCTTCCCGGTGCCCGGCACGCTGATGGTCGAGCCGACCGAAAGCGAACCCTTGGTCGAGCTCGACCGTTTCTGTGACGCGATGATCGCGATCCGCGAGGAGATCCGCGCCGTCGAGCAAGGCCGCTGGCCGCAGGACGACAACCCGCTCAAGCACGCGCCGCACTCCGCGGCTTCGCTGCTCGCGACCGACTGGACGCATCCGTACTCGCGCGAGCAGGCGGCCTACCCGGTGGCTGCACTCAAGCGCGAAGGCAAGTACTGGAGCCCGGTGGCGCGTGTCGACAACGTGCACGGCGACCGCAACCTGTTCTGCGCCTGCATCCCGATGAGCGAGTTCGCTGCGCAGTAACGCCGCGAAACGCCTCCCGGGTAACCCTCGATTGCCGCGGCTGCGAGGCGACACCACAGTGCGCTGCACAGCCATTCACTCCCGGGAGACATCTCCATGAAATCCGTCCTGTCGCTGTCCATCGTCGCGTTGGCCTGTGTGTCTGCGCACGCCGGCGAGGTCGAAGTCCTGCACTGGTGGACCAGCGGCGGCGAGGCCAAGGCCGCGGCGGCACTCAAGTCCAGCATGCAGGCCAAGGGCCATACCTGGAAGGACTTCGCGGTGGCCGGCGGCGGCGGCGACGCGGCCATGACGGTACTGAAGTCGCGCGTGGTGTCGGGCAATGCGCCGGCCGCGGCGCAGATCAAGGGCCCGTCGCTGCAGGAATGGGCCAAGGAAGGCGTGCTCGCCAACCTCGACGCCACGGCCAAGGCCGAGAAATGGGACGAGGTGCTGCCCAAGGTCGTCTCCGACGTCATGAAGCACAAGGGCAACTACATCGCGGTGCCGGTCAACGTGCACCGCGTCAACTGGCTGTGGGCCAGCCCGGCGGCTTTCCAGAAGGCCGGCGCCAAGCTGCCGACGACCTGGGACGAGTTCTTCGTCGCCGCCGAGGCGCTGAAGAAGGCCGGCGTCACGCCGGTGGCGCATGGCGGCCAGAACTGGCAGGACTTCACCACCTTCGAAGCCGTCGCACTCGGCGTCGGCGGCGCCGACTTCTACAAGAAGGCGCTGGTGCAACTCGACCCGGGCAGCGTGTCGAGCCCGACGATGGAGAAGGTGCTGACCACCTTCAAGCGCATCAAGGGCTACACCGACAAGAATGCGCCGGGCCGTGATTGGAACCTCGCCACCGCGATGGTCATCAAGGGCGAAGCGGGCATGCAGATCATGGGTGACTGGGCCAAGGGCGAGTTCCTCGCCGCCGGCAAGGTGCCGGGCAAGGACTTCGCCTGCGTGGCCACGCCGGGCAGCGCCAATGCCTACACCTTCAACGTCGACTCGTTCGCGATGTTCAAGCTGAAGAACGAGGCCAACGTGAAGGCGCAGAACGACCTCGCGGCCGCGATCATGGGCACCGAGTTCCAGGAGGTGTTCAACCTCAACAAGGGCTCGATCCCGGTGCGCCTGAACATGAAGATGGACAAGTTCGACGACTGCGCCAAGGCCTCGAGCAAGGACTTCGTGGCCACCGCCAAGAGCGGCAGCCTGGTGCCGTCGATTGCCCACGGCATGGCCGTGCCCTCGTCCACCGAGGGCGCGATCAAGGACGTGGTGAGCCAGTTCTGGAACGACGACAAGATGGACGCCAAGGCGGCGATGGCCAAGCTCGCCGCCGCCGCCAAGACCAAGTAGCCGGGCCACGCCGAGGGCAGCCATGCAACAGCACGCCTGGCTGCCCAAGCTGGTCGTCGCGCCGAGCTTCGTGCTCGGCCTGGCCTTCGTCTACGGCCTGATGGCGTGGAACGGGTACCTGTCGGTATCTGCTTCGCGCCTGCTGCCCAACTACGAGTTCGTCGGACTCGAGCAGTACGCGCGCCTGTGGGAGAGCGAGCGCTTTCGCGTCGCGCTCGCCAACATGGCGGTCTTCGGCACGCTGTTCATCGGCGGCGCAATGGCGATCGGCCTGTTGCTGGCCGTGCTACTCGACCAGAAGATCCGCGCCGAGGGCATGCTGCGCACGATCTACCTGTACCCGATGGCGCTGTCCTTCATCGTCACCGGCACGGCGTGGAAGTGGATCCTCAACCCCGGACTCGGCCTCGAGAACGTGATGCGGCAATGGGGTTGGGACAGCTTCACCTTCGACTGGCTGGTGAACCCCGACAAGGCGATCTACTGCATCGTCATCGCCGGCGTCTGGCAGAGCGCCGGCTTCGTGATGGCGCTCTTCCTCGCCGGGTTGCGCGGCGTCGACGACTCGATCATCAAGGCCGCCCAGGTCGACGGCGCCAGCCTGCCGCGCATCTACTGGCGCATCGTGCTGCCGGCACTGCGCCCGGTGGTCTTTTCCACGCTGATGATCGTGAGCCACCTCGCGATCAAGAGCTTCGACCTGGTGATGGCGCTGACCGCCGGCGGCCCCGGCTTCGCCACCGACCTGCCGGCCACCTTCATGTACGCGATGGCCTTCTCGCGCGGCCAGATCGGCCAGGGCGCCGCGGCCGCCACGGTGATGCTGGCGATCATCGCGGCCATCGTCGTGCCCTACCTATACAGCGAGCTGAGGGTGAAGAAGTGAGCCGCTTGTCCTGGCACCGCGTGCTGCTGTGGGCGGTGCTGCTGCTGTTCGCAGCCTGGTTCCTGACCCCGCTGTACGTGATGCTCGCCACCTCGCTGAAGGACATGGAGCAGGTGCGCACCGGCCACCTGCTGTCGCTGCCGACCTCGCCGTCCTTCGACGCCTGGGCCAAGGCCTGGGGCAGCGCCTGCACCGGCATCGACTGCGGCGGCCTGAAGCCCTTCTTCATGAACTCGGTGGCGATGGTCGTGCCGGCCGTGCTGGTGTCCACCGCGATCGGCGCGCTCAACGGCTACGTGCTGTCGAAATGGCGCTTTCGCGGCAGCGAGACCCTGTTCGCCTTCCTGCTGTTCGGCGTCTTCATGCCGATGCAGGTGGTGCTGCTGCCGATGAGCCAGGTGCTCGGCTGGCTCGGCATCGCCAGTTCGATCTGGGGCCTGATCCTGGTGCACGTGATCGCCGGCCTGCCGTCGACCACCCTGTTCTTCCGCAACTACTATGTCGGCGTGCCCGACGAACTGGTGAAGGCCGCCACGATCGACGGTGCCGGCTTCTGGCAGATCTTCTGGCGCATCGTGCTGCCGCTGTCGACGCCGATCCTGATGGTCACGCTGATCTGGCAGTTCACCAACATCTGGAACGACTTCCTCTACGGCGTCGTGTTCTCGGGCGCCGACAGCAAGCCGGTCACCGTGGGCCTGAACAACCTGGCCAACACCTCGAGCTCGGTCAAGGAATACAACGTCGACATGGCCGCCGCGATGATCGCCGGCCTGCCGACGCTGATCGTCTACGTGCTGGCGGGCAAGTACTTCGTCCGCGGCCTCACCGCAGGAGCCGTCAAGGGATGAGCGCGCTGTCCATCAAGAGTGTGCGCAAGGTGTTCGGCGCGGTCACCGTGCTCGACAACATCGACCTCGAGGCCGAGTCGGGTGAATTCATCATCCTGGTCGGCGCCTCGGGCTGCGGCAAGTCCACGCTGCTGAACATGATCGCGGGGCTGGACGTGCCGACCTCGGGCACGATCCACATCGCCGAGCGCGACGTGACGCACCTGCCGAGCAAGGACCGCGACATCGCGATGGTGTTCCAGAGCTACGCGCTCTACCCGACGATGAGCGTGGCGCAGAACATCAGCTTCGGCCTCGAGATGCGCAAGGTGCCCAAGCCCGAGCGCGACAAGGCGATCGCGCGCGTGGCCAAGATGCTGCAGATCGAGCACCTGCTCGAGCGTAAGCCCGCGCAGCTGTCAGGCGGGCAGCGCCAGCGCGTCGCGATGGGCCGCGCGCTGGCACGCGACCCCAAGCTGTTCCTGTTCGACGAGCCGCTGTCCAACCTGGATGCCAAGCTGCGCGTCGAGATGCGCGCCGAGATCAAGCTGCTGCACCAGCGCACGCGCACCAGCACGGTCTACGTCACGCACGACCAGGTCGAAGCGATGACGCTCGGCGACCGCATCGCGGTGATGCGCGCCGGCCACATCGAACAGTTCGACACGCCGGAGGCCATCTACGGCCGGCCGGCGACCAAGTTCGTCGCCGAGTTCATCGGCTCGCCGGCGATGAACTTCCTGCCGGTCGCACGGCGCGATGGCGCCCTGTTCTGCCATCACATCGCGCTGGCCACCACCGAGGCGCAACGCGCCGTGCTGCACGCCGGTGGCCCCGCCGAACTGCTCTACGGCGTGCGGCCCGAGGTGCTGTCGCTGTCGGCGCACGGCGTGCCCGGGTCGGTGAAGATGGTCGAGCCGACCGGCCCCGACACCTACATGCTGATCGACACCGAACTCGGCACCCTCACCGCGCGCCTGCCCGGCGTGCCCACGCACCGAGCGGGCGAGCATGTGATGGTGTCCTGGCCGAGCTCGCATGTGCACCTGTTCGACGCGGCCAGCGAGCGCCGCGTCGCGTAGTTCGACGCACTCAGCGCAACGAATACGCCACCGCCGCCTTCATCCCCGACAGCGGTTCGATCAGCGCCATCAACGGCTCGAGTTCGCGGTAGCGCGTCGCGACCCGGGTGGCATAGGCGAAGAAGCGCGGCAGGTCGCTCGCGTACTTCGCCTTGGCATCGCGGTGCTTCAGGCGGCAGAAGATGCCCAGCACCTTGAGGTGGCGCTGCAGGCCGATCCACTCCACGTCGCGCCAGAACTGGCCGAAGTCGTCCCCCACCGGCAGTGCGGCGCGCCGCGCCTGTTCCCAGTAGCGCACCGCCCAGTCGATCTCGCGCTCCTCGTCCCAGGACCAGAAGGCGTCGCGCAGCAGCGAGGCCACGTCGTAGGCGATCGGGCCGTGGGCCGCGTCCTGGAAGTCGAGGATCGCGGGGTTGGGCTCGGCCACCATCAGGTTGCGCGGCATCCAGTCGCGGTGCACCGCCACCTTGGGCTGCGCCAGCGCCGCGGCCACCAGCAGGTCGGCCACGCGCTGCCAGGTCTGCTGCTCGCGCTCGCTCCAGGTCACACCGTACTCGCGCGCCACGCACCAGTCGGGGAACAGCTGCAGCTCGGCGCGCAGCTTGGCTTCGTCATAGGCCGGCAGCGCGTCGCCCGGCACATGCCGCTGCCACTGCACCAGCGCCGCGATCGCGTCGCGCATCAGCTGGTCGGCCTGCCTGGCGCTGGCGTCGGCAAAGGCGTCCAGGTAGAGCGTGCGCCCCAGGTCCGACAGCAGCAGGAAGCCCTGCGCCTCGTCGGCGGCCAGGATCGCCGGGCCGTGCAGACCGGCGCGCTGGATCAACCCGGCCACGTGCACGAAAGGCCGCACGTCCTCCTGCGGCGGCGGTGCGTCCATCACGACCAGGCTGCCGCCCGCCGCGGTGTCCAGGCGCAGGTAACGCCGGAAGCTCGCGTCGGCCGAGGCCGGCCGCAGCGTGCCGGGACGCAAGCCATGCGCCGCCACCAGCGGCTCGAGCCAACGCTCGAAGGCCGCCTTGCGTTGGGGGTCGGCCCAGGGGACCGGTTCGGCGGCGGGCGGGGTGGGTGCGGTCATGGATAATTTCATTTTACAAATCGAAGCTCGGCCTTGAAGCCGGCGTCGCTCTGCCCTTGAAGCCGCTCCGTCACCCCTTGGCGCTGGCCGCCGCGATGTTGCTGGCGCCGGCGGGGGGCATGGCCCAGCAGGCGGCCCCTCGCACCGCCGCCGCCGACGACCGCGACGCAGCACTGATCCTGCAGGCCGACGAGTTGCGGGGTCGACCCGACCTGGAGTTCGAGGCGAAGGGCAAGGTGCATCTGCAGCGCGGGCGCCTGACGCTCAGCACGGAACATCTGCGCTACGACCATGTGACCGACCTCGCCCAGGCGCGCGGCAAGGTGCGGGTCGAAACGGCCGATGGCAACTGGTTTGCAGGCCCCGAGCTGTCGCTGACGCTCGGGCGCTTCGAGGGCTGGTTCCTCGAGCCCGAGTACTTCTTCGCCCGCACCCAGGCCGGCGGCCGCGCGCGGCGCATCGACTTCCTCGGCACCGACCGCGCGCGGCTCACCGGCGCCGACTACACGAGTTGCGAGCGCAGCGGCGACGGCATGCCGGCCTGGCTGATGAGCACCGACCGCGTCAAGCTGGACTTCGAGGCCAACGAGGGCGTGGCCGAGGGCGCGGTGCTGCGTTTCATGGGCGTGCCGATCCTGGCCGCGCCGGTGCTGAGCTTCCCGCTGTCCGACGCGCGCAAGTCGGGCTGGCTGCCGCCGTCGATCAACATCGACAACAAGAGCGGCCTCGAGATCGCGGTGCCCTGGTACTGGAACATTGCGCCGCAGCGCGACGCGACGCTGACGCCGATCGTCTACTCGCGCCGGGGCTTCGGTGTGGACAGCGAATTCCGCTACCTCGCAGCGGCGCACAAGGGGGACGTCGACTGGCACTGGCTGCCGAACGACCGCGTGGCCGACAGCTCGCGCCACGGCCTGCAGTGGCGCCAGCAGGGCACGGCCTTCGGCGACGCGACGACCGGTTTGCGCTGGCGCCACGAGGGTCAGCGTGCGTCGGACGACAGCTACTGGAAGGACTTTTCGCGCGCGCTGCGTTCGGTCACGCCACGCCTGCTGCCGCTGGCCGCGGAGGTCGAGCGCGACTGGGGGCTGGGCGGCTTCGCGACCACCGCCTACGCGCGCGTGCAGCACTGGCAGGTACTGCAGGACGCGGAGGCCCCGATCGAGGCGCCTTACCACCGCATGCCGCAGCTGGGCTGGCGCGGCCTCGGCAGGCCCTGGGCCCAGGGGCCCGAGCTGGCCTTCCAGGCCGAGTTCAACCGCTTCGAGCTGACGCGCGACAGCATCGGCCCCGTGCGCCCCAACGGCGAACGCGCGCACCTGCTCGCGCAGGCGAGCCAGACCTTCCACGCGCTCGGCGCCTGGATCACGCCGCGCCTGTCGCTGAACCTGGCCCACTACCGCACCGACCTGCCGATGAGCGACGGCCGGCGCAGCGCCTCGCGAGCGATCCCGAGCGTCAGCGTCGACAGCGGCCTGCGCTTCGAGCGCGACGCGACCTGGTCCGGCCGCACCTTCACGCAGACGCTCGAGCCGCGCCTGCTGTACGTGCACACGCCCTACCGGGCACAGGACGCCCTGCCGCTGTTCGACACCGCGGCCAACGACTTCAACCTCGTCTCGCTGTTCACCGACAACGCCTTCTCGGGCATCGACCGCGTGTCCGACGCGCACCAGCTCACCGCGGGCGTGACCACGCGCCTGATCGACCGCGCCAGCGGTACCGAGGCCCTGCGCCTGGGCCTGGCCCAGCGCTACCTGCTGCGAGACCAGCGCATCACGCCCGACGGGGTGCCGCTGACGCGGCGCCTGTCGGACATCCTGCTGGCGGGCAGGGCGCACCTGTCGCCGCGCTGGACCCTCGACGGCGCGCTCCAGTACAGCCCCGAGATCGACCGCACGACCCGCTCGCGGATCGGTGCGCGCTACTCGCCCGGGCCGTTTCGTACGCTGTCGGCCACCTACCGCCTGACGCGCGGGGCGACCGAGCAGCTCGACCTGGGCTGGCAATGGCCGGTCTACCGCGCTGCGCCCGCAGCCGCCGCCGGCAGCAGCGGCTGCCGCGGCACGCTGTACGGCGTGGGTCGCATCAACTACTCGATGAAGGACAGTCGCATCACCGATTCGCTGGCCGGCCTGGAGTACGACGCCGGCTGCTGGATCGCACGGGTGGTGGCCGAGCGCGTGTCCACCGGCCGCACCGAGGCCACCACGCGCCTGATGCTGCAACTGGAGCTGGTGGGCCTGTCGCGCCTCGGGTCCAACCCGCTGTCGGTCTTGAAGGACAATATCCCCGGTTACACCCTGCTGCGCGAAGACAGCAGCGACCCGCCCTTGCGCACCTACGTGAGTGAAGGCGCAAGCGCCCCCCCTGCCCGATGAACCCTATGCACCGACCCATGGCGGCCCTCTGGTCACTCACGGCGGCCCTGTCGGCCAGCCTCGCCTGCGCCAGCGCGCTGGCCCAGGCCACGCCCAACGCCCCGCTGCCGCTGCGCCCGGGCGACCACATCGCCGCGGTGGTCAACCAGGAACTGGTGACCGCCTACGAGCTGACCCAGCGCATGGCCCAGGCGCGCGAGGACGCACGCCGGCGCAACCAGCGCACCCCGGCCGAGGCCGAGTTCCGCACCATGATCCTCGAGTCGCTGATCGAGGAACGCGCGATGCTCAGCCATGCGCGCGACAGCGGCATCCGCATCGACGAGGCCGAGATCGACCGCGCGGTACAGGTGGTCGCGTCGCAGAACCAGTTGACGCTGGTGCAGCTGCGCGCCCGCCTGGCCCAGGACGGCATGGACCTGCCGCGCTTTCGCGCCAACATCCGCGACCAACTGCTGATCGAGCGCGTGCGCGAGCGCGAAGTGGCGCAGCGCATCCGGATCACCGACGGCGAGATCGATGCGTTCATCGAGCAACAGCGCGGCGCTGCGGCCGGCGAGGTGCAGTACAACGTCGCGCAGATCCTGATCAAGCTGCCCGAGAACCCGAGCGAGGCGGCGGTGGCCGAGCGGCGTGCGCGGGCCGAGCAGGCGATGGCACGCGTGCGCGCCGGCGAGGACTTCGGCGCTGTGGCGCGCCAGGTCTCCGAGGACGACAACCGCGAGCGCGGCGGCGAGATCGGCCTGCGCCCGGCCGACCGCCTGCCCGACATATTTCTCGAGACCGTGCGGCCGCTGCAGGCGGGTCAGGTCGCGCCGGCCCTGTTGCGCACGGGGGCGGGCTTCCATGTGCTCAAGCTGATCGAGCGCGCCGAAGGCGGTGCCTTTCGTGTGCAGCAGACACGCTCGCGCCACATCCTGCTGCGCCCGTCGGAGCAGTTGCCCGAGGCGGCGGTACGCGCCCGTCTGTCCGAGTTCAAGCGCCAGATCGAGGCCGGCACGCGCCGTTTCGAGGACCTGGCGCGCGAACATTCGCTCGACGGCTCGGCGCCGGCCGGCGGCGACCTGGGCTGGACCTCGCCGGGCCAGTTCGTGCCCGAGTTCGAGGCCGGCATGAACCCGCTGCCGATCGGCGGCGTGTCGGACCCGGTGACCACGCGATTCGGCGTGCACCTGATCCAGGTGCTCGAACGGCGCAGCACGGCGCTCGACGCCAAGCAGCTGCGGGAGCAGGCGCGCGCCGCGCTGCGCGAGCGCAAGTTCGAGGACGCCTACGCCGAATGGCTGCGCGAGGTGCGCGGCCGTGCCTACGTCGAGTTCCGCGAACCACCACAGTAGAGGGTGCGAGCCCAGCCGACGCCGCGGATCCGGCTTTGCCGGTCCGCTGGCGTGCTCCCCTTGAGGGGGGAGCGGCGAAGCCGCAACGGGGGGGGAGCGTGAAACACCAGCCGAGGAAGCGCTTCGGCCAGCACTTCCTGGTCGACACCGGCGTCCTCGACGCGATCGTCTCGGCGATCGATCCGCGGCCCGGCCAGGCGCTGGTCGAGATCGGTCCCGGCCTGGGCGCACTGACGCAGCCCCTGCTCGAGCGTTGCGAGCGCCTGACCGTGGTCGAACTCGACCGCGACCTCGCGGCGCGCCTGCGCAAGAACGCGGCGCTCGACGTCATCGAGGCCGACGTGCTGACGGTGGACTTCGCTGCGGTGGCCGCGGCGCGCGGCGCGAAGCTGCGCGTCGTCGGCAACCTGCCGTACAACATCTCCACGCCGATCCTGTTCCACCTGCTCGGTGCCGCGGCGCAGGTCGAGGACCAGCACTTCATGCTGCAGCGAGAAGTGGTGGACCGCATGGCCGCAGGCCCGGGCGGCAAGGACTACGGCCGCCTGTCGGTGATGCTGCAGTGGCGCTACCACGTCGAGGCGCTGCTCGAGGTGCCGCCCGAAGCCTTCGATCCGCCGCCGCGGGTCGATTCGGCCGTCGTGCGCATGATCCCCTGGCCCGCGCCGGCCGCCGTGGACCGGGCCCTGCTCGAGGCCCTGGTCGCCGCCGCGTTCTCGCAGCGCCGCAAGCTGCTGCGCCACAGCCTCGGGCGCTGGCTCGAGGCACGCGGCTTCGGCGCTGCCTTCGACCTGCAGCGGCGGGCCGAGGAGGTGCCCGTGGCCGAGTACCTGGCGCTGGCCCAGGCCGTTTCCGCGCTCGCCCCGACCGCGAATTGAGGGTGTCGCGCCCGCCTGTTTGACCGATCCCCCCCGTCACCGGGGCGACACACTGGGCGAACGAAAAAGTGCCTCGCCCTCGGAAGGATCGGCATCGTGAACTCACCCGTCTTCCCGCTGCTCGCCCCCGGCGTCGCCCTGATGCGGCGCTGGCGCCTGCCTGCCAAGCTGGCCCTGTTGTCGGCCGCGGCGCTGTGGCCGCTCGCCTGGTCGCTGCTGGCACCCTTGTCGGCCGCGCTGGCCCTGGCCGGCGGCGCCGGATTCATCTACCTCGCGCTGGCCTTTCACAGCGCCAGCGCCGCGTCGATGCAGGCGGTCGGTCGCGGCATCGCCGGCCTGGCCCACGGCAACCTGGCCACCACGGTCAGCGTGCCCGGCAGCGACGAGTTCGCCCTCATGGGTCGCGAGATCGAGCGCATGGCCGCCACGCTGTCGTCGATGGTGGCGGCGGTGCGCAACGACGCCAGCCTGGTCGGCACCGCCGGCGAGCGCATGGCCACGGCCAACCGCGGCCTGTCCGAGCGCACCGAATCGCAGGCGGCGAGCGTGGAGCAGACCACGGCCACCGTGCGCGAGATCAGCTCCACCGTGGCACGCAACGCCGAAGCCGTGCGCGAGGCCGATGCCCAGATGACCGGCCTGCGCCGCGTCGCCGAATCCGGCGGCAGCGCGATGACGGCCGCGGTGGACACCATGGGGCGCATCGAGTCGGGTGCCGGCAAGGTGGCCGAGATCGTCGGCACGATCGACGCGATCGCGTTCCAGACCAACCTGCTGGCATTGAACGCCGCCGTCGAGGCGGCACGCGCCGGCGACCAGGGCAAGGGCTTTGCCGTCGTCGCCGGCGAGGTGCGTCAGCTGGCGCAGCGCGCCGCCGCGTCGGCCAGCGAGATCCGCACGCTGATCGCCGCCTCGCGCGACGAGGCCGGCGAAGGCGCGCGCCGCGTGCGCGCGATCGAGAAGGACATGACGCAGCTGCTGGCCGGTGTGCGCGACGTCGGCGACCGGCTGCGCGGCATCGCCCAAGCCAGCGCCGCACAAAGCGACAGCCTGGCGCAGATCAGCGAGGCGGTGGACAGCCTGGACCAGATCACGCAGGGCAACGCCACCGCGGTCGAGGCCGCCGGCGCCACCGCCGAGGGCCTGTTGCACCGCTCGCGCAGCCTGGCTGCCGCGGTGTCGCACATGAAGCTGCGCCAGGGCACGGCCGACGAGGCGCGCGACTTCGTCGAGCGCGCCGCGGCCCTGGTCCAACGCGCCGGCTGGAGCCAGGCCCAGGCCGAGCTGCACGCCAAGGGCAACCCGTTCAGCGACCGCGACCTCTACGTCTTTGCGTTCGACCGCCAGGGCATCTATCGCGCCTTCAGCTCCAACAGCGCCAAGATCGGCCAGCCGCTGTCGAGCGTGCCGGGCCTGGACGCCGCCAAGCTGGTGCGCGACGCCTGGCAGATCGTCGACACCGACCGCAGCGGCTGGGTCGACTACGACATCGTCAACCCGACCAACGGCGCGGTCACGCCCAAGACCTCCTACGTCACCGGCATCTCCGCCGAGCTGCTGATCGGTTGCGGTGTCTACCGCAACGTCACGAAAGCCATGGCCTAGCCACTCGTCCTTCTGACTGGAGCCTCCCTCTCGGAGGGAGGCTGGAGGGAGTCGTCGAACATGCTGGAGCCCCTTCTCGGAGGGGGCTCGGGGGAGCGGTACGGACAGCCGCCGCAGGCGGCATAGGGCGCTGCGCGCCCTATGCCGCCATCGGGACGAGGAAGTCCCGGCTGATGCCGACGCCGAGGTCGCCGACGCGGTCGAGGAACTGCGTCAGGTAGGCGTGCAGGCCGGTGGCGAGGATCTCGTCGATGCGGCCGTACTGCAGGTCGCTGTGCAACCGGCCGGCGCGACGCAACGTCTCGCTGCTCTGCGCGTTGGCCACCAGGGTCAGGTTGGTCATCAGCGCGTTCATGCAGGCGGCCAGCGAGCGCGGCATGTCCGGACGCAGGATCAGCAACTCGGCCACCTTGTCGGGCCGGATCACGTTGCGGTAGACCTTGCGATAGACCTCGAAGCCCGACACCGAGCGCAGCACCGCGCTCCAGTGATAGAAGTCCACCTCCAGCGCCTCCCGGGGACTGCCTTGCGACTGGGTCTGACCCGTGCGCGGACCGAAGTAGTCCCCGGCCAGGCTCTGGAACTTCACGTCGAGCAGGCGCGCGGTGTTGTCGGCGCGCTCGAGGAAGGTGCCCAGGCGCAGGAAGTGCAACGCCTCGTCCTGCAGCATCGTGCCCACCGTGACGCCGCGCGACAGGTGCGAGCGAAACTTGACCCATTCGAACAGTGCGCTCGGGTCGCGCTGGAAGTCGCTGTGCGCGAGCAGGCGGTTGAACTCGAGCCAGGTCTGGTTGGTGGTCTCCCACACCTCGGTGGTCAGCGTGCCGCGCACCGCGCGCGCGTTCTCGCGCGCCGCCTGCAGGCAGCACACGATCGACGACAGGTTGTTCGCGTCGCGCACCATGAAGTCCATCACGTGGCGCGCGTCGCAGGTCGGGTAGCGCTCCTTGAACGACGCCGTCAGCTCCGAGATCCCGAGCACCCCGCGCCAGCCCTGCTCGGCTTCGTCGGCCGACTGCGGCAGCAGCGACATCTGGTAGTTGACGTCGAGCATGCGCGCGGTGTTCTCCGCGCGCTCCATGTAGCGGGCCATCCAGAACAGGTGGTCGGCGGTGCGAGAGAGCATGGCGATGGACTCCCTTTCGTTTCAGTGGCGCGGCAAAGGCGTGGGGGCGCTGCGGCTGGGGTGCGACCTCGGCGGGTGGCGCGAAGCGCCACCTTCCCTGCGGTGCTCGGGCTTCTGGCCCGCGGTCGAACTCGCTTCGTTCGCTTCGCTCACTGCGCTCGGACGACGCCCGCGAGTCAGTTGACGAAGCGCGCGGGTACGCGCGCGGCC
>JALHQP010000087.1 GCA_022841885.1 Aquincola sp. | reverse complement strand
GCACCGGCGCCGCGCGCCGCGGCCTTGGCCACCGCGCCGGCCACCCGGGCCGGCGTGGACACCGCCTTCTTCAGCGTCTCTTCGGCGGCGTCGAAACTCTGCTTGACCATCGCCCCGGCCAGGTTCTTGGCGGCGTCGCCGGCGCTGTCCTTCATCGCCGTGGTGGCGAGCTGGGTGAATTGCTTGGTCAGCGCGCCCCACCACTGCATTGGGTCGACAGCGCCGGGCGTGGCCAGCTCGGCTGGTGAGGGCTTGCGTGTCGGCTTCGGTCTTTTCGCCGCCGGCGACGGGGCGGGCGCGGTCGCGGTGGGCTCGCGCACCTTGAGCGACTCGCGCAGCTGCGTCAGCGGCACGTTCATCGTCTTCAGCGTCGACAGGGTCATGCGCTGCACCTCGAGCGCCTGAATCGTCGCGGCGAGCATGCGGGCGTTCTGCTCGAGCCAGAACTGCACCGTGCGCAGCTCCTCGATGCGCTTCTCGAGTTCCTCGGGGTTGAGCGTCGGCGCGACCCACTGCCCGATCGACGGCATGGCCGAGCCGGCGTTCTTGACCAGGCCCTGCAGGAAGTCGAAGCCCGGCACCAGCTTGGCGAACGGGAGGTTGTTGTTGTCGGCCATGCGGGGCTCCTGTGGGGTGCGGACCATTGTGACGGTCCGGGGTCCTACTGGAAAGCCACCCGCTCTACCTGAAAACCCCGCGCGCGCAACAGCGCCGGCAGCGCCTTCGGCCCGGTCATGTGCAGCGCACCGACAGCCACGAACAGGCGTCGGCCGTCGTCGTGCAGCGCGGCGATGCGGTCGGCCATGGCCGGGTTGCGCTCGTCGTTGAGCGCCACGAGCAGGGCCTTTTCCTCGGCGCTGTTCATGCAGTCGCACCAGCGTTCGTAGTCCGCGAGTTCGTCCAGGTCGCCGCGCTCCCAGGCCGCGGCCATGCGCTTGAGCACGCCGCGAGACAGGCCGCTGTCCAGCTGGTCCACCGTGAGCGCGATGGCGCGTTCGGCCTGCACCGGGTCGTCGGGGACGAGGGCCGCCAACTGGCGCTCGGGCGTCTCGAGCGAGATCACGGGGAGGCCGCGGGCGCGCGCAAAGCCGGCGAGCATGAACTCCTGGCCGTAGGCGGCGTGCAGCCCGTCGCGTGCCGCCTCCATCACGAGCACGGTCATCGCCTGCATCATCGGGTGCAGGCCGGCCAGGGCCTGCGCCGGCAGGCAGGCGCGCCGGACCTGGCGCGCGAGCCGCTCGGCCAGCGTCGGCGGCAGCGCCGGCGGCGCCGCGTTGCCGCCGCGCAGGCTGCTCTGGATGGCGGGGTCGAGCGGGTCGAGCTCGAGCGCGATGGCCTGCGCGTCCAGCAGCGCCGTGCGCACCCGCGGCCCCGGTAGCGCCCAGTCGAGCGTACCGACGTGGATGGTGCCGAACAGGTGGTGGGTGCGGCCGTCCTTGCTCAGGCGCCACAGGAAGCCGCGGTCCTTCGCGCGGGCCTGTGCCTGCTGCAGCTGCTGCGGTGTCGGCGCGGCGGCCTGCGGCGGGCAGCTGGCCGCGTCCTGGGCCTGGGCCGCGGTCGCGGCCAGGCCGATCAACAAGGCCGACAGTGTCGAGCACCAGGTCTTCATCGGGCAGGCTCCAGGCTCAGCACGCCGCCGGCTTGCGACAGGCGCAGTTTGGAAATCACGTCCATGCCGAGCAGCGGCGACGCCAGCTGCGGCAGCACGGCCACGCGCAAGCGCTCGGCCGCGATGCCGCCCTGCAGCTCGAGGTCGGCGCGCGCCAGCCGTCCATGCACCTCACCGCCAGCGGTGGACGAGCGGATCGAGCCTTCGAGCACGAGCCCGGCCTCCTGCGCCAGCGCCAGGGGCAGCGCGGTGCTGGTGGCGCCGGTGTCGACCAGGAAGGTGACCGCGACGCCGTTGACCCGGCCCGGCCAGTGGAAGTGGCCGTCGGCCGCGCGTCTCAGTTCGATGCGGCCGCTGGCGGCGTCGAACGAGAAGCGCGCGCGTTCGGCACGCGCCTGCAATGCCTGCACCGCGAGGAAGATCGCGGTGCCAATGACGAGCCAGACGATGGTCAGGCGCAGCCCGCGCGGAAACTCGCGCGGTGCGGCGGCGTTGCTGGGATCGCTCATGGCGCTACGATGCCACGAAACGGATGGCCCCATGCGCGCACTCTTTCACCTTGCGTACCACGTGCATGACCTCGACGCGGCGCGTGCCTTCTACGGCGGCGTGCTCGGCTGCCGCGAGGGCCGCAGCACCGAGACGTGGGTCGACTTCGACTTCTTCGGGCACCAGATCTCGCTGCACCGCGGCGAGCCGTTTGCGACCACGAACACCGGCCATGTCGGCGAGCACCTGGTGCCGATGCCGCACCTGGGCCTGGTGCTGCGCTCCGACGATTGGCATGCCCTCGCGAAGCGCCTGCGCGACGCCGGCACCCGGTTCGTGATCGAGCCGCACCTGCGCTTTGCCGGCCAGCCCGGCGAGCAGTGGACGATGTTCTTTCGCGACCCGAGCGGCAACCCGATCGAGGTCAAGGGTTTCGCGTCGCTGGATCGGGTGTACGAGCACTGACGGGGAGCGTCAGCGTCGCGAGCGCGCCGCCGTCCGGCGCGTTGCGCAGCGTGATGCGTCCGTGGTGCAGCGCCGCGATCTCGCGCACGAAGGGCAGGCCCAGGCCGGTGCTCTTGCGCTGCGTGCCGGGGCGCGCCAGTGAATAGAACTTCTCGAACACCTTGTGATCCGCGTAGTCGGGGATGCCCGGGCCGTGGTCGCGCACGGCGATCTCGGCCTGCCGGCCCTTGAGCGCGAGCGCCACCTCGATGTGACCACCCTGCGGCGAGAAGTCGAGCGCGTTGTCGAGAAGGTTGCCCACTGCGCGCTGCAGCAGCAACGGGTCGCCGTCGACCACCGCGTCGGCCTCGGCCGTCAGTGCGACCTTGACGCCGCGCGAAGCCCCCGCGGCGGCGGCACTCGTGACGCACTCGTCCAGCAGCACGCGCAGCGCGACGGCTTCGGTGCGCTCGAGGGCACGCCGTGACTCGAGGGCGGCAAGCTCCATCATGCGATCGACCAGCTGCTGGATGCGCGCGGTCTCGCGTTCGATGTTGGCGACGAAGCGTTCACGATCGACCGCAGGCATGCCGGGCTCGTGCAGCAGTTCGGCCGCGCCGCGGATCGCCGACAGCGGGCTCTTCAGCTCGTGCGTCAGCGTCTGCACGTAGTCGGCCACGTAGCTGCGCCCGGTCAGCGCGTCGCGCATCTCGTCGTAGGCGGCACCCAGCGTGCCGAGCGCGCGCCGGCCCAGGCGCGGCAGCGAGAAGCCGCGCTGCGCGCGCACGTAGCGCACGTAGTCGGCCAGCAGGCCGAAGGGCCGCACCAGCCACACCGACAGGATCACGACCAGCAGCGCCACCGCGAGCACCGAGGTGACGCCGATGAGGATGGTCTTGCGCCGCGCCGCCTCGACGAACTGGCCGAAGCTCTGCGCCGGCTTGCCGACGCTGACCGCACCGACGATCTGGCCTTCGCGCTTCAAGGGCGCGGCGACGTACATCACCGCGGTGGTCGCGTCGTTGACCAGGTCGGGCGTGGTGCGCGCGCCGTAGCGGCCTTCAAGCGCGCGCTTGACGTCGCGCCATTGCGAGTGGTCGGCGCCGACGGCGCGCCCGAGCGAGTCGAACAGCACGACGCCTTGCGCGTCGACCACGGTCATGCGCAGTTCGAAGCGTGTCTTGCGGAAGCCGAAGATCTCGGCGTCGAACTCGCGCGCGTAGAGGTCGCGAAACAACGGTTCGAGCACGGCGACGTCGATCACGGGCTCGGCCGGCGTCACGGCCCGTTCGACCCAGCGCTGCTCGATCAGCGCAGCGATGAGGTGCGCGGTCTCGACCAGCGACTCCTCGGCCGACTCGCGGTAGCGCGGGTCGATGTCGGCCAGCAGGCGCCACATCAGCCCGCCGACGCCGATGGCGTAGGCCAGAAGGATCGCCGCGAAGACGCGGTTGCGCTTGGTCATGCCTGCGGGCGCGACGCCGGCAGGTCCTCGGCCAGCGCATAGCCGACCCCGCGATGGGTGCGGATCGGCTCGAGCATCGGCGCCACCGCCTTCAGCTTGGCGCGCAGGGTTTTCACATGCGCGTCGACCGTGCGGTCCAGGCTGTCGGTGTCGTCGTCCCACACCAGCGCGAGCAGGCGTTCGCGCGTGAAGACGAAGCCGGGGCGGCCGATCAGGGTCTTGAGCAGGCCGTACTCGTAGCGCGACAGGTCGAGCGCCTGGCCGTAGTAGTGGATCGAGCGCTTGCCGTCGTCGCAATGGAAGGACGCGGGCGCCGCGCCCGACAGGCCCGCTGGCGCGGCACTGCGGCGCAGCACCGAGCGCACGCGCGCGACCAGCTCGCGCGGCGAGAAGGGCTTGGTGACGTAGTCGTCGGCGCCGAGTTCGAGGCCGACCACGCGATCGATCTCGTCGGCGCGCGCGGTGAGGAACAGGACCGGCAGCGTCTCGTGCCGCGCGCGCAGGCGCTTGAAGACCTCGAAGCCGTTCAGGTCGGGCAGGCCGACGTCGAGGATCACCAGCGCGGCATCGTCGGCCGCGGCCAGCGCCGCCTCGCCCGACGCGCTCCAGCGCGGCTCGAAGCCTTCGGTACGCAGCGCGTACTGCAGCGTGTCGGCGATGCCGGGTTCGTCCTCGACGATCAGGATCACGGGGCGCCGCATGGTGCAAGCGATGATAGGGCCACGCTCGACGGGCCGGCGCCGGGCGGCCGCCTATGATGGCGCCGCCATGCCGCCCTCCGCTTCATCCACCGCGTTCGCCGACCTCGTCAACGACAACTTCCTGCGCGCCTGCCGGCGCCAAGCGACCGAGCACACGCCGCTGTGGCTGATGCGCCAGGCTGGGCGCTACCTGAGCGAGTACCGTGCCACGCGCGCCAAGGCCGGCAGCTTCATGGGCCTCGCGACCAACCCGGAATTCGCTACCGAGGTCACGCTGCAGCCGCTCGAGCGCTTTCCGCTCGACGCGGCGATCCTGTTCTCCGACATCCTGACCGTGCCCGACGCGATGGGCCTGGGCCTGTCCTTCGCCGAGGGCGAAGGCCCGCGCTTCGCCCACCCGCTGCGCGACGAGGCGGCGGTGGCGAAGCTTGCCGTGCCCGATCTCGACAAGCTGCGCTACGTGTTCGACGCGGTCACCTCCATCCGCAAGGCGCTCAATGGCCGCGTGCCGCTGATCGGCTTTTCGGGCAGCCCGTGGACCCTGGCCTGCTACATGGTCGAGGGCGCGGGCAGCGACGACTACCGACTCGTCAAGACCATGCTCTACGCGCGGCCCGACCTGATGCACCGCATCCTGGCGATCAACGCCGACGCGGTGGCGGCTTACCTGAACGCGCAGATCGCGGCCGGCGCGCAGGCCGTGATGGTGTTCGACAGCTGGGGCGGCGTGCTGGCCGACGGCGCCTTCCAGGACTTCAGCCTGGCCTACACGCGGCGCGTGCTCGAGCGCCTGGACCGCAGCGTGCCGGCCATCGTCTTCACCAAGGGCGGTGGACCCTGGCTCGAGGCCATCGCCGACAGCGGCGCCGACGTGGTCGGCCTGGACTGGACTGTGAACCTGGCCGCCGCGCGCCGCCGCGTGGCCAACCGCGTGGCGCTGCAGGGCAATCTGGACCCGATGGTGCTGTTCGGCGGCGAGGCCGCGGTGCGAGCCGAGGCGCGTCGCGTGCTCGACGACTTCGGCGCCGGGCCGGGCCATGTGTTCAATCTCGGCCATGGCATCCACCAGCACACGCCGCCCGAGGCGGTGGCCGCCCTGGTGGACGAGGTGCATTCGCATTCGCGCAGGCAGCGGACGGCCCGCTGAGGCGGTTGTTTCCGCACGCGGTAAGTGAGCACTCAGACTAACTTATCCCCATCTTTCGATGTGCGATGCAGAAAGCGGAGCGACCCCTGGACTCGCTATCCGGGCTTGCCCTAGGTCGTTCTAAGTGATTGATTCGACTGGGCTTGCAGCGGTGCCCGTTGGCTGCGCAGGGTGTTGTGCCGGCTGCTGGATCAAAGGCTTAGCGTGTCTGCAGGCAGCTTGCCCACAAAGTTACCCACAGATTCAGAGGAGAAGTCTGAATGCTGTTTTGAATCATGGGCTTAGCGCCGATGTTTGAAGTTTCGTCTCGACATCGGCGCTATCTGCGGCATGGCTGACGCGGCACCGAGCAGGTTGGTGGCGGTGGCGGTCGAAGCGCCGCAACACGCGGCGATGGCGGCCGCGCTGGCCTATGCGAGCGAGCAGGCACTCGCGCCGGGCACCTTGGTCCGCGTGCCGCTGGGCCGGCGCCAGGTGCCCGGCATCGTGTGGGACGGCAGCGCGGAGCCGCCGCCACCCGGCGTCGCGCTGCGCGCCATCGGCGACGTCCTGGCGGCGATGCCGCCGCTCGGCGCGCCCTGGCGCCAGCTGGTGGCCTTTGCCGCCGGCTACTACCAGCGCAGCGTCG
Organism: Aquincola sp.; assembly: GCA_022841885.1. Lineage (GTDB taxonomy): Bacteria > Pseudomonadota > Gammaproteobacteria > Burkholderiales > Burkholderiaceae_C > CADEEN01. The sequence continues at coordinate 8,995 of JALHQP010000087.1, read as the reverse complement.
GCGAACTCGCGCTGTCGGTGCTGCCGCCGGAGTTGCGGCGGCTCGACGCGACGCAGCTCGCACGCCGGATTGCGCGCCTGAAGTTCAAGCCGGTCCCTGCAGGCGCCGCGGTGGTGCCCTTGCCCGAACTCACGGTCGAGCAGCAGGCGGCCGTGGCGGCGTTGGCCGACGCGGCGCCGGGGCCGGTGCTGCTGCATGGCGTCACCGGCAGCGGCAAGACCGAGGTCTACTTGCGCGCTGCCGCGGCCACGCTGGCCGCCGGCCGCCAGGTGCTGCTGCTGGTGCCGGAGATCAACCTGACGCCGCAGTTCGAGGCGCGGCTGGCCGAACGCTTCGCCGGCCACCGCCTCGTCACGCTGCACAGCGCGCTGACGCCGGCGCAGCGCCTGAAGCACTGGCTCGCAGCGCACCTGGGGCAGGCCGAGCTGGTGCTGGGCACGCGGCTGGCAGTGTTTGCGTCGCTGCCGCGGCTGGGGCTGATCGTCGTCGACGAGGAGCACGACCCGTCGTTCAAGCAGCAGGAAGGCGCGCGCTACTCGGCGCGCGACCTGGCCGTGTACCGAGCCCGTCTGGAGGGCGTGACGGTGTTGCTCGGTTCGGCCACACCCTCGCTCGAGACCTGGCAGCGCGCCGAGCAGGGCGCGTACCGGCGCCTGGCCCTGTCGGCGCGCGTCGGCGGCGGCGCGCTGCCGCGGGTGCGCCTGGTCGACATGCAGGCCCAGCCCCGCACGGCCGGGCAGGAGACCGTGATCTCGGCGCCGCTGCTGGCCGCGCTGCGCGAGCGGCTCGAACGCGGCGAACAGAGCCTGGTGCTGCTGAACCGGCGCGGGTATGCGCCGGTGCTGCACTGCAGCGCCTGCGCCTGGAAGAGCGGCTGCCCACACTGCAGTGCCTGGCGCGTGTTCCACAAGGCCGACCGCACACTGCGCTGCCACCACTGCGGCTTCACCGAGCGCGTGCCGCGTGCCTGCCCCGACTGCGGCAACCTGGACATCCACCCTGTCGGTCGCGGCACCGAGCGGCTCGAGGAGCAGCTCGCCCCCCTGCTGCCCGGGGCGCGCATTGCGCGCATCGACGCCGACACCACGCGCCTGAAGGGCTCGCTCGAGGCCCAGCTCGGCGCGGTGCATGCCGGTGAGGTGGACGTCCTGGTGGGCACGCAGATGGTGGCCAAGGGCCATGACTTCCGGCGCATGACGCTGGTGGCCGCGGTGAATCCGGACAGTGCGCTCTTCGCGAGCGACTTCCGCGCGCCGGAGCGCCTGTTCTCGCTCCTGATGCAGGCCGCGGGGCGTGCCGGGCGCGACGCGTCGCAGGAGGCGGCCAGCGAGATGTGGGTGCAGACCTGGCATCCGGGCCACCCGCTCTTCGCGGCGCTGGTGCGTCGCGACTTTGCCGCTTTCGCGGCGACCCAGCTCGCCGAGCGCGAGGGGGCCGGCCTGCCGCCGTTCGCCAGCCTGGCGTTGCTGCGCGCCGAGGCCAAGCAGGCGAGTGCGGCACAGGCCTTCCTGCAGGCGGCGGCCGAGCAGGCGGCCGCACTGCCCGAGGCGGCGGGCGTGATGGTCTATCCGCCGGTGCCGCCCCCGATCGCGCGCGTGGCCGGCGTCGAGCGCATGCAGATGCTGGTCGAGTCGCGCTCGCGCGCCGCGCTGCAGCGCCTGCTCGCGGCCTGGGTGCCGGGGCTGGCGATGCTGGGAAAAGAAAAAGCCCACCGCGTGCTGCGCTGGGCCGTCGATGTGGACCCGCTGGCGATCTGAGCCCGCGGGGGATCAGTCGTCCTTGCCGCGACCCTTGCCGTGGCCCTTGGCGTGCTTCGGCGGGCCCTTGCCCGGATGCGCCCGGTAGTACTCGTCGTGGACCCACTGTTCCTTGACGAAGTACACCGGACGCCCGCAGGCGTCGTAGCGGCCGCAATGCTTGCGCCAGTTCTTCGCGTGGCCCGGCGGCACGTAGAGATACATCGGCGGATGCGCGACCACGACGGCGGGGCGCGCGATGATCACCGGCTGCGGGTAGTACACCGGCGGCGGTGGGCGCGAGCCGATCTCGATGCGGCCGTACACGCCCGGCTCGCGGATCGTGATGCCGACGCCGACATCGACAGCGGACCAGGCAGGCGACGCGGCGCACGCGACGAGCGTGGCGGCGGCGAGGGCTCGAAAGGGCTTGTTCATGCAGGCGTCCTCCAGACAGGGCACACAACGCCAGTGTCGGGCCGATCGTTGACCGTCCGCGTAGGACGAAGACGCATCACCGTGCAGTCTTTCATGCGCCCGGCGCTCTCGTCAGTCAGTGGGTCCCCGCCACGCGGAATGCAATGGCCAGCAGCGAGAACGTGACGAAGGCCGCCGCGGTGGAACTGAGGATGATGCGCGCCACGCGCCCGTTGTCGGCGCCGTAGCGCTCGGCCAGCAGCGACACGTTGCTTGCGCTCGGCAGGGCCGCGGCGAGCGTGAGCACCATGATCTCGAAGCTGCCGATCGGCGCGCCGAGTTGGCGCGCGGCGGCCCCGAGCGCGAACACCAGCAGCGGGTGCGCGAACAGCTTGATCGCGGCCACCGGCAGGTACAGCGCCGGCGGCGTGCGCGTGTGCGCGTGCTGACCGGCGCGCCACAGCACGGCGCCGATCGTGAACAGCGCCACCGGGCTCGCCGCGTCGGCCAGCATGTCGACGATGCGCGCCGCCGGTCCGCCCGTGCCGAGCCAGCGCCAGTCGAGCACCGAGCACAGCGCGCCGAGCGCGATGGCCCAGGGCAGCGGGTTCGACAACGCGCCGACCAGCGCCTTCTTCAGCGCTGCGCGCGCGCCCGCGCCCTTGGCCTCGTGCGCCTGCGCCAGCGCGATGCACAGCGACGTGGTCACGAACAGGTCGGTCAGCATCGCGCAGATCACCGGGCCGGCGGCGTCCTTGCCGAGCAGCGTGGTCAGCAGCGGCACGCCCATGAAGCCGGTGTTCGGGAACGCGGCCACGAGCGCGCCGAAGGCGGCGTCCTTCAACTGCAAGCGCGGCGACAGCGTGACCGCGAGCGTGAAGGCCACGATGGCCAGCGACGCGAGCAGCGACACCACGAGCACCACCGGGTTCAGCAGCTGGCCGATCGGCGTGTTCATGCCGAAGCGAAACAGCATCGCCGGCAGCGCGAAGTACAGGACGAAGGCGTTCAGGCCCGGGATCGCCGACTCGGGCAGCACGCGCTTGTGCGCGGCCACATAACCCATCAGTACGAGGGCGAAGAAGGGCAGCGTGACGGAGAGGATCGGGCCCATGCGTGGCTGCGAGTATCTCAGCGCTGCCTAGCACATCACCTTGCGCAGGCCGTCGATATGATCCGCCGCCCTCCATGACCGACACGCTCAACGCCCGCCAGCTCGACGCGGTGCACCACCTCTCGTCACCCTGCCTGGTGCTCGCCGGCGCCGGCTCGGGCAAGACGCGCGTGATCACGCACAAGATCGCGCGCCTGCTGCAGGCGGGGCTGGCGCCGGCGCAGATCGCCGCCATTACCTTCACCAACAAGGCGGCGGCCGAGATGCGCGAGCGCGCCAAGGCGCTGGTGGGCCCGCGCGCGGCCAAGCCGCTGGTGGTCAGCACCTTCCATTCGCTGGGCGTCCGACTCCTGCGCGCCGACGGTGATCGCGTCGGGCTGAAGCCGAATTTCTCGATTCTCGACAGCGACGACGTGCTCGGCGTGCTGCGCGAGGCCGGCGGCACGACCGACGCCGCGCTCGCACGGCGCTGGCAATGGGCGATCAGCCTGTGGAAGAACCAGGGCCTCGACGCGGCGGCGGCCGAGGGCGTGGCTGCCAGCGACGACGAGCGCGTGGCCGTGCGCGTGATGCAGCGCTACGAGGAGCGCCTGGCCGCCTACCAGGCGGTCGACTTCGACGACCTGATCGGCCTGCCGCTGAAGCTGCTGCTGCGCGACGACGAGGCACGCGCCAAGTGGCGCGCCACCTTCGAGCATGTGCTGGTCGACGAGGTGCAGGACACCAACGCGGTGCAGTACGAACTGCTGAAGGCGCTGGTCGGTGAACAGGGCCTGTTCACCGCGGTGGGCGACGACGACCAGAGCATCTACGGCTGGCGCGGCGCGACGATCGAGAACCTGAAGCGCCTGCCGCAGGACTACCCGAAGCTCAAGGTCATCGCGCTGGAACAGAACTACCGCTCGACCGGTGCCATCCTCGCGGCGGCCAACGCGGTGATCGCGGCCAACCCCAAGATCTTCGAGAAGAAGCTGTGGAGCGAGTTCGGCGACGGCGAGCCGGTGCGCGTGCTCGAGTGCGACGGCGAGGAGCACGAGGCCGAGCGTGCGGTCGCCGCCATCCAGGCCAAGCGCGGCGAAGGCGGACAAGTGAAGTTCAGCGACTTCGCCGTGCTCTACCGCGCCAACCACCAGGCCCGCGTTTTCGAGCAGAAGCTGCGCGCGGCGCAGATCCCGTACAAGGTGTCGGGCGGGCAGAGCTTCTTCGACCGCGCCGAGATCAAGGACCTGGTGGCGTGGCTGCGCCTGATCGTCAACAGCGACGACGATCCGGCCTTCCTGCGCGCCGTGACCACGCCCAAGCGCGGCATCGGCCACCAGACACTCGGCTCGTTGGGCGAGTTCGCGTCGAAGTGGAAGGTCAGCCTGTTCGAGGCCCTGTTCGCCGAGTCCTTGGGCACCGTGCTCGCCGCCAAGGCGCGCGGCAGCCTGCACGAGTTCGGGCGCTTCGTGAACGATCTCGAACACCGCGCGCGCCAGACGGTGGGTGCGCAGGCGGCGCGTGGCTTCCTGCTCGGCTGGCTCAAGGACGTCGGCTACGAACAGCACCTGTACGACGGCGAGGACAACGAGAAGCTCGCCGCCGCACGCTGGAGCAACGTGCTCGACTTCGTCGAGTGGATCGCGCTGCGCTGCGGGGGCGCGCCCGAAGACCGCGCGCTGACGGCCGGCGAGGTCGCCGACGAAGCGAAGAGCGTGTTCGACGTCGCGCAGACGGTGTCGATCATCGCCAGCCTCGCCGAACGTGGCGACGAGCAGGACGTGGTCACGCTGTCGACCCTGCACGCCGCCAAGGGCCTGGAGTGGCCGCATGTCTTCCTGGCCGGCATCAACGAGGGCCTGCTGCCGTTCAAGAGCGACGGCGAGGACATGACGGCGCAGCGCCTGGAGGAGGAGCGGCGCCTGATGTACGTGGGCATCACGCGCGCACGCACCACGCTGGCGGTCAGCACGTTGCGGCGCCGCAAGCGCGGGCGCGAGACGGTGGCCGGCCTGCCGAGCCGCTTCATCGCCGAGATGAAGCTCGACGAGCGCCAGGCCAAGGAAGATCCGCGCGAGAAGCTCAGGCGCATCCGCGCCGAGCTCGCCGCCAGGACGCCTCACATACCCTTGAACAGCCCGAGGTAGCTGCGGCTGACCTCGAGCTGTTCCTTGTGGCCCTTCACCGCGACGATCTGGCGGCCGCGGAAGTCGCGCGTCACGCCGGCGATCGCCTTGACGTTGATCAGGGTCGAACGGTGGATCTGCCAGAACAGCTTCGGGTCAAGCTCGTCGACCAGTTCCTTGATCGGCTTGCGGATCAGCGCTTCGAGGTTCGCGGTCTGCACGCGCGTGTACTTCTCGTCGCTGATGAAGAAGAGCACGTCCTCGACCGGGATCATCTGGATCGCCTGGCCGACGCTGGCCTGGATCCATTGCAGGTACTGCACGCTGCCGCCCGGATTCATCCTGGCCGACAGCTGGTGCAGCAACTGCTGCAAGGGCGGGGCCGCCGAGCCATCGCCCGCGCCAGCCGCTTCGCCCGCCTCGCGCGCCGCGAGGCGCTTCTTCAGGCGCGCCACGGTGAGGGCCAGGCGCTCGCGCTCGGCGGGCTTGAGCACGTAGTCGGCCACGCCCTGCTCGAAGGCCTCGACCGCGTACTGGTCGTAGGCGGTGATGAACACGATCTCGGGCAGCAGATCGTCGGCGCCGATCTCCATCTGCGCGATCTGCTTGGCGGCCTCGACGCCGGTCAGGCCCGGCATCCGGATGTCGAGGAACACGATGTCAGGCCGGTGCTCGGCGACCAGTGCGACGGCTTCGCTGCCGTTCTTGGCCTCGGCCACCAGCTGGAGTTCGGGCCAGGCCTCGGCCAGGCGGGCGCGCAGCTGCTCGCGCATCAGGCGCTCGTCGTCGGCGAGCACCGCACGGGGGGTGGACGTCATGATGTGATTGTCGTCGCCTTCGGCGTCTTCGACTGCCCCCACAGCCACCACAGCAGCAGGATCACGGGCGACATCACCAGGGCCAGCGCCAACAGCGCGACCGCCACGCCGAAGGCGCCCAGCAGCAAGGGCAGGCCGACCGACAGCACGACCACCAGCGGCACCACGACCACGGTGATCGCCGCGGCAACCAGGATGCCCATCGACACCACCACCCAATGGCCCGCGTGGGCCGGCTGCATGTCGGACAGCTCGAAGCGCTCGCCGTCGATCACGATGGCGGAGCCGGCCGGCACCAGCTCCGGCAAGCCCCAGACCACGAACGCGCCGATCGCCAGGGCCACGATCACCGTGGCGAGCAGCGCGGCCCAGGACAGCTTGATCAGCATGGACCTCATGCGCCGGGCGCGGCCGTGACGGTGCGGTAGGGCAGCGCGATCGTCACCACGGTGCCGCTGGGCCGGTTCTCGGTCACTGTCACGCTCGCCGTGCTGCCGTACAGCAGCAGCAGACGCTCGCGGATGTTGGCCAGCCCGACCCCGGTGCCGGCGGTGGCCGCCTTGCCGAAGCCCAGGCCCGTGTCGGCGACCACGATGTTGAGCTTGCCGTGCACGATCTCGGCGCGGATGCGCAGTTCGCCGCCCTCGGGCTTGGGTTCCAGGCCATGCTTGATCGCGTTCTCGACCAGGCTCTGGATCATCATCGGCGGGAACTCGGCCGACAGCAGGCCGTCGGGCACCTCGAGCTTGACCTGCAGGCGCTCTTCCATGCGCACCTTCAGGATCTCGAGGTAGGGCCGGATCATCGACATCTCGCGCCCGAGGTCGCGCGGCGCGCCGTTGCTGTTGGCCTCGCGCATCGTCGGCATCGAGGCGCGCAGCAGCGCGATCAGGTTCTTCTGCATCTGGCTCGCACGCGGCGGGTCGGTCTCGATCAGGTGGTCGATCGAGGCCAGCGTGTTGAACAGGAAGTGCGGTTCCACCTGGGCCTGCATCGCCGCCATGCGCGCCTCGACGACCTGGCGCTTCAGCTGCTCGCTCTCGGCCACCTCGGTGGCCTGCGCCGCTTCGGCCTGGGCTGCGAGCTGCTTCTTGTACGTCACCTTGATGATGATCGAGCAGAAGATCCACAGCAGCGCCAGATTGGGCAGGGTGTCGCCGAGGCTTGTGCGCGTGATGCGCGTGCGCAGGCTCTGGCCGCCGCCACTGGTCAGCTCCTCGATCGCGCGCTCGGCGTCGCGCCTGGCCTCCTCGGCGTCGCGCTTGGCCTGCTCGGCATCGGCACGCGCTTCCTCGATCGCGTCGCGGATGGTCTGGCGCGCCTCTTCGACCGCCTTGCGCACCTCTTCGCCGGTGCTGCCGGGAACGATGATCTGGATGCCCTTCTCGGCCGCCTCGCGTGCCGAGCGCTCGGCCTCCTCGGCGGCCTTGGCGGCCGACGCCGCAGCCGCAGCGGCCGAGGCTGCGGCCGGCGCGGTGCGCGGCGTGATGCGCACGCCGTGCGAGCCGATCGAGATCTCCACCGACTCGTCGCCGCCGGGCTTGGGCTTCTCGATCTTGATCAGCGGTTCGCGCTTGGTCTCGGCGCCGGGCACCTTCGGCGGCGTTGGCGGCTTGGGCGGCGTGATCACCACCTTGCGCGGCAAGGTCTCGACCTGCTCCGAGATGGTCCAGGTGAAGGGCGGAATCTCCTTCAGGATCGCCGTGCTGATCAGCAGCAGCACCGACAGCAGGAAGAAGCGCTTCCAGCTGATCGAGACCAGCCAGGTCGCGTAGGCGTGGAAGGCGCGCACGACGGGTGCGAAACGCTGGCCCCAGCTGGGCTTGGGTATCGGCATCGGGGTGGGGGCGGCGGCGGGCATCGGGACTCGGGACTCGGGATCTGAGGCTGCGCAGCCACTGTAGCGAGCGCTCCGCCCCGGCGCGCGGCCCGCGCGATCCGCTGCCGCCGTGCGACGACAGGCTGCATTGGCAGCGGACAGGGCGAAGGCGGACCCGGCCCCTCGGGCAAACCCGAGGGCGTTGGCGCGGCGGGAACTTTCGGCGGCCCCGGCCGCAATGGGAAGCAATGACGCCGACCTGCCGATGATCGCCTTCATGCCCTGGACCTCGCGCCCTGCCGGCGTGCCACCCCCCGACGACGACGCCTCGCTGGCGCGGCGGGTGGCCGGGCGCGACGCCAGGGCGCTCGACGCGGTGTACCGGCGCGACGCCGGTGCCGTGTACCGCTACGTGCTCGCGCTCGGTGGCAACGCGGCCTGGGCCGCCGACGCCACCCAACAGGCCTTCGTCGCCTTCGCCGACCGGCCGCACGGGTTCGACGCCACCCGCGGCCCGCTCGCGGCCTACCTGGCCGGCATGGCGCGCCACCACCTGATGGCGCTGTGGCGCGAGCGGCCGCTGGCCGATCCGGAGCTGGCCGACGGCGTGATGCACGAGGCGGCGATCGACCAGGCCACGCCCGAAGCGCTGCTGGTGCGGCGCCAGGGCCACGAAGCCTTGTGGGCGGCGCTGGCCGCGCTGCCCTGGCCGCAGCGTGAGGCCCTGGTGCTGGTGGACCTGCAGCAGCGGCCCTATGCCGAGGCCGCGGCCATCGCCGGCATCGAACTGAACACCCTGCGCACACGCGTGCACCGTGCGCGCACGCGCCTGGCCGAAGCGCTGCAAGGTTGCGCTGCGGCGTCTGCATCGATCACGGGAGCCGAGGCATGAAAAAACGTCACCCACCGGCGCGCGACCCCGCGACCGAACCCCTGGCCGACGCGCTGCGGCGCGCCGACGCCGACCTGGCCGGCCACGCACCGCC
>JALHQP010000086.1 GCA_022841885.1 Aquincola sp. | reverse complement strand
CCACGCGCTGCATGCGCCCGGGCACCGCGGTCAGGCGCAGCGCGATCGCGGCCGCCGCGGCCAGCGGCACGCCGAGCGCGCGCAGGCCGGCCACCACGCCCAGCAGGTTGTGCGCGTTGTAGTCGCCGATCAGGCTGCTGCGCAGCGGTGCCTCGGTACCGCCTTCGCGCAGCGTGAAGGCCAAGCCGCCATCGGCATAACCGAGCCGGCCGGCGGCCAGGCGCGCCGACGGGTCGCGCGTCGACACGGTCCACAGGTCGAGCGGCGTGCGCGCCAGCTCGCGCGCCAATTCGGCACCGCGCTCGTCGTCGACGTTGATGACCGCGGCGCGCAGGCCCGGCCAGTCGAAGAGGCGGCGCTTGGCGGCCCAGTAGGCGTCCATCGTGCCGTGGTAGTCGAGGTGGTCACGCGTGAAGTTGGTGAACAGGGCCACCGCGATGCGCAGGCCGGCCATGCGCTGCTGCTCGATGCCGATCGACGAGGCCTCGATCGCGCAGGCCGAGAACCCGTCCGTCGCGAAGCGGCGCAGCGCGGCGTGCAGCAGCACCGGGTCGGGCGTGGTCAGTCCGGTGAACTGGATCTGGGCACCGCGTCCCGCAGGTCCGGCCACGGGCGGCTCGCCGATGCCGAGCGTGCCGATCACGCCGGCGCGCCGATCGAGCAGGGTCAGCGCCTGCGCACACCACCAGGCGGTCGAACTCTTGCCGTTGGTGCCGGTCACGGCCAGCACGTCGAGCGCGGCGCTGGGGTGGTCGAAGAAGGCGTCGGCGACCACGCCGGCCTCGGCCTTCAGACCGGGCAACGAGGCGATGCGTGCGTCGTCGAAGCCGAAGTCCTCGAGCCCTTCGCGCTCGACGATGCAGGTGGTCGCACCCGCGGCCAGCGCCGCCGGCACGAAGCGCCGCCCGTCGACCGCCTGGCCGGGCCAGGCGATGAAGGCGTCGCCGGGCCGGACCTTGCGGCTGTCAGTCACCAATGTGCCGGTGACCCAGGACCGCAGCCAGCGCGCAACGGCTTCGGGGGACTTCAGCGAGGTGACGGTCATGGACTCATCGCCTCATTGCGCCGGCGGCAGGTCGCGCGTGCCGGCCATGATCTGCGGCTTGACCTGCAGATCGGGCACCACATTGAGCGTGCGCAGCGTCTGCTGCACGATCTGGCTGAACACCGGGGCCGACACGTCGCCGCCGAAGTGCACGTTGCCACTCGGCTCGTCGAGCATCACCGCGACGACGACGCGGGGGTTGTCGATCGGCGCCATGCCGACGAACCAGGCCAGGTACTTGCCCTTGGCGTACTCGCGCGTGCCGGTCACGTGCTTGTACGCGGTGCCGGTCTTGCCGCCGACCGAGAAGCCGATCGCCTGCGCCTTGCGCGCGGTGCCTTCGGCGCTGGCCACGTCGCGCAGCATCGCGCGCACGGCACGCGCGGTCTCGGGCTTGAACACGCGCGGGCCCACCAAGGGGGTCGGCGTGTCCTGGCGCAGGATCGACAGCGGCACCAGCTCGCCGTCGCGCGCGAACACGGTGTAGGCCTGCGCGAGCTGGAACAGGCTGACCGACAGGCCGTAGCCGTAGCTCATCGTCGCCTGCTCGATCGGGCGCCAGGACTTGTGCGGCCGCAGGCGCCCGCTCGTGGCGCCGGGGAAAGGCAGCGGCGGACGCTGGCCGAAGCCGAGCTGCGAGAACAGCTCCCACATCTCGCGCCGCTCCATCTGCATCGCCATGCGCACCGTGCCGATGTTGTTCGACTTCTGCACGATCTCGGCCACGGTCAGCGTGTCATGCGGATGGTCGTCCCGGATCGGGATGCCGGTCACGACCAGCGAGCCGGGCGCCGTGTTGAGCACGGTCGAGGGCGACACGCGCCCGCTGTCGAGCGCGCGCGCGGCGATCAGCGGCTTGATCGTCGAGCCGGGCTCGAAGGCGGCCGTCAGGGCGCGGTTGCGCAGCTGCTCGCCCGACAGGTTGCGCCGCTCGGCCGGGTTGAAGCTCGGGTAGTTGGCCAGTGCCAGCACCTCGCCGCTCGCCACATCGATCACCACCGCGCTGCCGGCCTGGGCCTTGTGCTCGAGCACCGCATCGCGCACGCGCTGGTAGGCGAAGGACTGCACCTTGGCGTCGATCGTGAGTTGGATGTCGCGGCCATCGGTGGCCGTCACCTGGTCACCGATGTCCTCGACGACGCGGCCCAGGCGGTCCTTGACCACCATGCGCGAGCCGTCCCGACCCTGCAACTGGCCCTGGAACGCGAGCTCGATGCCTTCCTGGCCGCGGTCGTCGGCGTCCGTGAAGCCCACCACGTGCGCCGCCGCCTCGCCCTCGGGATACTTGCGGCGGTACTCGCGCTCGTCGTACAGGCCCTTGATGCCCAGCGCCTTGACCTGCTGCCACACCGGCTCGTCGACCTGGCGCTTGACCCAGGCGAAACGGGCCTCGCGGTCTCCGAGCTTCTTCTCGATCTCGGCCAGCGGCATGCCGAGCAGGCGCGCCAGTTCGCGCTTCTGTTCGCGCGTGGCCTTCACGTCGCGCGGGATGGCCCAGATCGACGGCACCGCGACACTGGTGGCCAGCAGGTTGCCATGGCGGTCCATGATGCGGCCGCGGCTCGCGGACAGTTCGAGCTTGTGCGCGTAGCGCTTCTCGCCCTGCTCGAGGTAGAAGCGGTTGTCGACGATCTGGATCGACACGGCCCGGCCGACCAGCAGCAACGAACCCAGGCCCACCAGCGCCACGACGAACTTGCTGCGCCAGGGCGGCGTCTTCGATGCCAGCAGCGGGCTGGTCGAGTAGCTGACGCCGCGCCGCACAGCCCCTGATTTCGACGACGAGCGCTGGAACCAGCTCATCGTCCGGCTCCCGAGGCGGCCACGTCCGGCACATAGACGGTCACGGCCGGTGTGGCGCTGCGCATCGCGAGCTTCTCGCGCGCCGTGCGTTCGACCCGCAGGTTGGTCGCGGCGGCCTGGCGTTCCGCCTCCAGGCGCTTGAACTCGGTTTCCAGCTTGCCGGCCTCGCTCTTGGCTCGGTCGAGCTCAGCGAACAGCCGCCGCGACTCGTAGGCGGTGCGCACGAGGTACAGACTGCTGGCGATGAGCGCGAGGGTGAGCAGCATGTTCAGGCGCGTCATGCCACGTCCGTGCGCTCGGCCACGCGCAGGATGGCCGAGCGTGCTCGCGGGTTGGCAGCGACTTCCGCAGCGCCCGGCTTGATGCGCGCGACGGACCGCAACCGCATCGCCTTCGGCGGCGCGAACGGCGCGCGCCGGTCCACCACATCGCGGCTTTCGCGCGCGATGAACTCCTTGACGCGGCGGTCTTCGAGCGAGTGGAAGGCGATCACAGCCAGGCGGCCTTGGGGTGCGAGCAGATCGAGCGAGGCCTTCAGGCCTTCGTCGAGGGCCTCAAGCTCGGCGTTGACGAAAATCCGAAGAGCCTGAAACGTGCGCGTTGCAGGGTCCTGGCCCGCTTCGCGGGTGCGGACCGCACCAGCCACGAGTTGGGAAAGCTCGCCGGTCGTGCGAACGGCATGCCCGCCCTCGCGCCGAGCCACAAGCGCCTTTGCAATCTGTCGAGCAAACCGTTCTTCGCCATAGTCTCTAATCACCTCGGTGAGAAGGCGCTCATCGGCGCGGGCCAGGAAGTCCGCGGCACTCTCGCCGCGAGTCGGATCCATGCGCATGTCCAGCGGCGCATCGAAGCGGAACGAGAAGCCGCGCGCCGGGTTGTCGATCTGCGGCGAGCTGACGCCCAGGTCGAGCAGCAGGCCGTCGACGCGCGTGATGCCCATGTCCGCCAGAGCCTCGCGCAACTGCGAGAAGTTCGCGTGAAGGATGGAAAAACGCGGGTCCTCGACCCGCGTGGCGCCCTGCGTCGCCGCAGCCACCGCCTCCGGATCGCGGTCGAGCGCGATCAGGCGCCCGCGCGGCGACAGGCGCGACAGCAGCAGCCGCGAATGCCCGCCGCGACCGAAGGTGCCGTCCACGTAGATGCCGTCGGGCGACGTCACCAGCGCATCGATCGCTTCGTGCAGGAGGACGGTGGTATGGGACCATGCTTGCGTTTCGCTCACACCGGGCTCACAACACCATGTCGCGCATCACGTCGGGCAGGCCGGCTGCGAGCACGGTGGCTTCGTGCGCGTCATGACGCGACTTGTCCCACAGCTCGAAGCGAGAACCCATGCCGATCAGCAGCACGTCGCGTTCGATCGCCGCCCACTCGCGCAGTTCGGGCGCGATGAGCACGCGCGAGGCGCCGTCGATCTCCACATGCGAGGCCGAACCGATGTAGACCCGGCGCCAGTCGTCGTTGGACATGGGCAGCGCCAGCAGCTTGGCGCGGAAGGCCTCCCAGGCCGGACGCGGGAAAATGGTCAGGCAGCGCTTCGGGTTCTTGGTGATGGTGAGCTTGTCCTCACATAATTGCCGAAGCGCTTCCCGATGGCGCGCAGGCACGGTCACCCGCCCCTTGCCGTCGAGCATCATGCCCGCCCCGCCCTCGAGAATTACCGCAGACACGATCGCCTGAGCCCCACATTTCTGCACTTATCTGCACTTTAGTCGTGTGGCGGAGGCGCGTCAACGGAAAATGTAAAGAAAAATCAATCAAATCAAGCACTTAGCGCCACAAATTGAGGCAGCGTGGCAAGCGAAAATCGTTCAAAAACAAGGACATGTTGGCGCCATTGAAAGTGGCACCTCAAGTCGCGACAATCGCCGGCGCATGAACCGCGGCACCACCCTGGCCCAGAAGCTCGTCGCGCGCGCCGCCGGTCGGTTGTTCGCCGAAGTCGGCGAGGAAGCCAGCTGCCGGATCGACCTGGCGTTGCTGGACGACGCCACGCTGGCGCGCCAGTTGCTGCCGCTGGCCAAGAGCCGCGGCCTGCCGGTGTGGTCGCCGGAGCAGGTCGTGCTCACGCTGGACCATCACGCGCCGGAGCACGACGAACGCTCGCGCAGTTACGCCCGAGCCGCGCGCGACTGGGCGGGGTCGCAGCGCCTGCAGCACGTGTTCGAGGGCCGCGGCATCGGCCACGTGGTCGTGCCGCGCACCGGCCTGCTGCGCCCGGGCATGCTCTGCATCGGCTCGGACGAACGCACGTCGACGGCCGGCGCTTTCGGCGCACTCGCACTGTGCCTGGAACCGCGTGCATTGCTGAGCGCGCTGGCCCGTGGCGATTTGCGGGTGGGCACGCCCGCGACGCTGTTTGCACGCTGGAGCGGACGCCTGTCCGAAGGGGTGAGCGCCAAGGACATGGTGCTGGCGATGCTCGATCGTCTCGGCGGCGACGGCGCCACCGGCCAGGTGATCGAGTTCTGCGGCGAGGCCATTGCCGCACTGCCGATGGCCGAGCGCATGACACTGACGAACATGAGCGCCGAGCTCGGTGCGCGCACGGCGCTGGTCGCACCCGACGAGCTGACACGCGCCTGGCTCGAAGCGACGGGCGCGGACCTCGACGAACTCGGCTTCAGCCGCTGGACCTCCGACGAGGACGCCGAAGGCCTGCGCCAGTCGTGGGATGCGTCGAGCCTGGCGCCTCAGGTGGCGCTGCCGCCGGGCCCGGCGCAGGTGCGCTCGATCGACGACCTGGCGCCCACCCGCGTGGACATCGCCTACCTCGGCGCCTGCACCGGCGCCAAGCTCGACGACCTGCGCGCGGCGGCACGCGTGCTGGCGGGCTTTCGCATCGCGCCGAGCGTGCGCCTGCTGGTCGCGCCGGCCAGCGTGGCCGACCGCGACGCAGCCGACCGTGACGGCATCCTGCGCCGCCTCATCGAAGCCGGTGCGACGGTGCTCGGCTCGTCGTGCGGCGCCTGCGCCGGCCTGGGCAACGCGATCAGCGAAGGCGCGACCGTGATCTCGTCGACCGCCTGCAACCTGCCGGGCCGCATGGGTGCGGCCACGGCGCAGGTCTATCTGGCGTCACCGTTCACGGTGGCCGCCTCGGCCCTGACGGGCCGGATCAGCGACGCGCGTCCGATCCTCGCGTAGCGCGGGCCGGGCCGTCGCGGCGGGCGCCACCGAAGGGCTTGGCGCCAAAAGGCTTGTTGCCGCCCTGGGACGCGCCGCCGGGGCGGAAGCGCCCACGCTGCGGGCCGTCGCGGCGATCGCCGCGGATGTCGCCGGCGCGCGCACCGGTGGTGCGCGGTGCTTGCTTCTTGGGCTCCAGGCCGGTGACCGTGGCCACCGCGATCGGCTGCGTCGTGAACTGCTGGATGCGGCGGATCATGCCGGCGTCCATCGCCTCGGCCAGCGTGACGGCGAGGCCCTGGCGACCGGCGCGGCCGGTGCGGCCGATGCGGTGCACGTAGTCCTCGGCCTTCATCGGCAGGCCCCAGTTGATGACGTGACTGATGGTCGGCACGTCGATGCCACGCGCGGCCACGTCGGTGGCCACCAGCACGCGCAGGTGGCGCGAGCGCAGGCCCTGCAGCACGCGGTTGCGCCGGCCCTGCGGCATGCCGCCGTGCAGCGAGGCCACCTGGTGGCCGATCTCGGCCAGGCGATCGGCCAGCCAGTCGGCATCGCGCTGCGTGCTGGTGAACACCAGCGCCTGGTCGAGGTCGCGGTCGGCCAGCAGCTGCTCGAGCAGGGCGTGCTTGTGGCGCGTGTCGTCGGCCCAGTGCAGGCGCTGTTCGATGTTCTCGTGCGTGTCGGTGTGCGTGGCCACGGCGATCGTCTGCGCGTCAGGCTTGAGCATGTTCTTCGCGAGCTGGCCGACCTGGCCGGCGAAGGTGGCGCTGAACATCACGGTCTGGCGCTTCGGCGGCAGGAACGAGGCGATGTGGTTGATGTCGTCGATGAAGCCCATGTCGAGCATGCGGTCGGCCTCGTCGAGCACCAGCATCTCGACGTTGGCGAGCACCGCCTTGCCGTTGGCCATGTGGTCCATCAGGCGGCCGGGCGTGGCGATCAGCAGGTCCAGCGGGCCGCGCAGCGCCTTGAGCTGCGCGCCGTAGGGCACGCCGCCGACGACGGTGGCCACACGCAGGCCGGGGATGTGGCGGCCGTAGGCGTCGGCGGCTTTGGCCACCTGCAGCACCAGTTCGCGCGTCGGTGCCAGCACCAGCACGCGCGGGCCGTGCACGACGCCCTTCTCGCGCCGCTTGCTCATGTCGCCGCGCGCGGCGAGCACGCGCTGCAGCGCGGGCAGCACGAAGGAGGCCGTCTTGCCGCTGCCGGTGGACGAGGACACGCGCAGGTCGGCGCCGGCCAGCGCGGCCGGAATGGCGCGCGCCTGCACGTCGGTCGGTTGGGCGTAGCCGGCGTCGGCAACAGCACGCGTCAGGGCCACGGGCAGGCCCAGGGAATCGAAGCTCATCGATGATCTCTCTGTCTCGGTACGGGCACCGCTTCATGCGGTGCCGAGGCATCGCCGCCAACCGAAAACAAGAAGCGCCAGGGGCGCGAGAGGTCAGAGGGGATGAACGAAGGCGGCCTCGAAATCCCGAGGCCGCGGCGACATTGTAGGGGATAACGCTAGGATGTGCTGGAACGACCACTCCAGAATGCGTTCATGAGCCTTCTCATCCTCGGACTCGTGCTCTTTCTCGGCGTGCACTCGGTGCGCATCGTCGCCGACGGCTGGCGCAGCGCCTTCATCGCGCGGCGCGGCCTCGGCGCCTGGAAAGGCCTGTACAGCGTCGCCTCGCTGGTCGGCTTCGTGCTGATCGTGTGGGGTTACGGCCAGGCCCGGGCGCAGCCGGTGCTGCTGTGGACACCGATCCCGGGCGCGGCGCATGCGGCCGCGCTGCTCACCCTGGTGGCCTTCGTCCTGCTGACGGCCAAGGACGTGCCGGGCAACGGCATCAAGGCCCGGGTGCACCACCCGATGGTCCTGGGCGTCAAGGTCTGGGCCTTCGCGCACCTGCTGGCCAACCACACGCTGGCCGACCTGCTGCTGTTCGGCAGCTTCCTCGTCTGGTCGATCGCCAGCTTTGCCGCGGCGCGCCGCCGCGATCGCGCGGCCGGCACGGTCTACCCGCCGGGCCGGGCCTCGCGCACCCTGTTGACGGTCGCGGTCGGTGCGGCCCTCTGGCTCGTGTTCACACTCTGGCTGCACGCTTGGCTGATCGGGGTACGACCGTTTGGCTGAGGCCGGCACACGCCGCGCTATGCTCGCGCGAACCGCCTTGCCTGGAGTGCGACGCCGATGAAGTACCTCTCCCTGCTTGCCGCTGCGCTGCTGGCGACCAGCGTCCATGCCGATAGCATCAGCGGCGCCGCCTCGAGCGCCGGATCGTCCGCCTCCAGCGCCGGCTCGGCGTCGCTGGCCAGCATCTCGGATTCGTTCCGCGGCTCGAGCGACAGCTCGACCGGCCAGACCAAGGTCACCGACGGCCACTACCGCGTGATCCAGGTGGCCGAGCTGGCCGAGCGCCCTGCCATGCTGCGCCTGACCCTGCGCGCCGCGGAAGGCCCGGACGCCGGCAGCGGCGAGTTCACGCTCGACCTGCCGCGCCAGGCCCTCGCCGCGCGCGCGCTCGCCGCCGGCGACCCAGTGCACGCGCGCCAGCGGCCCTACGGCATCGAGTTCGCGCATGCGGCCGATGCGACGCGCGCGCGCGAGCCTTTCTTCCTCGTGCTGGCCGATCATTGGCTGCGCGAGATCGAGCCGCGCGCCGTCAAGCTTTGAGGCGGTTGCGCGCGGCGCTCGCCGCGCTGTGCTTCGCCGCGACGGCCACCGGCGCGTGCGCCGCGCTCTCGCCGCAACTGTGCGGCCGCTCGACACCGCTCAACGCCGCACAGCAGGACCGGCTGCTGCGCGTGGCCGACCTCGTGAAGAACGAGCTCGAAGCCTCCGGCGCGCGTGTCGCACTCGTGTCGCGCTCGGGCCTGGACCTCGGTCGCTTCGGCATCCGCTACTCGCATGCCGGCATCAGCCTGAAGGGCAGCGCCAATGCGCCGTGGTCAGTGCGCCAGCTCTACTTCGCCTGCGACGAGCGCCGGCCGCGCCTGTTCGACCAGGGCCTGCCCGGTTTCCTGTTCGGCACCGACGACCCCTCGCTCGGCTACCTGTCGATCGTGCTGCTGCCGAACGCGGCGGCCGAGGCGCTCGAACGCGCCGCGCTCGACGATGCGCGCGCGCTGCGCCTGCTGGCCGGCAGCTACAGCGCCAACGCCTACCCCTTCGACACGCGCTACCAGAACTGCAACCAGTGGGTCGCCGAACTGCTGGCGAGCGCCTGGGGCGCGCCGGACGGGGACGCCGACGCGCGCCGCAGCGCGCAGCGCTGGCTCGCCGCCCAGGCTTACGCCCCGGCGCCGGTCGAGGTCGGCTCGCACTGGCTGATGCTCGCCGCGAACTTCATTCCCTGGTTGCACAGCGACGGCCATCCGATCGAAGACCTGCACGCGCGGCGCTTCCGCGTCAGCCTGCCCGCCTCGATCGAAGCCTTCGTGCGCCAGCAGCTGCCGGCCGCCGCACGCCTCGAGGTCTGCCACGACGAGCAGAAGGTCGTGCTGCGCCGTGGCTGGACGCCGATCGGCGACGGCTGCCGGGCCGAACCCGGCGACCAGGTGCTCGCGCTGGACTAGCGCGTCAGGCCGGCCGCGGGCCGCGCTCACGCGGCGGCATGTCCAGGTCGGCGAGCTGGCCGAACGCGCTGTCGTCGATCACGGTGACGAAGCCGGTGTTCATGTAGCCCGCATCCGCGCCTCGCTGGCGGCTTTCGCGGTGTTCCTTGCGCGCCAGCAGCTTGGCCTGCGCCGCCACCGGCAGCTCGCCGGCCGCGAGCACCCCCTTGGCCGCCAGCAGGTCGACCAGGTCCTCGAGCACGCGCACGAAGTCCCTGTCGAGCGACTCGTAGCTGTCGCCGCCGGCCCGCAGGCCGAGAAAGCGCCGCACCTCGTCGCTGTCGACGCTGACGGGCTCGCTCGCGTCCGCCGTGGGCTGCGCATGCAGGCTCTCGATCTGTCCCAGGGCGTTGCGTCGTGCGTAGGGCATGGCGGCTCCTCGTCGCTGCTCGTCACGCGCAGTCTGGCATCAATGGCGCCGCGTGCGTGTGCGTTCCAGCACACCGAGCGAGCCCGCGGCACACCGCGGGTCAGTGCGCGTCCGAGGTGTAAGCCGGCGCCGGCTGCGTGAAATACGCGTGCAGGATCTGGTAGACCATCTTGTAGTTCTTCTGCTGGAAGCTGGCGTGGCTGATGCCGTTCATCACCGTGAACTGCTTGTCGGCCGAGGGCAGCTTGACGAAGAAGTCGATCAGGTCCTGCATCGACGCGATGCCGTCGAACTGGCCGCGCAGCACCAGCGTCGGCACCGTGATCTTCTCGGGGTCGACCACCGGCAGCTTGCTGCACATGTCGATGTAGGTGCCGTTGGGCATCGAGTCGTCGAGCGCGAGGATCGCATCGGCGAAGGCCTCGACCGTGGCCTTGTCGGCGCAGTCCGGATGGTCGCGGTTGAAGATCGAGTGCACGAAGGCGCGATCGATCGGCCGGCGCCTGGCTGCAAGGAACTCGGGCAGCTTCTTGCGCCGCTGCTCGAGCGTGGGGGCGCCGGCGCCGGTCCAGACGAAGGCGTCCAGGGCCAGGCGCGCGATGCGATCGGGGTGGCGCTGCGCGAACAACGCCGCGCGCAGCGCGCCCGAGCTGATGCCGTAGGCGAGGAAGCTCTGGATGCCGCGCGTGGCGGCGATGTAGTCGGTGGCGGCCTTCAGGTCGTCGGCACCGTTGGCGATGTCGCAGTAGATGTCGCGGTGCTTCGCGCTACGGCCGTAGCCCTCCATGTCGACACACCAGCAGACGAAGCCGCGCTCGGCGAACCAGTCCATCACGCTCGAATCCGGTCGGCCGGGGACCGTGAGGTCGAAGGTGGGCTGCGAAGCCATCGACGAGCCGTGCACGAACAGCACGGCCGGCTTGCCGTCGGGCGAACCGACGAACTTCTCCCACAGGAAGAGTTTCACGTCGCCATCGGCGGTCCTCTTGATGGTCCAGTGTTCCTGTCCGGTGACCATGACCTTCCTGCTTCCTGTGTTCAATCGATCTTCGCGCCGGTTTCCTTGACGATGCGCGCCCAGCGGTCGCGCTCCTCGCGGAAGTAGGCATCCATCTCGGCCGGCGTCGAGCCCACGCTCTCGATGCCGGCGTCGTTCATGTAGGTCACCACCTCGGGCGTGGCCAGTGCCGCCTTGAGCTCCGCGTGCAGCTTGTCGACGATGGCCTTGGGCGTGCCCTTGGGCGCCAGCAGGCCCATCCACACGTAAGCCGAGTATCCCGCCAGGCCCGACTCGGCCAGTGTCGGCACGTCGGGCAGTTGCGGCGAGCGCGCGACGCCGGTGGTGGCCAGCGCGCGCAGCTTGCCGGCCTTGATGTGCTTGACCATCGCCGCCGCGCCGGGAACCGCCAGCGGCACCGTGCCGGCCAGCAGGTCGGTCACCGCCTGTCCGCTGCCCTTGTAGGGCACATGCGTGAGCTGGATGCCCGACATCGACGCGAACATCGCCATGAACAGATGCTGGCCGCTGCCGTTGCCCGACGAGGCGTAGTTGAGCTTGCCCGGATCCTTCTTCGCCAGCGCGACGAGTTCGGCCACGTTGTTCGCCGGCAGCGACGGGTGCACCACCAGCGCGCCGGGCTCGCGCCCGAGCAGCGAGATGCCGACGAAGTCGTCGATCGGGTTGAAGGCCAGCTTGCTGTACAGCGTGGCGCTGATGGCATTGGTCTGTGACGCCAGCAGCAGCGTGTAGCCGTCCGGTGCGGCCTTGGCCACCACCTCGCTGCCGATCGTCGCACCGGCACCGGGCCGGTTCTCGATGATCACCTGCTGCTTCAGGCGCCGGCCGAGCTGCTCGGCGATGGCGCGCATCGGCCCGTCCACCGCCCCGCCTGGCGAGAACGGCACGATGACGCGCAGCGGCCGGTTCGGGTAGTCCTGGGCCTGCGCGGCGGGCAGACCCAAGGTGCTCGCCAGCGCCAGCGCGGCGAGCGCGCGCAACGATGTTCGACGCATCACGCGGTCTCCTTCTTGGGCGTCATTGGGCTTGTTGGGCCCGATGCAAGCACTCTAGAGTGCCGCGTCGACCAGGGTCAATGCGGGTCGGCCCTGTCAGGGCCCCAGCAGGTTGTCGCGCACATGCACCAGGTGCGCCAGGCACAGCGCACGCGCCTGCTCGGCGTCGCGCTGGCGCAATGCCTCGACCAGCGCACGGTGCTCGCGCTGGTACTCGAGGCGGCGCTCCTGCGTCGCCGTGCGGAGCTTGAGCACACCCCACTCGCCCTGCGCCCGCGCGTCGCTCACCAGCCGGAACACGCCGGTGATGAAGCGGTTGTGCGTGGCCTCGGCGATCGCCTCGTGCAAGGCCGCGTCCCAATGCTCGAAGGCCTCGAGCGTGCCGGCCACCTCGGCCTCGTGGTTGCAAGCGTCCATGCGATCGAAGTCGGCCGCCGTCGCGTTGCCGATCACCATCGGAATCAGCGCCGGCTCGAGCAGCAGGCGCGCGCTCATCAGCTCGGCCGGGCTCACGGTCTGCGCCGCGGCGGCCGAGACCATCGACGCCAGGCCCTGCTGCACCTCGTCGGAGACATAGGTGCCGCTGCCGACCGTCTGCGTGATCAGGCGGCGGCGCTTCAGGTCCGCCATCACGCGGCGCACCGTGGAGCGGCTCAGCCCATATTGCTCGCTCAATGCGCGCTCGGTCGGCAGGCGGTCGCCGACGCGCCAGGTGCGCTTGCGCAGGTTCTCGATCAGCGATTCGCGCAGGCGCGCGGCGGTGTCGGTCATCGGGTCAACCCAGGGGCGTGAATTGGTTGCGAATGGTAGCCTTTGGATCCGAACTTGGGCAGCCTGCAGGAGAGCCGTTTGCGCCTGGCCACCGTGATGCACCAGGGCCGACCGCGCATCGGCCGCGTGTCGGACGACGCACGCCGCATCGGCCTGTACGAGGGCGAGGCCGCACTCGGCCTGCTGCCGGCGATCGAGGCGCAAGCGCGCGGCACGCGCTGGCCCGAGCCGGTCGAGGACGTGGCGCTCGACCCGCACGCCCTGCTGGCGCCGCTGCCGCGGCCGCGGCGCAACCTGTTCTGCGTCGGCCGCAACTACCACGCGCATGCCGCCGAGTTGCGCGACTCGGTGTTCAAGGGCAGCACCGCCAAGGTGGACGCCTGGCCGATCGTCTTCACCAAGGTGCCCGAGACCGTGATCGGCCCCCATGCCCCCGTGCGCCTGCCCGGCGCCGCGGTGTCGGAGCAGATCGACTACGAGGCCGAGCTCACGGTGGTGATCGGCCGCGCCGGCCGCAACATCGCGCGCGCCGACGCGCTCGACCATGTGTTCGGCTACACGATCGTCAACGACGTGACGGCGCGCGACGTGCAGATGCGCCACTCGCAGTGGGACCTGGGCAAGAGCTTCGACAGCTTCTGCCCGATGGGGCCGTGGATCGTCAGCGCCGACGAACTCGCGGGCCAGGCGCTGCGCGTGCGCTGCTTCGTCAACGGCGAGCTGCGCCAGGATGCATCGACGAGCCAGTTCATCTTCGACATCCCGACCCTGATCGAGACCTGCTCGCGTGGCATCACGCTGCTGCCGGGCGACATCATCGCCACCGGCACGCCGGCCGGCGTGGGCATGGGCATGACGCCGCCGCGCTGGCTGCGCGCCGGCGACGTGGTGCGCGCCGAGGTCAGCGGCATCGGCGCGATCGAGAACCGTTTCGTCGGCGAGGAGACCCCGGCATGAAAGCGACGACCCCGCACTGGATCACTGCGTTGGCATGGCTGTTCGCCGCGCTGGGCGCGCACGCACAAGGCGCCTGGCCCGAGGGCAAGCCGATTACGATGATCGTGCCCTTCCCGCCCGGCGGCGTGGCCGACACCGTGGCGCGGCCGGTGGCCGAGTCGCTGGCGCGCGAACTCAAGCAGCAGGTGCTGGTCGAGAACCGGGCCGGCGCCGGCGGCGCCACCGGCATCGGCGCGGCCGCGCGCGCGCCGGCCGACGGCTATACCGTGCTGCTCAGCCTGTCGTCGATCTCGATCCTGCCCGAGGCCGACAAGCTGCTCGCACGCCGGCCGCAGTTCACGATCGACCAGTTCAAGCCGATCGCGCGCTTCACCGCCGACCCGACGGTGCTGGTGGTGCGCGCCGAGGCGCCGTGGAAGACCCTGGCCGAGTTCGTCGCCGACCTGAAGACGCAGCCCGGCCGCTACAACTACGGCAGCTCGGGCAACTACGGCACGATGCATGTGCCGATGGAGATGCTCAAGGCCCACGCCGGCTTTCGCATGACCCACATCCCCTACACCGGCGCGGGGCCCGCGGTGCTGGCGCTGCTGGGCGGCCAGGTCGACGCGCTGTCCACCGGGCCGGCCTCGGTGGCCCAGCACATCCGCGCCGGCAAGCTGCGTGCGCTGGCGCACTGGGGCGACAAGCCGCTGGCCGCCCTGCCCGAGGTGCCGAGCCTGACGCAGGCCGGCCACGCGGTGACCTTTGCGCAATGGTCGGCACTGTTCGTGCCCGCCGGCACGCCCGAACCCATCGTCGCCCGGCTGCGCGAGGCTGCGCGCAAGGCCGCGACCGACCCGCAGGTGCTGCAGACCATCGGCCGCGCCGGCAGCCCGGTCGAGTACCTCGACGCCCCCGAGTTCCAGCGCTACTGGGACACCGACGCCGCGCGGATGGGCGACGCGGTCAAGCGCATCGGCAAGGTGGAGTGAGGCACCGCGTCGGCGCCTAGGGGATCCGCGCGGCCCGCGGCGGCGCCACAATGCGCCGTCCCCGCTGCCGGAGACCGCCCATGGCCACGCGCCAGAAGACGACCAGCGCCCAACGCGGCTACGACTACGCCGAGTGCGAGAAGGCGGTCCGCCACAAGGGCGCCGCCGAAGCGACCCCGTCGAGGCGCCGTGCCGCGGCACGCGAGGTCTTGAGCGGCCCGTTCGTGGCCCCGGGCACGTTGTCTCGTGGCGAGCGCGTGCGCCTGCTCGACGGCATCGAGCGTGTGATGGAAGGCGTGTACGCCCACCTGCCGCTCAAGCGCGCGCGCTACGGCATCGACCCGCTGCAACGGCTGCGCGTGCTGCGTTCGCAGGCCGACAGCCTGAGCGACCAGGCCTTCCACCTCGACCTGGCCGACACGCTGGCCCGGCTGCGCGACGCGCACACCGCGTACACCGGCCCGCGCTCGCTCGAGGACACCACGGCGGTGCTGCCGTTCCAGCTCGAGATGTACGGCGATCCGCAGTCGCCGAGCTACCTGATCACCAAGGTCGTGAAACATCGCCTGCGCCACATCGACCGGCGCTTCCGCGCCGGCGTGCAGGTGGTGTCGTGGAATGGCGTGCCCATCGATCGCGCCGTCGAGCGCTGGAGCGAGACGAGCTGGGGCGGTCGCGCCGACACGCGGCGTGTCGCGGCCCTGCAGACGATGACGCTGCGGCCGCTGCGCTTCGGCCCGCCGCCGGACGAGCACTGGGTCATCGTCGGCTATCGCAGGGTGGACCCGCGCGGCCGCCCGGTCGGCCCGGAACTGGAGCAGCGCTTCGACTGGCGCATCGTGCGGCCCGCGCAGGTGCCCGGCGCTCGCGGCAG
>JALHQP010000085.1 GCA_022841885.1 Aquincola sp. | reverse complement strand
CTGCAGCGCGCACGCGACGCGTCCGGCGGCTCGGCGCGGCCCTGGGTCCAGACCGGCCAGCGCCTGGCGCGCTCCGGCCGGCACGCCGATGCCGTGGCCGCGTGGAACGAGTTGCGCCAGCGCCACCCGGGCGCTTTCACGCTGGTGGCCGCCGAGTACGCAGCCAGCGCCAAGGCCGCAGCCCTGTCGGGCGAGGCGCTGGCGGCACTGATCGCGCAGCACGCGCAGCAGCCCTCGTCCGAGCTGCTGCACGCCATCGTGGCGCTTGAAGGCAGTCCCGAGCGGGCGCGTGAACGCCGGCTCGACGAACTCGGTCGCCAGCCTTCGCTGTCGAGTGCAGCGGCCGTGTTGCGCGACCGCGCGCAGGACGACCCCACCGGGCTCGCGCTGGCCGAAATCGTCGAACGCGCGGCGGCGCCGCTGGCGCGCTACCGTTGCGCGGCCTGCGGCTTCGAGGCCCAGCGCTGGTTCTGGCAATGCCCGGGCTGCCTGGGCTGGGACACCTTTCCGCCGCAGCGCCTCGAAGATCAATGAGCGACTCGACGCCGCAGCGCACCATCCTGTGCATGAAGTGGGGCACCAAGTACGGCCCCGAGTACGTGAACCGGCTCTATGCGATGGTGCGACGCCACCTGCGCGGCGACTTCCGCTTCGTCTGCCTGACCGACCGCAGCGACGGCGTGCGCGCCGAGGTGCAGTGCCTGCCGATCCCGGCCCTCGCCCTGCCCGACGGCATCCCCGAGCGCGGCTGGACCAAACTCACCACCTTCGCCGCCGACCTGCACGGACTGAAGGGCACCGCGCTGTTCCTCGACCTCGACGTCGTGATCGTCGACGACATCACGCCCTTCTTCGAGCAGCCGGGCGACTTCCTCATCATCCACGACTGGAAGCGGCCCTGGCGCATCACCGGCAACTCGTCGGTCTACCGCTTCGAGCTCGGCACGCACCCGGAAGTGCTGGAGCGCTTCCGGCGCGAGCACGAGCGCGTGCGCGCGCGCCTGCGCAACGAGCAGGCCTGGCTGTCGGAGGTGATTCATGAGCAGGGCAAGCTCGCCTACTGGCCAGCCGCCTGGTGCGCGAGCTGGAAGTACCACTGCATCCCGCGCTGGCCGCTGAACTACCTGCGCGCACCGTCGGTCCCCGCAGGGGCCCGCATCCTCATCTTCCACGGCGTGATCAACCCGCCCGACGCGATCGAGGGCCGCTCGACGCATGCCTGGCGGCGCCCGCTGCCGGCGCCCTGGATCGCCGAACACTGGCGCGAGTAGCGCCCGATTCAGCCACGCAGGGCTGGCAGGTCGCGAATCGCCTGTACGACCCGCGGGCGCGCGTAGTGCGCGCCGATGCGTTCACGATTGGCAGCGCGCTCGGCGTCGGCCAGAGCTTCGAGCGGCACCGTGCCCGCCACGAGCTCGTCAGTGCTGCGCAGGTGGATGCCGAGGTCGCGGTAGAACGCGGTCAGCGGGTTCTCGGGCCGCAGATACACCGTAGCGCCCTTGAACAGCGCCGCGCCGATGTTGCCCACCGCCTGCTGGCGCCGGTGGTTCATCACGACGAAGCCACAGTCGCCGATGCGCCGGTTGTACTCGTCGAGCGGCATCCATTGCGTCAACGGATCGAAACGCTTGCCGAACAGCCGCGTGCCGACCTCGGCCACCTGCCGCCCGTAGTCCAGGTTGCCGTACGACAGCGGGGCGATGACCCGCCCCTCCTTCACGCGCCCGCGCAGCGACTCGAACGCCTCGACATGGTTGTTCGACGCCGTGGCCGAGTTGCCGACCAGCACGTCCGGGCCCGCCATCGACGCGGCGCCGCGCTCGAACACGTCCTCGGTGGTGAACAGCGGCAGCTCGTGGTGCGCCGCCACCAGGCCAGGCACGGCGCGCCGCAGCAGCGGCACCTCGGGCGGCAGCACGCAGAAGCTGTGCAGGCGCGGCGCGATGGCCGTCAGCGCCATGGTCTTTTCCTGCGGTGCCTCGTCGTCGGCGCCGACGAGTGCGCGCGTCTGCGGCAGCAAGGCCGGCCCGAGCTGCGACGTCAGCAGCGGGTAGTAGTCGTAGCCCCAGCCGAGCCAGGCCACGCGCGCGCGATCCGGCGCGCGCCGGATCGCGTTGGCGAAGATCGTCGTCATGCTGTGCGCGACGATGGCGTCGGCGCCGGCCACGTCGCGCGCGACCAGCGGCGTGCGGAACCACCACTCCGCGCGGTCCTGCACCCTGGGCCCGGGCGCAACGAACTTCAAGGCGGCGCGGCTGCGGCGCGCGATCAGCCAATGGTTGCAGCCCGGGAACGCGAGCTCGAACAGCTCGCGCATCAACGGAATGAACTTCTCGTCGCGCGCGAGGTGGACGATCTTCATCGGCTGCCGCACACCTCGGCGCAGACGCTGCTGAAGGTATCGATGACCAGCTCGCGGTCGACACCGATCCAAAGCGGCAGGCGCAGCAGCCGCTCGGACAGCGTGTCGGTGTGCGTCATCGGCGTGGCCGTGCGGCCGAAGCGCAGACCCGCGGGCGCCGAGTGCAGCGGCACGTAGTGGAACACCGGGCTCACGCCGCGCTCGCGCATGCGTCGGATCACCTCCTGGCGCGCGGCGAGCGAGGGCAGCAGCACGTAGTACATGTGCGCGTTGTGCACGCAACCCGCGGGCACGATCGGCCGCCGCAGCCAGCCGCGCTCCTCCAGCGGTGCCAGCGCCTCGTGGTAGTGGCGCCAGATGCCCAGGCGGCGGCGCGTGATGTCGTCGCCCTGCTGCAACTGCGCCCACAGGAAGGCGGCGATCAGCTCGCCCGGCAGGTAGGACGAACCGACATCGACCCAGGTGTACTTGTCGACCTGGCCGCGGAAGAAGGCGCTGCGGTTGGTGCCCTTCTCGCGGATGATCTCGGCGCGCGCGGCCAGCGCCTCGTCGTTGGTCAGCAGCGCCCCGCCCTCGCCCGAGATCACGTTCTTGGTCTCGTGAAAGCTCAGGCAGCCGAGGTCGCCCAGCGAACCCAGCGGCTTGCCGTGGTAGGCGGAGCCGACGCCCTGCGCAGCATCTTCGATCACCATCAGCCGGTGCCGGCGCGCGATGTCCAGCAGCGTGTCCATCTCGCAGGCCACGCCCGCGTAGTGCACCGGCACGATGGCCTTGGTGCGCGCCGTGATCGCGGCCTCGACCAGCGTCTCGTCGAGATTGAGCGTATCGGGCCGGATGTCCACGAACACCGGCACACCGCCGCGCAGCACGAAGGCATTGGCCGTGGAGGTGAAGGTGTACGAGGGCATGATGACCTCGTCGCCCGGCTCGATGCGTGCCAGCAGCGCACTCAGCTCGAGTGCCGCCGTGCACGAGTGCGTGAGCAGCGCCGCGTGCACGCCAAACTGCTTTTGCAGGTGCTCGTGGCAGTGCTTGGTGAACGGGCCGTCGCCTGCGAGCATGCCGTTGGCATGCGCCTCGGCGATGTAGACGAACTCGCGGCCGGTCATGTAGGGGCGGTTGAACGGTTCCATCGACACTCCTGTCAGTCGCGGCGTTCGGTGCGGGCCGCGGGATAGACGCCACCCTCGGGGCAGTCGTGCATGATGACAGCGCCGGCGCCGATCACGCAGCGCGCACCGATCTTGACGCGATCACGGATCGTCGCGTTGGCGCCGATGAAACACTGCTCGCCGATCTCGGCGTCGCCGGCGACCACCGCAGCGGGCGCGAAGAAGCAGTGGTCGCCGACGCGGGTATGGTGGTTGATGCCGACCTGCGGGCACAGGAACACGTCCTCGCCGAGGCGCGCGAACGGCGCCACCACCGCCTGCTCCTGGATCAGCGTGTTGGCCCCGACACGCACGTTCTCGGCCACCCAGGCGCTCGGGTGCACATAGCTCGGCAGCGTGTAGCCGCGCGCACGCAGCAGGTCGAACTTGCGCTTGCGCGCCTCGGTGGCGAGGAAACCGATCGCGATGAAGAGTTCGTGCGTCGCCGGCGGGTGGCGCCGCAGCGCCTCCTCGAATTCCAGCACCGGCGCACCGCAGAACCGGTCCTCGCGCAGGTACTCGGCGTCGACCGCGAAGGCTTCGACGCGGCGGCCCTGCTGCTGCGCGAAGTAGAAGTGGATCTGCTCGGCCAGCAGGGCCGTGCCCACGATGATCATCGGCTTGTCCATGGCGTCGGGCGCTACTCGCGCCAGTGCTCCTCGATCCATCGTACCGGCAACACGAAGCGCTGCAGGTGCCGCCGCGCCGAGTCGTCGACGCGCGGGCCGGTGAAGGTGGCGCACAGGTGCTGCCAGCGCGACGCGAACGCAGGCACGCGCTTGTTCCAGCGCCCCACCATCACGTCGTCGGGGTTCGGGCCGCCCGGGAAGGTCACGATGCGTGCCTCCCGCGGCAGGCGCGCGGCGCGGAAGTAGCGCAGCGGAAATGGCGGCAGGCAGTGCAGCCGGAAGTGCCGGGTCCAGGCTTCGGGCCAGAACTTGACGCCGCCGGTCACCGCTGCCGTCACGTAGTGCTGCTCGAAGCGGTACTTGTCGGCGATGCCTTGCGCATCGGCGCGAAAGGCCTCCAGCACATGCGCGTTGCCGCCGACCGGGAAGCGGAAGACCGAGGTCTGGCCCAGCTTCTCGAGCGGCCGCGCCCAGTTGCGTGCCACGTACACATCACCCGGTGCGCCGATCGCGAAGTAGTCATCCAACGGCCCGACGATCACCGAGTCGAGGTCGATGAACAACGCCGGCTGCCCCGTCTCGAGCCCGGGCACGCTGTGGCCCCACAGCACCTGCTTGCGCCACTTGCCCATCGTGCGCTGCGGGTGCGGCACACCGAGCTCGGGCAGGTCGTGGCACTCGACCTCGGCACGGATGCCCGCGCGGTCGTCGGTCAGGCAGACGAAGCGAAACGGCGGCGTCAGGTGGCGCGCGACCATGGCGTAGAGCCGGTTCACGTACTCGGGGCCGTACATCGTGCCCCACTTGACGCAGACCACCTGCTTCACGCCGCGGCTCCTTGCCATGCGCGGCGCAGCCAGTCGACGCTGCCGATGCGGCGGTACCACTTGTGGCCGCCGCCGGCCAGCACGTCGCCCATCTTCGGTTCGCCGGCGAAGACCACGATCTTCGCGCCCGGCGGCACCACGGGGTCGCGCCAGTAGCTCGGCAGGCCGCGCGGCACGCAGGCGTTCTTGAAGCTCACGCACCAGCCGGACGGCCAGTAGTGCAGGTCGCCGTGCGCAGCGAGCTGGGCGCTCTGGAACTGCTGCGAGATCTCGTAGGCCGCGGTGGCCGCCTTGGGGTCGGCCAGGTAAGCGTCGAGGACATAGGTCTGCGCACCGATCTCGAAGCGGAACACCGACGAATTGCCCACGCTGTGCAGGAAACGGTCGCGCGCCGGATTCAGCTTGCGCAGCGGCTTGCGACGGAACAGGTCGTCGTCACGCACGATGAAGAAGCGCCCGGGCCGGTCGAAGAAGGGCTCGAGGTCGTCGACGATCACCAGGTCGAGGTCGAGGAAGAGCGTCGGGCCGCTCAGGTCCGCCAGCGACGCGCGGAACACCGCGAGTTTTTGCCAGCGCGTGTCGGTATGGCCCGGCGGCAGGCCGAGGTCCGGCAACGGCAGGGCCTCCACGTCCTGCGACAGCCCCGTCGCATCGTCGGTGAAGCAGACGAAGCGGTGCGGCCGCGCCAGATGCCGCGCGACGCCAGCGCGCAGGTGGTTCACGTACTCGGGGCCGTACAGGCGCCCCCATTTCATGCAGATGACGTTGACCGGCACGGTCATTCGTACACCACCGCAGCCCGCCCCTCGTGCGCCAGTGTCTTCCAGCGCGCCAGCGCCTCGTCGCTCGGCCAGAAGCGTGCGGCCTCGCCGAGGTCAAGCACGCCTTCCGCGCGCTCGCGCTGCAATTGCAGCCGGATCGCCAGGCCCTGCTGCAACTCGCCCTGGTCGGTTTCCACCCTCTTCGGCGGCCAGGTGCGGATCACGTCGGCCACCGGCGGCGGCTTGCCGTTCACCGCGACGCTGAGATAACGACCGAACCGCGCCCGCGCCGACGGCAGGTCCCACACCGAGTGGACCTGCAGACGCAACCCGCCGCTGAAGCGGTCGTTCTGCACCTTGCCCTGGATCACCACCAACTCGTCTTCCTTCAGGCGTTCACGGTTCGCGTCGTACAGCTCCTCGGCAGCCACCGCCTCGATGTACTCGCTGCCGTCGTCGAGGCGGAAGATCGCGGTACGCCCTCGCGCGCCGTTGACGACGCGCAGGTCGCTGACGATGCCGGCCAGCAACTGCGGCTCGCGACTGTCCACCAGGTCGGCGATGCACTTCTTCGCGAACAGCCGCACCTCGGGCGCGTACTCCTCGAACAGGTGGCCCGACAGGTAGAAGCCGAGTGCCGTCTTCTCGGCCGTCAGCCGCTCCTTGATGCTCCAGGGCTCGGTCTTGACGAGCGAGGGCTCCTGCGTGCTCGCGGCATGCGAGTCGTCGAAGTCGAACAGCCCCCCCTGGTGCTCGTTGACGTCCTGCGTGTCGGCCCAGTCGAAAGCCAGGCCCACGCTGGCGAGTGCCGCGGCACGGTCGGGATGCAGGGCGTCGAAGGCGCCGGCCTTGATCAGCGCCTCGACCACGCGCTTGTTGACGCGCTGGCGGTCGACACGCGCGGCAAAGTCGAACAGGCTGCGGAACGGCCCACCGCCCTCGCCCTCGTGCGCGCCGGTGCCGTCGCGGGCGGCGATGATCGCCTCGATCGCGCCCTGCCCCGTGCCCTTGATGGCACCCAGTCCGTAGCGGACCACGGTGTCGCTGACCGGCTCGAAACGGTAGGCGCCGCGGTTCACGTCGGGCGGCTCGAAGCTGACGCCGAACTGCTTGGCGTCCGCGAGCAGCAGCTTCAACTTGTCCGTGCTGTCGAGCTCCACCGTCATGTTCGCGGCGTAGAACTCGGCCGTGCAGTGCACCTTCAGCCACGCCGTGTGGTACGCCAGCAGCGCGTACGCCGCGGCATGGCTCTTGTTGAAGCCATAACCCGCGAACTTCTCCATCAGGTCGAAGACCTCGTCGGCCTTGGCCTGGTCGATGCCGTTCTTCGCCGCGCCGGCGCGGAAGATCTCGCGCTGCTGCGCCATCTCCTCGGCCTTCTTCTTGCCCATCGCGCGGCGCAGCAGGTCGGCGCCGCCGAGCGAGTAGCCGCCCAGCACCTGCGCGGCCTGCATCACCTGCTCCTGGTAGACGAAGATGCCGTAGGTCTCCGCGAGCAGCCCTTCGAGCAGCGGATGCGGGTACTCGATCGGCTCGCGCCCGTGCTTGCGGGCGCAGAACATCGGGATGTTCTCCATCGGCCCGGGGCGGAACATCGCATTGAGCGCGATCAGGTCTTCCAGGCGCGTGGGCTTGGCGTCGCGCAGCATGCCTTGCATGCCGCGCGATTCGAACTGGAATACCGCTTCGGTCTTGCCTTCGGCGAACACGCGGTAGGTGGCCGCGTCGTCGAGCGGCAACTGCGCGTAGTCGAAGTTCTCGCGGCCCTTGCGCCGTGCGCGGACGAGGTCCTTGGCCTGCTCGAGGATCGTCAGCGTGGCCAGGCCCAGAAAGTCGAACTTCACCAGGCCGATCGCCTCGACATCGTCCTTGTCGAACTGGCTGACGGCGCTGTCGCTGCCGGGCTGCTGGTATAGAGGACAGAAGTCGGTGATGCGGCCCGGCGCGATCAGCACGCCGCCGGCATGCATGCCGACGTTGCGCACGATGCCCTCGACGCGCGTGGCCAGCGCGAGCAACTCGGCCACCTCTTCCTCGGCGGCCTCGCGGCGGTCGATCTCCGGCTCTTCGCGGCGCGCGTAGATCACGCCGTCCTCGGGTTCGTCCGGCACCTTGGCCAGCGTCACCGTCTTGCCCGGCGGCGCCACCACCAGCTTGGCGATCGAGTCGACGTGGCCATACCCCATGCCGAGCACGCGGCCCACGTCGCGCAGCGCGGCCTTGGCGGCCATGGTGCCGAAGGTGGCGATCTGGCTCACCGCGTCGCGCCCGTACTTGGCCTTCACGTAGTCGATGACGCGCTCGCGGTTGGCCTGGCAGAAGTCGATGTCGAAGTCGGGCATCGACACCCGCTCCGGGTTCAGGAAGCGCTCGAACAGCAGGTCGTATTGGAGCGGGTCGAGGTCGGTGATCAACAGCGAGTACGCCACCAGCGACCCCGCGCCCGAGCCGCGGCCCGGTCCCACCGGGCAGCCGTTGGCCTTGGCCCATTGGATGAAGTCGGCCACGATCAGGAAGTAGCCGGGGAAGCCCATCTTGACGATGGTGTCGAGCTCGAAGTCCAGGCGCTGCACGTAGCGCGGCCGTTCTCGCTCACGCCTGGCCGGGTCGGGATAGAGCTGCGCCAGACGCTGCTCCAGGCCGGCGTGCGACGCGCTGCGGAAGTGCCGCTCGATCGGGATCCCGCCCGGGGTCGGAAAGTCCGGCAGTTGCGGCTTGCCGAGCGTGAGCTGCAGGTTGCAGCGCTGGGCGATCGCCACGCTGTTGGCCAGAGCCACCGGCAGGTCGGCGAACAGCGCCTGCATCTGCGCCTGCGTCTTGAAATGCTGCTCGGGCGTGAAGCGCTTGATGCGCCGCGGATTGGCCAGCGTCTCGCCCTCGGCCACGCAGACGCGCGCCTCGTGCGCCTCGAAGTCATCGGGCTCGAGGAACTGCACCGGGTGCGTGGCCACCAGCGGCAGTTTCAGGCGCGCGGCGAAAGGCACCGCCGCCCGCACATGGCGCTCGTGGGTCGGCAGCCCGGCGCGCTGCAGCTCGATGTAGAAGCGCTGCGGGAAGATCGTCGACAGGCGCTGCGCCAGCGCCTGCGCTCGCTCCTCGTCGCCGGCCAGCAGGGCCTGGCCGACCGCACCGCCGTCGGCGCCGGACAGCGCGAGCAGCCCCTGCGCATGTGCCTCCAGCCACTCCCACTTCACGAAGGCCTGCGCACGCTGCACGTTGCCGGTCCAGGCCTGGGCCAGCAGCCGGCACAGGTTCAGGTAGCCCTGCCCGTCCTGTACCAGCACGAGCAGGCGGCTCGTCTGCTTGTCGCCGGCGCGGCCCGGCTCCGGTTCCATCCAGAGGTCGCAGCCGATGATCGGCTTGACGCCCTTCTTGCGCGCGGCACCGTAGAACTTGACGGCGCCGAACAGGTTGCACAGGTCGGTGATGGCGCAGGCCGGCTGGCCGTCGCGCGCGGCCGCCGCCACCGCGGCGTCGACGCGCAACGTGCCGTCGACGACCGAATACTCCGAGTGGGTGCGCAGGTGGACGAAGGACGCGGGCATGACCCATTATCGGGTGCCGGGCACCGCCCTCCGGGCACCCGCGCGTGCTACAGCTGCGTGTCCAGCGAGCCCCAGTGCGTCGGCGACTCGTCGCGCTGCTCGGCCGGCAGCGCCACGTCGGGCCAGTCGAAGAAGCGCAGGATGTCGTCGCGCCGGGCCAGCGTGTCTTCCATGCCGAGCTGGATCAGCTCGCGCGTGAAACCCTGTTCGAACAGCAGGTAGCTCGCCAGCGCCGCACCGCCCTGGCCGCCGGGTTGCGCAGCGCTGGCCTGGCTGACGCCCATGCCGCGCAGCAGCGAGCGCACCGGCCGCGGCAGCGACTCGATGTGGCGAGCCGCGATGTCGTCCAGGCGCTGGCTCGGCGCGATCACGAGGATCTCGACCGGACGCAGCGGCGAGCGCGCACGCACCGCGGGGTCGAGCAGGTCGAGCGTGCGGTTGATGCGCTGTGCGCGCTCGATGTCCACGGCCAGCGCGTCGAGGAAGATGTTCGACAGTGCGTGTCCGGCCACCTGGGCCAGGCTCGGGTAGGCGCCGTCGCCGCGGCGCTGGCCCGGCGGCTCGTGCAGGCGCCCGGCGCCGATCACGAACACGCGCTCGGCGCCCAGGTGCACGGCAGGCGACAGCGGTGCGGACTGGCGCATCGAGCCGTCGCCGAACCACTCGTGCTGCTCGCCCATCACCAGCTCGGCGGCCGGGAACACGAAGGGGATCGCCGCCGAGGCGAGCAGGTGCTCGACGCCGATGGTGGCCGGCACCGCGATGCGCTGC
The DNA here is from genome assembly GCA_022841885.1 of Aquincola sp. Taxonomy (GTDB): domain Bacteria; phylum Pseudomonadota; class Gammaproteobacteria; order Burkholderiales; family Burkholderiaceae_C; genus CADEEN01. The sequence continues at coordinate 5,526 of JALHQP010000085.1, read as the reverse complement.
GATCGCAGCCAGGGCTCGAAGGGCCAGGCGGTCTGGCAGAAGGTGACGTGGTTGCCGCTGGTGTAGCTCGACGCGGTGACCGCCAGCGCGCGCAGGTGGCCCTCGTTCAGCAGCGCGGGCAGCCGGTCCACCGCCACCACCTGCGCCAACAGTTCGGCCAGCGGCGAGTTGTCGAGCAGCGAGCGCGGGCTGGCCCGGCGCCAGCGCGCCAGCGCCCAGCCCATCGTCAGCATCGTCAGCCAGCGCGCACCGGTGCGCACCACGCCGAAGGCGTCGGCGCGGTAGACCTGCTCGGCACGGAAGTGCCGCCATACGTTCACCAGCCCGGCCACCGCGAGGTCGAAACGGTCGGCCTGGCAGGCGATGGCCGCGGCGTTGATCGCGCCGGCCGAGGTGCCGGCGATGATGCCGAAGGGGTTCTCGCGCGGCGCCCCCACCTCGCGCCGGATGCGCCCGAGCGCACGCAGCACGCCCACCTGGTAGGCCGCGCGCGCACCGCCGCCCATCAGCACCAGGCCGGTGGCGGCGTTGCGCGAGGTCGCGGCGGTCATGGGGGCATTGTGCGGTGTGCTCCGTAGAATTTCGGCGTGTCTGCCGCCTTCTTGAACCTGAGCGCCTACCGCTTCGTGGCGCTCGACGACCTGGCCTCGCTGCGCCAGCGCCTGTTCGACGCCGCCCAGGCCGCCGGCCTCAAGGGCACGGTGCTGCTGGCCGAAGAAGGCATCAACCTGTTCGTGGCCGGTGCGCCGGACGCGGCCCGCGCGTGGCTGGCCGGCCTGCGCGCGGACCCGCGCTTCGTCGCGCTCGACGTCAAGCAAAGCGTCAGCGCCACACTGCCGTTCCGCCGCCTGAAGGTGAAGATCAAACGCGAGATCATCCGCATGAACCAGGCGCAGGTGCGCCCGGCCGCGGGCCGTGCACCGGCGCTCGACGCGGCCACGCTGGCGCGCTGGCTCGACGCGGGCTGCGACGACACCGGCCGCCCGATCGCAATGCTCGACACGCGCAACGGCTTCGAGGTCGACGCGGGCGCCTTCGACGGCGCGCTCGACTGGCGGCTCGCGAAGTTCTCGGACTTCCCGGCCGCAGCGGCCGCGCACCGCGACGCACTCGATGGCCGCACCGTCGTCACCTACTGCACTGGCGGCATCCGCTGCGAGAAGGCCGCGCTGGCGTTGCGCGCTGCCGGTGTCGACAACGTGTGGCAGCTCGACGGCGGCATCCTGCGTTACCTCGAGCAAGCCGGTGGCCGCCACTGGCACGGCCGCTGTTTCGTGTTCGACGAACGCGAGTCACTCGACACCGACTTGAGCTGCGCATGAGTGCCACGCTGCTGCGCCTGGCCGGCCTGCTGTTGATGCTCAGCGCCCTCGCGGTCGCGCTGTCGCGTGCCCCCGACCGCCCGGTGCAGTCGCTGGTGGCGCGCTGGGCGCCGCCGCCATCGGACTTCGTCGAGGTCAAGGGCCAGGTCGTGCACCTGCGCGACGTGGGACCGCGCGGCGACCCGGCGCCGATCGTGCTGCTGCACGGCACCTCGGCCAGCCTGCACACCTGGGAGGGCTGGACCGCGGTGCTTGGCCGGTCGAGGCGCGTCATCACACTCGACCTGCCGGGCTTCGGCCTCACTGGGCCGTTCACCGGCCAATACGCGCCCGACGACTACCGCGGTGACACCTATGCGCGCTTCGTGCTCGACGTGATGGACGCGTTGAAGCTGCCGCGCGTGGTGCTCGGTGGCAACTCGCTCGGCGGCGAAGTGGCTTGGCGCGTGGCCAGCTTGGCACCCGAGCGTGTCGAGCGCCTGGTGCTGGTCGACGCCACCGGCTATGCGTTCGAGCCCGACGCCGTGCCGCTGGGCTTTCGCATCGCGTCCACGCCGGTTCTGAACCGCATCGGTGAGCACCTGCTGCCGCGAGCGCTGGTGGCACAGAGCCTGCTCAGCGTGTATGCAGACCCCTCGTTGGTGACCGAACCGCTGGTCGACCGCTACTTCGAGCTGACGCTGCGGGAGGGCAACCGCCGCGCTCTCGGCCTGCGCATGCGTCAGCTTGAGATGGGCGCCCATGCCGAGCGCATCAAGGCGCTGACCCAACCGACGCTGATCCTATGGGGAGAGGACGACCGCCTAGTGCCCGCGTCATTGGCGCGCCGCTTCGAGGCCGACATCCGCGGCTCACGCGCCGTCATACTGTTCGGCCTCGGGCATGTGCCGCAAGAGGAGAGCCCGGGACTCACGCTGCCGCCAGTACTCGAGTTCCTCGGCTTGCCGCCGCTCTAGAGCGAGCGCTGCCGCAGTGCGCGCCGCGTCGGCGCCTCGGGCTGCAGCAGCATGCCGCCATGCCACAGGCGCACGATGCGCCCGCGCGCATCACGCTCCAGGCGCACCGGCTCGCCATGCTGCGCGAAGCCGCCGCCGAGCACGACGCGGCCACGGTCCGGCGCTTCGACCTCGACCTCGCTCGCATCGAGCATCGGATTCGCGAGCCCTGGTGTGGCCAGCAGCACGCGCTGGCCGGCCATCGGCAACAGGTCGACCGCGCCCCACAGGTTCCAGAAGCGGCCCTGCCACGGCGCCGTGCGGCGCGAGGGTGCGCCGCCCTTCTCATACGCCTGCAGCAGCTGCAGCGAACCGTCGAGCCATGGGTGCGACAGCCCGTCGGCGGCATTGGTCAGCACCGACACCGCGAGCTGCTGCGAGGGCACGCAGGCAGTACGCGTGATCACGCCCGGAAAGCCGCCGCTGTGGCCCACATGGTCCCAGGCGCCGGCGCTGCCCGCGATCAGCCCCAGCCCGTACCAACGTCCGCTGCTGTCGTGCTCGCTGCGCCACTGGCGGCGTGCCATCTCGCGCCGGCTGGCGGGCGACAGCACGCTCGAGCGCGCGTCCGGCGCGAGGCTGCCGAAGAAACGGGCCAGGTCGGCGGCCGTGCTGACGAAGCCGGTGGCCGACGCCAGCGCCTGGGTCGACATGCCGACGTCGATCGCAACCCGCCGTCCCAGCGGTTGCTTGGCGCTGTGGCCCCGCGCCAGTTTCGCGAGCTTCATGCGGCGCGGCATCGCGTGCACATCGGGCACGGTCTCCTGAAGGCCCGAGGCCTCGACGATCTCCCGCTGCACCCAGTCGGCGTAGCGCTCGCCGGTCACGGCCTCGATCGTCAGGCCGAGCAGACCGTAGCCATGGTTCGAGTACTTGAAGCGTGTGCCGGCGGCGAGCGTCGGTGCGTGCTGCAAGTCCTCGCGCAGCGCGGCTTCATCGAGGAAAGGCCGCTGCAGCGACCATTGCGTCGCATCGATGCCGTCGCGCACCAGGCCGGCGCTGTGGCCCGCCAGCTGTGCCAGCGTCAGCGCACCGACGTCGGCGCGCAGGCCACCGAGATGGCGGCCCACCGGGTCGTCGAGCTGCAAGCGGCGCAACTCACGCAGGCGCAGGATCGCCGCCGCGGTGAAGGTCTTCGAATGCGACGCGACGCGAAAGCCATGACGCGGCGTCAGCGCCTCGCCGCGCGACAGGTCGGCGTGGCCGAACGCGGCCTCGAACACCAGTTTGCCCTTGTGCGCGACGGCGATCGCGCAGCCCGGCTGCTCCGTCAGCCGCATCTGGTGTTCGATCCAGCGCGGCAGGTAGTCGAGTGCCGCGGTCAGCCCGTTCATGCCGTGGCGCCCGGCACCACGCGCCCGGCCTCGATACGGATCTGCTGCTGGCAGCGCGCGGCGATGCCGCGGTCGTGCGTCACCAGCAGCAGCGTCGTGCCGGCCTCGCGGTTCATCTCGAACATCAGCTCCATGACGCGCTCGCCGGTGGCGAAGTCCAGGCTGCCGGTCGGCTCGTCGGCCAACAGCACCGCCGGCTTGACGACGAAGGCGCGCGCCAACGCGACACGCTGCTGTTCGCCGCCCGACAGCAACTTCGGATAATGCGTCAACCGCTCGCCCAGGCCCACCCGTTGCAGCATCTCGCGCGCATGGTCGCGCGCGTCGCGCCGGCCGAGCAGTTCGAGCGGCAGCATCACGTTCTCCAAGGCGGTCAGGTGGGCGAGCAGCTGGAAGTTCTGGAACACGAAGCCCATGCGCTTGGCGCGCACCGCCGCGCGTTCGTCCTCGTCGAGCTGGAACAGGTCCTTGCCGGCCAGCTTGACGGTGCCCGAGGTCGGCACGTCGAGCCCCGCGATGATCGACAGCAGCGTGCTCTTGCCCGAGCCCGAGGCGCCGACGATGGCCGCCGACTCGCGCGCCGCGAGCGCGAAGTGGATGTCGTGGAGAATCGTCAGCACCCCGGTCGAGTCGCCGACCTGCTTGGTGACATGTTCGACTTCGATCAGAAAGGGCGATGCAGGCATGAAGCGCTTGGGTTCCGAGGCTGACGCGGCCACGCGCCGCGCGTGGCTCGCGCAATGTAGCCGCATTGCCGCGGCCGGCCTGATGGCCGCCGTGATGCCCTCGCACGGCGCTGCGCCTGCGCCTGCGCTGGTGCTGGTGCTCGGCGACAGCCTGTCGGCCGAATACGGGTTGGCGCGCGGCACGGGCTGGGTGGCGCTGCTGGAGCAGCGGCTGGCGCGCGAGAAGCTCACTGCGCGCGTGGTCAACGCCAGCGTCAGCGGCGACACCACGTCCGGTGGCCGCTCGCGCCTGCCGGCGCTGCTGGCCCAGCACAAGCCGACCCATGTGGTGATCGAACTCGGCGGCAACGACGCCTTGCGCGGCCTGCCGCTGGCGATGACGCAGGACAACCTGACGGCGATGGCGCGCGCCGCCAAGGCCGCCGGCGCGCGCGTGCTGCTGGTGGGCATGCAGGTGCCGCCCAACTACGGGCGCCAGTACGGCGAGTCCTTCGCGGCCCTCTTCGCCACCGTGGCCAAGGCCGAGGGCGCGGCGCTGGTGCCCTTCCTGCTCAAGGGCGTGGCCGACGTGCCCGACAGCGAGGTGCTGTTTCAGCCCGACCGCATCCACCCCCGGGAGGCGGCGCACCCGATCATGATGGGCAATGTGTGGCCGGTGCTGCGGCCCCTGCTGGCCACGCGCTGACGGCCCCCAGCTCGCGTTGCTCGCGTCCCCCGGGGGGAACTCGGGTTGCTTGGGGCGGCCCGGCGCTGGCCCGAGGGCCTTCGCTCAGCGGTTCTGCCGCTCGCGGTTGACCTCGCCGCCCCCACGGCCGCGGTCATCACCCCGTTCACCCCGTTCGCCACGGTCGCCGCGGCCGCCCCGGTCTTCGCGTTCGACGCGGGTCGGCGGGGGCATCGGCTGCACGCGCTGCGGCTGTGCCGGTTGTACGGGTTGTACGGGTTGCACCGAAGGCATGACCGGCTGCACGACCGCGGGTTGCACGGTGCGCCGCTCGACCTGGGCCTCGCGCGAGCGCTGGTCGCGCACACGGCTGTCGTCGTCGCGGCCGCGCTCGCGGCGCTCCTGCGCCTCACGCTGCGGCGCCACCGGTGCTTGCACCGTGGGTCGCGGCGGCAGCACCACCTGCGCGGGCCGTTCGACGCGGGCTTCCGGTCGCAACTCGCGGCCGGGGTTGCGGCCGGCCTC
>JALHQP010000084.1 GCA_022841885.1 Aquincola sp. | reverse complement strand
CCCGTCGCCGGCCGGCGGCAGCGTGCCGAGCGTCGGTTCGACCCGTTCGGGCAGCGGATCGGCTTGCATCGGCCCCACCGCCTTGCGCGGCAGCGCGCGCCGCGACGACCACCAACCGTGCGCCGCCAACGCCGCCAGCACCGCGACGGCGGCGAGCACGAGGGCGGTGGTCAGGCTCATCGTGCGCTCAACGCCCCGCGCTCAGCCAGTACCTGCAGAACGGCTTGGCGAACACTGGACCGAGCAGTGCTGCGCAGGCGTGATTCGTCGGACTGCATCGGCGGCGCTGTTCGAAGGGCCTGTGAAATCAGTACAAGCCGGATCGTAGTGCACCGCGGCCCGGTGGCGCTGCACCCTCAGCGGCCGCCGAGGAGCTGGCTTTGCCAGGCGGCTGGCGTCGCCCCCTCGAGGGGGAGCGCCAAGGGCGCTCCTGGGGTGGGTGTCATCAAGCCGCCTGGGCCATGGTCACCGCGGCGTCCATGTCGACCGCGACGATGCGCGACACGCCCTGCTCCTGCATCGTCACGCCGATCAGTTGCTGCGCCATCTCCATCGCGATCTTGTTGTGGCTGATGAAGAGGAACTGGGTGGCCCGGGCCATCTCCATCACCAGCTTGGCGTAGCGCTCGGTGTTGGCGTCGTCCAGCGGCGCGTCCACCTCGTCGAGCAGGCAGAACGGGGCCGGGTTGAGCTGGAAGATCGCGAACACCAGCGCGATCGCGGTCAGCGCCTTCTCGCCGCCCGACAGCAGGTGGATCGTGCTGTTGCGCTTGCCCGGCGGCTGCGCCAGCACCTGCACGCCGGCGTCGAGGATCTCGTCGCCGGTCATCACGAGCTTGGCGGTGCCGCCGCCGAACAGCACCGGGAACATGCGGCCGAACTGCTCGTTGACGTTGTTGAAGGTCTGCGCCAGCAGCTCGCGCGTCTCGGCATCGATGGTCTTGATCGCCCCCTCGAGCGTGGCCATCGCCTCGCGCAGGTCGGCGTCCTGTGCATCGAGGAACTGCTTGCGCTCGCGCGACGTCGTCAGCTCCTCGAGCGCGGCCAGGTTCACGGCCCCCAGCGCCTCGACCTCGCGGTGGATGCGATCGATCTCGCCCTGCAGGCCCGCCAGCTTGACGCTGCCGGCCTCGATGCCTTGCGCCAGCACGGCCAGGTCCACCGCGGCGGCGCTCAGCTGCTCCATGTACTGTGCGCCGCCCAGCGACGCCGCCTGCTCCTCGAGCTGCAGCTTGGTGATCTTCTCGCGCAGCGGGTCGAGCGAGCGCTCGAGGCCCATGCGCTGCTCGTCGAAGCCCTTGAGCTTGGCCGACAGGTCGTCGTACTGGCTGCGCTGGGCCGCGAGTGCGGCCTCGCGTTCGAGCTTGAGCGCCAGCGCGGTCTGCAGGCCGGCCTGCGCCGCTGCGTCGTCGAGCGTCGCGAGTTCGCCGCGCAGCTGTTCGGCGGCCTGCCCATTGGCCGCGACCTGCTGCGCCGCGGTCTCGATCGCGCGCTGCAGTTCGCCGCGGCGCGCGGCCAGCGTGCGCGACTGGAACTGCGCTTCCTGGGCGCGGCGCTCCAGGCCACGGCCCTGCTCACGCGCGTCGGCGAGCTTGCGCTCGGCGCCGATCACGGTTTCATCGAGCTCGGCATGGCGCTCCTGCGTCGTCGCGAGCTGCATGTCCAGCTCCTCGAAGCGCGCCTCGCCGGTGGCGCGGCGCTCGGCCAGGGCCTCGAGCTGGGCGTCGACCTCGGCCAGCTCCTCGTCGAGCTGGCTGCTTCGCGCACTCGCCGCCTCGGCCTGCTGCGACAGGCGCAGCAGCTCGACATGCAGCTGGTGGGCGCGCGTCTGCGCCTCGGCCGCCTCGCGGCGCACGCCGGCAAGCTTGAGCGAGGCCTCGGTGTAGGCGGCCTCGCAGCGCACCAGCGCGCTGCGCGCGTCCTCGGCGATCAGCGCCTGCGCGCGCTGCTGGCGCTCCAGGTTCTCGATCTCCTGCGCGCGCGCCAACAGGCCGGCGCGCTCGTCGTCCGGCGCATAGAAGGCCACCGCGAACTGCGACACCGCATGGCCCTCGCGGGTCATGATCACCTCGCCGTGGGTCAGCTTGCCGCGGTTGGCGAGCGCCTCGTCGAAACTCGGCGCCGTGTACACGCCTTCGAGCCAGTCGCCGAGCAGCGCCTTCAGGCCAGCGTCGCCCAGGCGCAGCAGGTCCGACAGGCGCGGCAGGGTCTGGTGCGTGCTCGCGATCCCGGCCGCCGGCCGCGTGTAGAAGGCCAGCTTGGCCGGCGGCGCGTCGCCGGCGAAGGCGCGCACGGTCTCGATGCGGCCGACCTCGAGTGCGTTGAGCCGTTCGCGCAGCGCCGCTTCGAGCGCGGCCTCCCAGCCGGACTCGATGTGCACCTGGGTCCACAGGCCCTGTAGCGACTCGAGCCCATGCTTGGCGAGCCAGGGTTTGAGCTTGCCCTCGGTCTGCACCTTGGCCTGCAGCGCCTTCAGCGCCTCACTGCGCGCCGACAGGTCGGACTGCTTGGCAGCTTCGCGGTTGGCGGTCTCCTGCAGGCCCCGGCGTTGCTCGTCGAGCGCCGGCACCTCGTCGGTCAAGGTCGCGAGGCGCGCTTCGGCCTCGTCCTTGGCCTCGTCGGCCGAGGCCGTGCGGGTCTTCAGCTCGGCCAGGCGCGCAGTGTCGGGCGCCGACAGGCCCTGCCGTTCGGCGGCCAGCCGGTCGCGCCGTGTCTTCAAGGCACGCGACTGTTCCTCGACGTTGCGGCTGTCGGCCGCCAGCAGCTGGATCTGCTGCTGCACCTCGGCAACCTGGCTGCGCTGCGCGTTGCTCTTGGCCTGCGCGGCGCGCAATGCGTCCTCGAAGCTCGGCAGTTGAAGGCCATGCTCCTCGGCCTGGGCCGCGAGCGTCGCGGCTTCGTCGTCGGCGGCAGCGATCTGGTCGGCGATCGAGGCAATCTCGGCTTCGGCCTCGCCGCTGCGCTGCTGCCACATCGCGTCCTGGGCGCCGAGTTCGGCGATGCGCTGCTCGACGCGCTGGCGGCTGTCGACGACGTAGCGGATGCGCTCCTCGAGTCGGCTCGCCTCCAGCGCCGCTTCGGCCAGCGAGCCCTGCGCTGCGTGGAGCGCGTCGCCGGCCTGGTAATGCGCCTGGCGCACGGTGTCGAGCTCAGCCTCGACATGGCGCAGCGCCGCGATCTTCTCGTCGAGTGCGGTGTGCGCCTCGGCCACCGCCCTCTTGACGCGCTCCTCTTCCTTGGCCGCGTCGCGGTGCTTCAGGAACCACAGCTGGTGCAGCTTCAGCGTGCCCTCGTCCTGCAGCGCGCGGTACTGTTGCGCCACCACCGCCTGCTGCTCGAGCTTGTCGAGGTTGGCCGTGAGTTCGCGCAGAATGTCCTCGACGCGTGTCAGGTTCTCGCGCGTGTCCTTGAGGCGGTTCTCGGTCTCGCGCCGGCGTTCCTTGTACTTGGACACACCCGCGGCCTCCTCGAGGAACATGCGCAGCTCTTCGGGCTTGCTCTCGATGATGCGGCTGATCGTGCCCTGGCCGATGATGGCGTAGGCGCGCGGCCCCAGACCGGTGCCGAGGAACACGTCCTGCACGTCGCGCCGGCGCACCGGCTGGTTGTTGATGTAGTAGCTCGACGTGCCGTCGCGCGTCAGCACGCGCTTGACGGCGATCTCGGTGAACTGGTTCCACTGGCCGCCGGCGCGTGCGGCGCTGTTGTCGAACACCAGTTCGACGCTGGCGCGGCTGGCGGGCTTGCGCTGGCCGGAGCCGTTGAAGATCACGTCCTGCATCGACTCGCCGCGCAGCTCGCTGGCCTTGCTCTCGCCGAGCACCCAGCGCACCGCGTCGATGATGTTGGACTTGCCGCAGCCGTTGGGGCCGACGACGCCGACGAGCTGGCCCGGCAGCTGGAAGGTGGTCGGCTCGGCGAAGGACTTGAAGCCGGAGAGCTTGATCGAGGTGAGGCGCATCGCGGAACCGTAGCCCTGAAACGCGCAACGCCGACGGGTCCGTCGGCGTTGCCAAGTGTTTGATTTGTATGAAGAATCCCGCCGCCAACCGGGGCAGGAAGGCGGCCGGATCATAGCACCGGCCCCCTGCCGCCCCCGCCGGCGAACGGCGCTGCGCCGGGTGTGCATTACGCCCTGCGGCGCCGGCAGGAAGACGCTGACAATTCACCGGCCACCACGGCCTCCTCCATGCCCGTCATCGCGATCGTCAACCCCAAGGGCGGCAGCGGCAAAAGCACGCTGGCCACGCACCTGGCCGGCCACGCCGCGAGCCGCGGCCTGCCCGTGATGCTGGGCGACGTCGACCGCCAGAAGTCCACGCTCGTGTGGCTGCGCCGCCGCTCGGTCGAGCCGCTGGCGCGCCGGGCACCGATCGTGAGCTGGGTGGTCGACGCGCAGCGCACGCTGCGCCCGCCGAGCGGCGTGACCCACGTCGTGCTCGACACGCCGGGCGGTCTGCACGGCCTGGAGCTGGCGCGCGTGGTGATGAGCGCCGACGCGATCCTGATGCCGGTGTGCGAGTCGGCTTTCGACCGCGACGCCGCCGCCCAGTGCTGGGCCGAACTCGCGACCCACCCGCGCATCGTCAGCGGCAAGTGCCGCGTCGCGGTGGTCGGCATGCGCATCGACGCCCGCACCCGTGCTGAGGCCACGCTGCGCGCCTGGGCCGACGTGATCGGCGCCCCCTTCCTCGGCGTGCTGCGCGACACCCAGGCCTATGTGCGCTGCGTCGAACGCGGCCTGACGATCTTCGACCTGCAGCCGGCCAAGGCGCAGGCCGATCTCGATCAGTGGGATCCGATCCTCGACTGGCTCGACCCGCTGTGGGTGAGCCAGGAGCTCGGCACGCCCTCGCAGGCCGGTGCGCTGGAGCAGCCCGCACCGGCCATGCCGGCGGTCGAGGTCAAGCGCGTCGTGCGCGCGCCAGGCCCCGCGCGCCCGGTGCTGGCCGAGATGGCCGCGGCGCTGCGGCCGGTGGTGCGGCAGCCACCCGAGCCGCGCCGTGGGTTCATGGGCTGGTGGCCCTGGGCCCGCGCCTGACGCGCTGAGACACAGGCCGGGGCGGCACAATCCGCCCCATGGCCAAGACTTCCTCGAAAATCAAAGTCGGCGCGCGCGCCAAGCCCGCCGCACCCCCGTCCGCCCCGAGCCGCCAGCTCGACGTGTTCCCGAACCCCGCCCCCGAGCGCGACTACGTGATCCGCTTCGAGGTGCCCGAGTTCACGTGCCTGTGCCCGCTGACCGGCCAGCCCGACTTCGCGCATTTCACGATCGAATACATCGCCGACCAGCGCTGCGTCGAGACCAAGAGCCTGAAGCAGTACTTCTGGAGCTACCGCAACGAGGGCGCGTTCCACGAGAAGGTCACCAACACGATCCTGTCCGACCTGGTGGCCGCGATGCAGCCGCGCTTCGCGCGCATCCACGCCGACTGGTTCGTGCGCGGCGGCATCCGCACCTACGTCACCGCCGAACACCGCGCCCGCGGCTGGAAGCCGGCGCCGCGGATCGAGCTGCCGAAGGCGGACTGAATGCCGTCGTGATCCCGACCCTCGACACCGCGCGGTTGCGCTTGCGCGCCTTTCGCGAGGACGACCTCGATCCCTTCGCCGCGATGAGCGCCGACCCGGAGGTGATGCGCCACATCGGTGCCGGCGAGACCATGGACCGCAACACCAGCTGGCGCGTCATGGCTGGCTTCAACGGCCACTGGTCGCTGCGCGGCGTCGGCATGTGGGCGGTGGAACGTCGCAGCGACGGTGCCTTCCTCGGCCGTGTCGGCCTGCACCATCCTCCGTACTGGCCGGCGCTCGAGTGCGGCTGGGTGCTCGCGCGCGACGCCTGGGGCCAGGGCTATGCGCGCGAGTCGGCCGACGTGGCCCTCGCGTTCGCGCGTGGCGCCCGCCCCGGCGAACGCCTGGTCAGCTACATCCGCCCCGGCAACCAACGCTCGGTCAACGTGGCGCTCGCGTTGGGCGCAGCGCTCGAAGGCCCGAGCGAACTGCTGGGGCTTCCGGTCGACGTCTATGCCCACGCCAATCCCGGTCGTTGAACGCCGGCCTTACCAGAAGTTCGACGTCGCGGTGCGGCCGAGCACGATCGACGGCCATGGCGTGTTCGCGGCCGAGTCGATCCCGGCCCTGGCCAAGATCGGCGAGATCCGCGGCGAGGCGATCAGCGTCGAGGACGCACGCATCCGCGCGACGCGCCACGAGCGCATCATGATCGTCGAGCTGTCGCGGCGGCGCGCGATCGACTTCTCGAAGTCCAGCGACCCGATGCGCTTCACTAACCACAGCTGCGCCCCCAACGCGCGCCTGTGCATCGACAACGGCCGCGTCGAGTTCTTCGCGTTGCGCGTGATCGAAGCGGGCGAGGAGCTGACGGTCGACTACGGCCAGACGCACCACGCCGGGCGGCTGGCCTGCCAATGCGGCGCGCCGGGCTGCCGCGGCGCGCTCTAGGAGGCGCAGCCTCCTAGAGCGCGAGCGCCCTGAATGCACGGCTCCCCCGAGCCCCCTCCGGGAAGGGGCTCCAGTCAGCTGGACGACACCACCCAAGCCCTCCTCCCGGAGGAGGGCTCCAGCGAGATGGTCGAAGGTCGTTCGTCTGTCTGGATGGAGCCTCCCTCTCGGAGGGAGGCCGGAGGGAGCGATCGAACATGCCGGAGCCCCTTCTCGGAGGGGGCTCGGGGGAGTCGAAATTTCTCCCGAAGGGTGCTGGGAGGCTGCGCCTCCCAGCACCCCCCCTATCATCGGGCGCATGAATCCGCTGCTCGGGCGCCTGCACCCCTACCCTTTCGAGCGCCTGCGCAAGCTCACGGCCGACATCGTGCCGTCGCCGGCGCACCGGCCGATATCGCTGGGCATCGGCGAACCCAAGCATGCGACACCGACGCTGATCGAGGACGCGATCCGCGCCTCGCTGTCGGGCCTGTCGGCCTACCCGGCCACCGCCGGTGAACCGGCGCTGCGCGAGGCCTGCGCCGCCTGGGTGCAGCGCCGCTATGGCGTGACGCTGAATGCCGCGACCCAGGTGCTGCCCGTCAACGGCTCGCGCGAGGCGCTGTTCGCGCTGGCGCAGACGGTGGTCGACGCGTCGAAGCCAGACGCCGCCGTCGTCTGCCCGAATCCTTTCTATCAGATCTACGAGGGCGCGGCGCTGCTGGCCGGCGCGCAGACCGCCTTCGCCAACAGCGACCCGGCACGCAACTTCGCGCCCGACTGGTCGCAGATCGACGACGCCACCTGGGCGCGCACGCAGCTGCTCTACGTCTGCTCGCCCGGCAACCCGACCGGCGCGGTGCTGCCGCTGGCCGAATGGCGCACGCTGTTCGAGCTGTCGGACCGGCACGGCTTCGTGATCGCGGGCGACGAGTGCTACAGCGAGATCTACTTCCGCGAAGGCCCCGACGCGGCGCCGCTGGGCGCGCTGCAGGCGGCGCAGGCGCTGGGGCGCGACCGCTTCGAGCGTCTGGTGGTGTTGACCAGCCTGTCCAAGCGCAGCAACGTGCCGGGCATGCGCTCGGGCTTCGTCGCCGGCGACGCCGCGATCCTGAAGCAGTTCCTGCTCTACCGCACCTACCACGGCAGCGCGATGAGCCTGGTGGTGCAGGCCGCCAGCATCGCGGCCTGGAACGACGAGGCGCATGTGGTGGCCAACCGGGCGCTGTACCGCGAGAAGTTCGCGCGCGTCACGCCGATGCTCTCGGAAGTGCTGGACGTTCGTCTGCCCGATGCCGGCTTCTACCTCTGGGCTGGTGTGCCTGGCGGGGATGACATCGCCTTCGCCCGCGGCCTGCTCGCTCAATACAATGTCGCGGTCCTGCCCGGCAGCCTGCTCGCACGCAAGGCCCATGGCAGCAACCCCGGCGCCGGCCGCGTGCGCATGGCCCTGGTCGCCGGCACCGACGAATGCGTCGAAGCCGCGCAGCGAATCGTCGACTACACGAAGAGTCACCCGAGATGAACCAAGACCTGCAAGCCACCATCGACGTCGCCTGGGACAACCGCGCCAAGCTCGACCCCACGAACTGCCCCGAGCTGAAGGCCGCCGTCGAGCAGGTGATCGCCGACCTGAACGCGGGCCGCATCCGTGTCGCCGAGCGCCAGGGCGTGGGCCAGTGGACGGTGAATCAGTGGGTCAAGAAGGCCGTGTTGCTGTCGTTCCGCCTGACCGAGAACAAGGTCATGCGCGCCGGCGACCTGGGCTTCTACGACAAGGTACCGACCAAGTTCGCCCACCTCGACGAGGCGCAGTTGCGCGCCGCCGGTGTGCGCGTGGTGCCGCCCGCGGTGGCGCGGCGCGGCAGCTACATCGCCCGCGGCGCGGTGCTGATGCCCAGCTACGTCAACATCGGCGCCTATGTCGACGAGAACGCGATGGTCGACACCTGGGCCACCGTCGGCTCCTGCGCCCAGATCGGCAAGAACGTGCACCTGTCGGGCGGCGTGGGCATCGGCGGCGTGCTGGAGCCGCTGCAGGCCAACCCGACCATCATCGAGGACAACTGCTTCATCGGCGCCCGCTCGGAGGTCGTCGAGGGCGTGATCGTCGAGGAGAACTCGGTCATCTCGATGGGCGTCTACATCGGCCAGAGCACCAAGATCTACGACCGCGCCACCGGCGAGGTGATCTATGGCCGGGTACCCGCGGGCTCGGTGGTGGTTTCCGGTAATTTGCCCGCCGCCGACGGCAGCCACTCGTTGTACTGTGCCGTGATCGTCAAGAAGGTCGACGCGGGCACGCGCGCCAAGACGAGCATCAACGAACTGCTACGGGCCTGAGAACATGAGCAATGGCGGCGGAAACATGGAGCGCGTGCTCCGGCTGATGTCGGAGAAGAACGCATCGGACGTCTATCTGTCCGCCAACACGCCGATCCTGATCAAGATCAACGGCCAGATCCTGCAGTTGTCGGACACCCCGCTGACGCACACCCAGCCGCGCCAGCTGTTGGCCGAGCTGCTGACGCCACAGCAGCTCGAGGAGCTGGACGACACCGGCGAGCTCAACGTCGGCGTGGGCATCGCCAAGGTCGGCAGCTTCCGCCTTTCGGCCTTCCGCCAGCGCGGCTCGATCGCCGCCGTGTTCCGCTGCATCCCGTTCCAGATTCCATCGATGGAGACCTTGGGCGTGCCCAAGATCCTGGGCGACCTGGTGCTCGAGAAGCGCGGCCTGATCCTGATGGTGGGTGCCACAGGCACCGGCAAGAGCACCACGCTGGCGTCGATGCTCGAGCACCGAAACCAATTGCTGACCGGCCACATCCTGACCATCGAGGACCCGATCGAGTTCCTGTTCACCAACAAGAAGTCCGTGGTGAACCAGCGCGAGGTGGGCCGCGACACCAACAGCCTGCAGATCGCGCTGAAGAACGCGCTGCGCCAGGCGCCGGACTGCATCCTGATCGGCGAGATCCGCGACCGCGAGACCATGACCTCGGCGATCTCGTACTCGCTGTCGGGCCATCTGGTGCTGGCCACGATGCACGCCAACAACAGCTACCACGCGCTGGGCCGGATCCTGTCCTTCTATACGCCGGAATCGCGCCCCGCCCTGCTGTCGGACCTGGCCTCGGGCCTGCGCGCCATCGTGTCGCAGCGCCTGGTGCGCTCGGCCGTCGGCGGCCGCCGCCCGGCTGCCGAGGTGCTGCTCAACACCAAGCTGGTGGCCGAGCTGATCGAGCAGAGCGACCTCTCGGGCGTCAAGGAGGCGATGGAGAAGTCGCTGGCCGAGGGCTCGCAGACCTTCGAGGAAGACCTCGCCAAGCTGATCACCGAGGGCGCCATCACGCGCGAGGAAGGCCTGGCCTTCGCCGACTCGCCGACCAACTTGTTGTGGCGCCTGCAGAACGAGACCTCGCCGGTCTCGCGCCAGCCGCCCAAGCCCGAGGAGCCCGACCCCGCCAGCTTCTCGGAGATCATCCTCGACGTGCGCCCCGAGGAAAACAAGCTGCAGACCAACTTCGGTCGCCTGGTCTAAGCTCCTGGGCATGAGTGCCGAGGCGTTGCGCCTGGCCGAGGCGCTGATCGCTCGGCCGTCCATCACCCCTGAAGACGCGGGCTGTCAGGCCCTGATCGCCGAGCGCCTGCGTGCCGCCGGCTTCGCCTGCGAAACCATCGCCTGCGGACCCGAACACTTTCGCGTCAGCAACCTGTGGGCGATCCGCCGCGGCGCGCGCCCCGGCCCGACGCTGGCCTTCGCCGGCCATACCGACGTGGTGCCCACCGGCCCGCTGGCGCAATGGACCAGCGACCCCTTCGTCCCGACGCACCGCCGCGGCAAGCTCTACGGTCGCGGCGCCGCCGACATGAAGAGCTCGATCGCTGCGATGGTGGTCGCCGCCGAGGCCTTCGTCGGCGCCGAGCCGCGCCACGCCGGCGCGATCGCCTTCATGGTCACCAGCGACGAGGAGGGTCCGTCGGTCGACGGCACCGTGCGCCTGGTCGAGATGCTCAAGGCGCGCGGCGAACGGCTGGACATGTGCATCGTCGGCGAGCCGACCTCGGTCGATGCGCTCGGCGACATGGTCAAGAACGGGCGCCGCGGCACGCTGTCGGGGCGCCTGGTGGTCAAGGGCATCCAGGGCCACGTGGCCTATCCGCAGCTGGCGCGCAACCCGATCCACCAGGTGGCACCAGCGCTGGCCGAACTGGCCGCGACCGAGTGGGATCGCGGCAACGCCCACTTCCCGCCGACCACCTTCCAGGTCTCGAACTTCAACGCAGGCACGGGGGTGGGCAACGTGATTCCGGGCGAGGCGGTGATCGACTTCAACTTCCGCTTCTCCACCGAGAGCACGGCCGACGGCCTGAAGCAGCGGATGCACGCGCTGCTCGACCGCCATGGCCTCGAGTACACGCTGACCTGGACGCTCGGCGGCCAGGCCTTCCTGACGACGCCCGGCTCGCTGACCGCCGCGGTCGCGAGCGCCATCGAGGCCGAGTGCGGCGTCAAGACGCAGTTGTCGACCACTGGCGGGACCTCCGACGGGCGCTTCATCGCGACGATCTGCCCGCAGGTCATCGAGCTCGGTCCGCGCAACGCGAGCATCCACAAGATCGACGAGCATGTCGAAGCCGCCGACGTGGACCGCCTCGCCCACATCTACCGCCGGGTGATGGAACAATTGCTGCTGTGACGCTGCTGGAACTGATCGAAGCACAGAGCGCCCGCCTCACCCAGGCGGGCGTTTGTTTTGGGCATGGCACGACCAATGCCTTCGACGAGGCGGTGTGGCTGGCGCTGTGGCAGCTCGGGCTGCCGCTGGACGACCTGGACAGCGTGTCGGCGCGCGAGCTGACGCCACAGGAACGCTCGGCCATCGAGCGCCTGGTCGATGAACGCATCGCCACGCGCAAGCCCGCGGCCTACCTGACGAAGGAAGCCTGGCTGCAGGGCGTGCCCTTCACCGTCGACGAGCGCACGATCGTGCCGCGCTCGCTGATCGCCGAACTCATCGCGGACGGCACGCTCGACGCCTGGCTCACCGACCGCACGCGCGCGGTGCTCGACCTGTGCACCGGCAACGGCAGCCTGGCGGTGCTCGCGGCGATGGCCTGGCCCGAGGTGCATGTGGACGCGGCCGACCTGTCGGCCGACGCGCTCGCGGTGGCACGCCTGAACGTCGAGCGCCACGGCCTCGCGGACCGCATCACGCTGCGCCAGGGCGATGGCCTGGCCGCCGTCGGCCACCGGCGCTACGACCTGATCCTGTGCAACCCGCCCTACGTCAACAGTGCGTCGATGGCCACGCTGCCGGCCGAGTACCGCGCCGAGCCCACGCTGGCGTTGTCCGGGGGCGCGGACGGCATGGACTTCGTGCGCCCACTGCTCGCCCAGGCTGCAGCGCACCTAGCCGACGGCGGCGTCCTCGTCCTCGAGATCGGTCACGAGGCAAAGCACTTCGAGGCGGCTTTCCCACGGCTCGAATTCGCCTGGCTGCCAACGAGCGGCGGCGATGACCAGGTGCTGCTGATCACACGTGAGGCGCTGGCCCGATGATCACCGTCCGCAACGTCGTGCTGCGTCGCGGCGCCAAGGTCGTGCTCGACGGCGCGAGCTTCACGCTCAACCCGGGCGAGAAGGCCGGTCTCGTCGGCCGCAACGGCGCCGGCAAGTCGAGCCTGTTCGCGCTGCTGACTGACCGCCTGCACGCCGACCGCGGCGATGTCGACCTGCCGCCCCGCTGGCGCATCGGCGAGGTCGCGCAGCACATGCCCGAGACCGACCAGGGCGCCACCGACTTCGTGCTCGACGGCGACCTGCCGCTGGTGGCCGCGAAGGCCGAGCTCGCGGCCGCCGAGGCGGCGCACGACGGCGAGGCAATGGCGCACGCGCATGTCGCGTTGGAGGAGGCCGGCGCCTTCGACGCGCGCGCCCGCGCACAGGCCCTGCTGCTCGGCCTGGGGTTCAAGACGGCGCAACTCGACGCGCCGGTCAACAGCTTCTCGGGCGGCTGGCGCATGCGCCTGCAACTCGCACGCGCGCTGATGTGCCCAGCCGACCTGCTGCTGCTCGACGAGCCGACCAACCACCTCGACCTCGACGCGCTGGTGTGGCTCGAAGCCTGGCTGCAGCGCTTCGCCGGCACGCTGGTCATCATCAGCCATGACCGCGAGTTCCTCGACGCGGTGACCCGGGTCACGCTGCATGTGGACCGCCAGACCGTCACCCGCTACGGCGCCAACTACTCGGGCTTCGAGGAGATGCGCGCCGAGCGCATGGCGCAGCAGCAGCAGGCCGTCGCGAAGCAGCAGGAGCGTATCGCCCACCTGCAGCGTTTCATCGACCGCTTCAAGGCCAAGGCCAGCAAGGCCAAGCAGGCACAGAGCCGCGTCAAGGCGCTGGCTCGGATGGAGAAGCTGGCGCCGGTGCTGACCGAAAGCGAGTTCGACTTCGAGTTCCGCGAGCCGGCCAACCTGCCGAATCCGATGCTCGCCTTCCGCGACGTGAGTTGTGGCTACGGCAACACCGTCATCGTGCGCGACATCGACAAGACCGTGCTCGCCGGCCAGCGCATCGGCATCCTCGGCGCCAACGGACAGGGCAAGTCGACGCTGGTGAAGACGATCTCGCGTGCGCTGCCGGCACTCGGCGGCACGATCACCGAGGGCAAGGGCCTGGCGATCGGTTACTTCGCGCAGCAGGAGATGGACCTGCTGACCGAGGACGACACGCCGCTGCAGCGCATGGTGCGGCTGGCGCGCGAGGTGTCGCCTGACGGCAAGGACTCGCGCGAGCAGGCCTTGCGCAATTTCCTCGGCCAGTTCAACTTCGGCGGCGACATGGTGCACCAGACCGTGGGCACGCTGTCGGGCGGCGAGCGCGCGCGCCTGGTGCTCGCCACCATCGTCTGGCAGCGCCCCAACCTGCTGCTGCTCGACGAGCCGACCAACCACCTCGACCTGGCGACGCGCGAAGCGTTGTCGATCGCGCTCAATGAGTTCGAGGGCACGGTGATGCTGGTCAGCCACGACCGCGCGCTGCTGCGCGAGGTGTGCGACGAGTTCTGGCTCGTGGCCCAGGGTCGCGTGCTGCCCTTCGACGGCGACCTCGACGACTACCAGCGCTGGCTGCTCGAGGTGTCACGCGCCGCGCAGCGCGGAGCACCGGCGCCGCCGCTGCCGTCGCTGCTGCCCACGCCGGCCGAAGTGCCGAAAGCCGCTGCAGCGCCGCCGCCAAAGGCGCCCGTGCCGGTGGCGCGCGACGACCGCAAGGCCAAGGCGCAGGTGCGCAGCAAGCTGGCGGATGCGACGCGGCCGCTGCGCAACGAGCTGGCCGGGATCGACAAGCGGCTCGAGTCGCTAGGGGCAGAGAAGAGCGCGGCCGAAGCCGCGCTGGCCACCGGCGCGCTGGCACCGGCCGAGATCGCCGACCATGGCCGGCGCCTGAATCACATCGCGGCCGAAGTCGCGATACTGGAAGAGCGTTGGCTCGAGCTGCACACGCAGCTCGAGGCGCTGCAGACCGCCGCGTCCTGAGCCTGACCCCGGACCGCGGCGGTCAACGTCGCTTAGCGACCCCAGCGATCGGGGTGATTCGGACGCGGGTCGCGATAGTTGGGGATGCCGTCGCGGTCGCGGTCGCGGTCGTGACGACGGTCGTAGCCCGGCGGGTTGTAATGGCGGTCCCGCCGGTTCGGGATGCCATCGCCATCCACGTCCCAGCGCGGGTTGTAGAAGCGGTCATGGCGGTTCGGGATGCCGTCGCCGTCGTGGTCCCAGCGTGTGGGCTCACGGTAGCGCACGTGGATCGGGACCGGCCGGTAGATCACCGCCGGCGCCGGCCGCACCACCACGGCATGCGGCGGTGCATACACGGGGTCGTGGGATGGACTGCCGATGGTCACCGACCACTGCACGTCGGCGTGGCCACGGGCCTGGGCCAGGCCGCTACCCAGCGCTCCGGCCGCGGCGATCAGAACGAGGATCAGTGGCTTCTTGCTTCGCATGGCATGGGCTCCTTGGTCTGCCTTGCGGACGTCGAGGGCTCGGCGTCCCGCACGCCAGCAACGGCCGGAGCCGCCCGGCCGATCACGAACCGATGTGGCGCGCAGGTAAAGCTGTGTGAAGCGCGGCCGGCCCTGCCCTGCGCAGGGTCTTCCGGCAATTACATTGTGTGCAATTTAATTGCTCGCTATAGTAACGCCCATGGCCACACGTCCCACCCCCGCTGTCGACGAACGCTGGCTGCAGCTCGACCATCAGTTGTGCTTCGCGCTGTACTCGTCGTCGCTGGCGATGACCAAGCTGTACAAGCCGCTGCTCGACCCGCTGGGCCTGACCTACCCGCAGTACCTGGCGATGCTGGTGCTGTGGGAGGGCGACGGTGTCACCGTGTCGCAGCTCGGCGAGCGCCTGATGCTCGACTCGGGCACGCTGACGCCGCTGCTCAAGCGGCTCGAGGCCGCCGGCCTCGTGCAGCGCCTGCGCGACAGCGCCGACGAGCGCCGCGTGCTGCTGCAGCTCACGCGCGAAGGCCGTGCACTCAAGCGCCGCGCGCTCGCGGTGCCCGAAGCCGTGGCCTGCGCCGCCGGCTGCGAACTCGACGAACTCGCGCGCCTCACGGCGCGCCTGAAGACGCTGCGCGAGCAGCTCACCGCCTCCACCCTCCGCACGGCCTAGGCCGCGCATCCATCCTTCCAAAGGAACTCACATGGCAATCGAAAAAGCCCTCTACACCGCGCAAGCCACGTCCACCGGCGGCCGCGCCGGCAGCACCAAGTCCTCGGACGGCCGCATCAGCCTGAACCTGTCCACGCCCAAGGGGCTGGGCGGCGACGACGGCCCGGGCACCAACCCCGAGCAGCTGTTCGCGGCGGGCTACTCGGCCTGCTTCATCGGCGCCATCAAGGCCGTGGCCGCACGCCAGAAGATCGCGCTGCCGGCCGACGTGAGCAACACCACCGATGTGTCGATCGGACCGATGGTCGGCAAGGCCGGCGCGTTCTCGATCTCGGTGTCGATGACGATCTCGATCCCGGGCATGGATAAAGCCGCCGCCGAAGCCCTGGTGAAGGCTGCGCACGAGGTCTGCCCGTACTCGAACGCCACGCGCGGCAACATCGACGTCGCCATCGCGGTCGCCTGAGTCAGGCCGTCGCCGGCGATCCGTCGGCCTGCGGATACAGCTGCGCCAGCAGCTCGGCGCCGGCCGACGCCACGATCGCGCGCAAGCGCTGCGGCGCGTCGCCGGCCGCGTCCGACAGGCGCGGCCAGAGCGCGGCCAGCTCGCTGCG
>JALHQP010000083.1 GCA_022841885.1 Aquincola sp. | reverse complement strand
GTGCCTGGCCCGGCGGGCCGGCGCTGCCCGACACCACGCAACGCGTGCAGCGCGGCCTGGCCTGGCTCGAGCCGCGGCGCCTGGCGCATCCCAAGGCGCGCCGCTTCGTCGCGCCCGAACGCGACGAGGGCTTCGCCGGATTCCGCTCCTGCGCGCCCTGAGCGTCAGTCCGCCTTGGCGCCCGTGGCCTTGACCACCGGCTCGTACTTCGCGTTCTCGGCACGCACGAAGGCCGCGAAGGCCTCGGGCGTGGTGGGCGAGGGCTCGGCCATCAGCGTGGCCAGGCGCGACTTCAGTTCGGGCGAGTTCAGCGCGTCGACAAAGGCCTTGTTCAGTCGCGCCGTCACGTCGCCCGGCAGCTTCGCCGGGCCGAAGAGGCCGAACCAGGTGTGGATGTCGAACTGGGCCAGGCCCACGTCGCGCCCGCTCTCGGCGATGGTCGGCACCTCGGGCATCGCGCTCGAGCGCTTCGCGGTCGTCACCGCGATGGCCTTCAGCTTGCCGCTGCGAATGTTGGCCGAGGCGGCGGCGAGGTTGTCGAAGTTCAGCTGCACCTGGTCCGACAGCAGGCCGAACTGCGCGCCGGCGCCGCCCGCGTACGGGATGTGCACCATGAACACCTTCGCCTGCGTCTTGAACATCTCGCCGGCCAGGTGGCCGGCGCTGCCGTTGCCGCCTGAGCCGTAGTTCAGCTTGCCCGGGTGGGCCTTCATATAGGCCACCAAGTCCTTCACGCTGGCGATGCCGAGCTTGTTGGCCGCTTCCGCGTTCATCACCAGCACGTTGGGCACCTGGGCCACCAGCGTGATCGGCGTGAAGTCGGCGAGCGCGTTGTACGGCATCTTCGCGTACAGCCAGGGGTTGATCGCATGCGTGGCCACCGCGCCCATCACGATCGTCGTGCCGTCGGGTGCGGCCTTGGCTGCGAGGTCGGCGCCCAGGTTGCCGCCGGCGCCGGGCCGGTTCTCGACCACCACCGCGCCCAGGCTGTCCTTCACCCTGTCGGCCAGCGCGCGCGCCGCGATGTCCAGCGGGCCGCCCGGCGGGTAGGGCACGATCAGGCGGATCGGCTTGCCAGCCTGCGCCGCCGCAGGCAGCGGCAGGGCGGCGGCGAGGAAGAGGGCGGCGAGCAGGGCGAGGCGGCGGTGCATGGGCGGTGGTCTTCGGGTGGTGGACGAGGGCAGGGCGCGAGTCTAGTGGGCGAGCCGGTGCTATGTTCCCCGCCGTCGGCAAGGAGACAGCGCATGGCCATCCGCATCGTCAAGCTCGGCAGCCCGCGCGCCGCGGGCGAAGGCACGCGCATCGGCACGGTGCGGCGCCCGCCACGCGGCGTGCCGAAAAGCGAGTTCGCTAAGCGGGACTGGTACGACGTCTGGTTTCCGACCCTGGCGCCGAGCGTCGAGACCATGAAGCTCGGCCAGGCGGCCGAGACGCCGACGCAGTGGACCGCGTTCACGCACCGGTACCGCCGCGAGATGGCCGCGACCGAAGCAGCCCATGCGATCGCACTGTTGGCGGCGCTGTCGCAGCGCAGCGACTTCGCGGTGGGTTGCTACTGCGAGGACGAGGCGCATTGCCACCGGTCGGTGCTGCGGCAGCTGCTGGCGAGCCAGGGCGCCCGCATCGTCGACTGATCGCTTTCGCGCGAACAGCCTTCGAGGACATGCTGGGTATCCACCACGTTCGTGCGCACACCGTTGCGCTAGCGATCCTGAGCGTCACATCGGCGTGTGGCATCCCCGTGCCCGGCAAGCTGGTGCCCTCGCTGGTCGAGGCCCAGGTGCAATTGGCGGGCGTGAAGATCGTGCCGCGCTAGGCTCGCTGCGCCGCGCTCGCGGCGAACGACGTCGCGAGCACGGCGGGCGCGACGGCGTGCTCGTCCACTTCGAGTACCGTGATGCGCCACAGCGTGCGCGCGTCGTCCGGGTCGGTCAGCGTGGCCGAGTGCAGGAGCGCCGCGTTGTCCCACACCACGATGTCGCCGACACCGTAGTAGAAGCTGAGCTGGTACTTCGGTTGCGTCGCATGCGCGGCGAGCTCGTCGAGCAGGCAACGCGCCTCGTCGTCGGGCATGCCAACGATGCCGAACGAGCTGCCGGAAACCGCGTACAGCGCCTTGCGGCCGGTGATGGGGTGCGGCCGTGCGATGCGGTGCGTGATGACGGGCAATCGCGCCTTCTGCTCGGCACTCAGCACGGAGGCGACCGTCCGGCTGGCCTCGTCAAGGTTCTGGCGATTGCCGTAGTGGTGCACGGCCAGCAGCGGGTCGATCAGCTTCTTCATCGCCTCGCTCAGGTCGTCGTAGGCGGCGATCTGGTTGGCGAACAGCGTGTTGCCGCCGACCTTCGGCACCACGCGCGAGTACAGCGTCGTCGCGCGCGCCGGGATCTGCAGGTACGAATAGTCGGTGTGAAAGTAGGAGCCTGCGTCCTGCAGACCGGTGGGCTGCCCGTCCCGGCGCACGTTGGACAGGATGAGGATGTTCGGATCCTCAGGATGGTGGAACTGGTCGATGACGTGCGGCTGCGGTGGGCCCAGGCGCCGGGCGAACGCGGCGAACTGCGCCGCGCTGATGTCCTGCCCGCGCAGCGCCAGCACCTGGTTCGCATAGAACGCTGCTTCGAGCGCCTTGAATGCAGCGTCGGGCAGGGGCTGCGACAGATCGACGTCGCACGTCTCGACGCCGAACGGTGACAGGGGCTTGAATGCGATCATGGCCTGCCTCGCGATTCCGAACTGCGATTCCGATGGCGGTCTACAAGGTGCCGGGCGGGAACAGGCGCGGGATGAACAGCGCCACGCTCGGAAACACGATGACGGCGGCCAGCACCAGGAACATGGGGACCAGCATGATCATCGTGTCCTTCAACACCGTGACCATGCGCACCTTGGCCACGGCGCAGGAGATCATCAGGCACAGGCCGTAGGGCGGCGTCACCAGCCCGAAGGCCAACGAAACGATGCCGACGATTGCGAAGTGCACCGGATCCATGCCGGCGCTGGCGGCCAGCGGTTGCAGGATGGTGCCGACGATGATGATGGCCGGAATCGCGTCGAGAAAGCAGCCGACGACGAGGAACACGCCGGCGATGAAGAAGCCCGTCGTCGTCGGCCCCATGCCCCAGGCCGAGACGTTCTCGAGCAGCGCCTTCGGGATCTGGTAGTACGCCAGCAGCCAGCCGAAGGCGCTGGCGGTGCCGACGCAGAACAGCGCTACGGCCGACAGTTTGCCGGTGTCCAGCAGGGCGCCGAACAGGCCCTTCAGGTTCATCTCGCGGTAAACCCAGAGCGACAGTGCGCCGGCGTACAGCACCGCGATGCAGGCCGACTCGGTGGCCGTGAACCAGCCGAAGACCTTGCCGCCAATGATGATGAAGGGCGTGAACAGGGCCGGCAGGGACACCATGGCCGAGACGAACACTTCCTTGAACGTGGCTCGCGTGTAGGTCGGGTAGCCGCGCCGCTTGGCATAGGCATGCACCGTGGCCATCTGCGCCAGGCCGATCAGCAGGCCGGGGATGATGCCGGCCAGCATCAGCGCGCCGATCGACACCGTGAGCACGCCGCCCCAGACGATCATCAGGATCGACGGCGGGATGATGACGGCCAGCACCGCCGAGACCGCCGTGATGGCGACCGAGAAGCTGACGTCGTAGCCCTCCTTGACCTGGGCTTCGATGAAGATCTTGCCCTGGCTCGCGGCATCGGCCGTCGACGAACCCGAGACGCCGGCGAAGAAGATCGACAGCACGACGTTGACCTGCGCCAGCCCGCCCGGAAAGTGCCCGACCAGCGCACGCGAGAAGCGCACCAGGCGGTCGGTGATGCCGCCCACGCCCATCAGGTTGGCGGTCAGCAGGAAGAAGGGCACGGCCAGCAGGATGAAGGAGTTGTAGGCGTTGAAGGTCTCCTGGATCAGGTTCTGCGGCGACAGGCGGTCTTCGATGACGAAGATCGGCAGGCAGGCCAGCCCGAGTGCAAACGCGATCGGCACGCGCAGGAACATCAAGCCGAAGAAGATGCCGAACAGGATCGTCGCCGCGGTGGAGGGGTCGAGCGTGGCCGCGGTCACTGGACTACCCTGCGCACTGCGTGCTCCGGGATTCGCGCTTGGGAGCGGCCCGGCGCGCTCATAACGCCACCTCGTCGTGCCCTTGCAGCACGCGGATCGCCCGCAGCAGGTGTTCGCCCTGGAACAGCAACCAGGTCGCTCCGGTGAGCGGCCAGGCGATGTGGATCAGCCACAGCGGCAGGTCGGCCAGTTCGGAGGTGCGCTTGAAGGCAAAGCGCGTGAACTCCCAGCCCCACCAGACGAAGACCAGCGCGAAGGCCAGCACGAAGACGCTGCCGATGAGCTTTAGCAGCGCATTCGCGCGCAGGCCGAGCTGCGGCCAGACGTCGACGTCGAAGTGCGTGCTCTCGCGGATGCCCACCATCGCGCCGATCATGATCATCCAGACAAACAGGAAGCGTGCCATCTCCTCGGTCCAGATGTAGCTCGGGATCAGCGCGGTGTAGCGCGAGAAGATCTGCAGGCTGACCGGAATGATCAGCACCGCCACCGAGGCGGCGAGCAGGATCGACAGCAGCCGGCTGTAGGCGGCCGTGACGCGGCTGAGTGCTTTGAGGAACGTGCTCATGCAAGGAAAACGGCGACGTGGTTCACGTCGCCGTCCTGTCTTTCGGTTGCGCCGACGGTCAAAGCGCCTTGATCTTGGCGTAGATCGCCTCGGCGCCGACTTCCTTGGCGTAGGCCTCCATCACCGGATCGGCGAGCTTCTTCATCGCGTCGCGCTCGGTGAAGGGCACACGCTTCAACTTGTTGGCCTTCTCCAGCGCATCGAGCTTGGCGCTGTCCTCGCTCGACTCGATCTGGCGGCCGAAGGCGCCGGCTTCCTTGCCGGCCTTGAGGATGGCGGCCTGCAGCTCGGGTGGCAGCTTGGCGTAGGTCTTGCCGGAAAAGCAGATCGGCCGGATGGTGATCGCGTGCTGGGTGATCGACAGGTGCGGAGCGACTTCGAAGAACTTCATCGCCTCGACGCCCGCCGCCTCGTTCTCGCCAGACGAGATGACATTGTTCTGGATCGCGTTGTAGACCTCGTTGTAGGCGATCACCGTCGGGCTCATGCCGATGGCGCTGAAGG
Organism: Aquincola sp.; assembly: GCA_022841885.1. Classification (GTDB taxonomy): domain Bacteria; phylum Pseudomonadota; class Gammaproteobacteria; order Burkholderiales; family Burkholderiaceae_C; genus CADEEN01. The sequence continues at coordinate 10,648 of JALHQP010000083.1, read as the reverse complement.
TGCGGCTCCAGATCGGCGCGCCCTGCACGCGCACCTTCAGGCCCTTCATCTCGGCCAGGTTGCGCACCGGCTTGTTGACGAAGATGTTGCGCGTGCCACCGCCGGCGTAGCCGATCAGCATGACTTCGGCGTTCTTGGCCACCTCGTCGGCGATGGGCTTCAACACGTCGGCATCGAGCACCTTGTTCCAGTGCGCGAGGTCGCGGAACAGGAAGGGTGCGTCGATGAACGGCGCGGCCTTCGAGAAGGTCGACATGTGGGCCGGCGAGACGATGCCGTAGTCGACCGCCTTGCCCTGTGCCATGTACTCGAAGTACTGCTTCTCCAGGCCCAGTTCGCTGTTGCGGTGCAGGACGAAGCTGACCGGCTTGCCGTAGTACTTCTTGACCAGCTCCTCGAACTTCAGCAGTGTCCTGTTGAAGGCATGGTCATCATTGAACTGCACCGCGCCATGCAGCGTGATGGCCTGCGCCTGCGCGCTGCGCACGAAGGGTGCGGCCACGGCCGCCGCCGCGAGCGAGTGGATCAGTTGCCTGCGCTGCATTCCCGTCTCCGTCAAAGTTGTATGACGACTGGAGGTTAGCGTTTGCGGCAGCGTTGCCCATGGGGAATGCCCGCATCCACGCTCGTCAAGCCTTCTCCAGTCGCGCCAGTTCGCAAGCCGAGTGCACCACGTGGTAAAGCACACGGCTGAGTGTGTCGTTCACCAGGGGCTCGCCCTGTGGGCCCACCTGGTTGATCCAGTTGCAGCCGTCTTGGCGGAAGAAGCGGGTGCGCATCAGCTGCCAGTGGGCCAGGGCCTTGTCGCGGTAGACCGCTTGCCCGGTGGCGTCGAAGCGCGCCACGCAGGCTTTCACGTACTCGGTCTGCGGCCACATGAGCATGCTCCGCGCGCGCGGCGCGCCCGACTTGTCGACCTCGTCGTAGACCGCTCCTCGCATCGGGCCTTCAGGGTTGATGCCGTGGCGGGTGCCGAACTGGAACAGGCGCTCCGTGGTGGCGTTCAGATCGGTGCGACCGCTGGCCTGGATGTACTGCTGCAGCAACCACACCCATTCAAACTGGTGGCCGGGTTCGCGCAAGGCGCCCTCAGGCCCTGCGATGGGCCGCCATTGCGCGTCGAAGTACTCGCCCAGCGAGCCGGTTTCTGCGTCGAAGAAGGCGCGCTGGAACAGGTCGACCAAGCCCGTGGCGCGCTCCAGCCAGAGGGGCGCCTGGGTGGCGCCGTGCATGGCCAGCGTGGCCTCGAGCAGGTGCATGTGCGGGTTCTGGCGGCGCGGCAGCTTGGCAGTGAACGGGTGTTCTTCGAAGAAGCCACCGTGTTTCGTGTCGCTCAAGCGGTGTTGCAGGCACCCGTAGGCCTGCTCCCCGAGGTGCAAGGCGGCGGCCGAACCGGTGGCGCGGTGGTACCAGGCCATGGCCAGGATCACAAAGGAGGACTCGTAGGCGTCCAGGCTGGGGTTGAGCACGCTGCCGTGGGCATCCATGCTGCGTGGCCAGGCCATGCCGCGCTCGTCGGGTCTGGCGAGATGCTTCAGAAAAGCGAAGCCGTGGTCGGCTGCGGCGCGGATCCGGGCGTCACCGCCCAGCAAGCTGGCCAGGCTGAACGTGAAGGTGGAGCGCGCCTGGTTGAGCAGGGTTTTCGCCGGCGTCTGCAGGGCGTGCCCCTGGGCATTGAGGCCTTCGAAGAAGCCGCCTGCGGGGTCCACGATGCGCGCGCTCCAGTAGGGGCAGAGTTCTTCGAGCAACCAACTTTTCAGGGCGGCCGGAGAGAGTGGGGTGTCGGATGTCATCGGCAGGTCCCGAGGTGGGCGCAGCCGACATGGTCCCAGCGCAACGTGTCGGCCATGATGAAGAGAACGTTCATCTTCTCGGCGACTCCAGCGGCCTTTCACTTTGAAGGGAGTGCTCGACCGGCGCCGATGACGGTTCCTTGATGGCCGAGAAGTCGGACGTCTAAGGTTCCTCGGCCCGCGCTCGCGGAATCCAGTACGCCAGCTGCCCCGCCGCCGCCAGCGCGATCAGTCCGGTGACTGCGATGCCGGCGCCGAGCGACAACGCGGCGGCCAGGAAGGACAGCAGCGCCGGCCCGCAGGCTGCGCCGATGTCGGCGATCAGACGCCACATGCCGAGGAAGTGCGCGCGCCCGGCGCGCGGCGAGTGGTCGGCGCCGAGGGTCATGATCATTCCCGAGCTGATGCCGTTGCCGAAGCCGATCACCGCGGCGGCCAGCAGCAGCGTGGCAGCGCCCGTGGTCAGCGGCGTGGCCAGCAGCGCGGCGCCCATGATCAGCATCGACGGCACGGCCACCCAGCGGCGGCCCTTGCGGTCCATCACCTGGCCGGCCGGGTAGAAGACCAGCATCTCGATGCCGGCGGCCAGGCCGTAGATCAGCGACGCCACCGAGGGCTCGAGCGCCAGCTGGTCGGCCCACAGCGGGATCACGGCCTGGCGCGAGGCGCGCACCGCGCTGACGAGCAGGATGCCGATGCCGAGCGTGGCGAACACCCTGCGGTGGTCGCGCACGGTCGACAGCCAGGTCGGTGCCGGCGTGGCCGGCGCGGCCGCGGGTGAAGCCCCGGCCGCGCGGTGGTGCTCGAGGTCCGGCAGGCGCGCGGCGACGAGCGCGGACAGCACCAGCGCCACCATGCCCACGCCCCAGGCGCCGGCCAGGCCGAAGCGGTGGATCGCCGCGGCGCCGACGAAGGGGCCGATGAACATGCCGATGCGCATCACGCCGCCGAGCGTGGACAGCGCGCGGGCGCGGAACTCCGCGGGCACCGCCTCGGTGAGATAGCTCTGGCGCGCGAGGCTGAACACGGCCTGTGCCATGCCCACCATGAAGGCGCCGAGCGCAAAGGCCCAGAGCTGGCGCGTCCATGCGCACAGCGCCATCGCGAGCGCGCCCCACAGCGCGGCGGCCACGATGGCCCAGCGTTCGCCGCGTGCCATCGTGAGCATCGACGCCGGGATGTTGCTGAGCAGCGAGCCGACGCCGATCAGCGTGACGATCAGCGCCGCCGTCGGCACCGACGCACCGAGCTCGCGTGCGCCGAGCACGATGACGGGCAGGATGGCGCCTTCGCCCAGCCCGAACAGCAGGGTGGGGCCGAAGGCGGTGACGGCGATGCGCCGCAGGCTGAAGGGGGTGGGACTCAAGGACGGCAGCGCGCGAGGGCGGTCGCGCGCGGTGCGCCATTCTCACGTCGGGCGCGGATTTCTTCCGGCGCGGGGTCAGGGCGCGTGCCGCGGCAGCCTAAGCTTTGCGCCGATGTTCCGCCTGCTGCCCCTCACGATCCGCCGCGCGCGCCAGGAGAAGTTGCTCCAGGTGGCCGGCAGCCTGTCGTTCACGACGCTGCTGTCGCTGGTACCGCTGCTGGCGGTGAGCCTGGCGCTGTTCATCCGCTTCCCGGCGTTCGCCCAGTTCGAGGCTGCGCTCGAGCAGTACCTGTTGCGCAGCCTGCTGCCCGAGGGCATCGCGCGCACGGTGCTGCGCACGCTGGACCAGTTCGTCACCAACACGAGTGGGCTCACCGTGGCCGGATCGCTGTTCCTGCTCGGCGCTGCGCTCGCGCTGCTGCTGACGGTGGAGAACGCGCTGAACCAGATCTGGAACGTGCAGCGCAGCCGGCCACTGCACAGGCGCGTGGGCCTGTACCTGGCGATCCTGGCGCTCGGGCCGCCGCTGCTGGGCATGAGCCTGTGGGCCACCTCGGTGGTGCTGGGTGCGTCGATGGGCGTGTTCGACGCGCTGCCGCCGTCGGTGCGTTTCGTGCTGAACCTGGGTCCGGCGCTGCTCACCTGGGCCGGCCTCGCCTGCCTGTACCACTACCTGCCGAACACCACCGTGCGCAAGCGCGACGCGATGACCGGCGCGCTGCTCGCCGCCGCGGCGCTCGAGTTCGGCAAGCGCGGCTTCGCGGCCTACTTGATGACGATCCCCACCTACAAGGCCGTGTACGGTGCCTTCGCGGTATTCCCGATGTTCCTCCTGTGGGTCTACTTCTCGTGGCTCGTCACGCTGGCCGCCGCGCTGGTGGCGGCGAACCTGGGCCGCAGCGGGGCGCGCGGCTGAGCGGAGCGGCTTGGGCGACACTCGCCCGATGCCCCGCTTCGTTGCCGTCGTTCTCCTTGTCTTCGCCGCGTGTGCGGCGCCTGCGGCGCTGGCGCAGGCGACCGTGCCCGACACGATGGCGCAGCGGATGCAGGCCTGCACCGTGTGCCACGGCAAGGAAGGGCGGGCCACGCGTGACGGCTACTTCCCGCGCATCGCGGGCAAGCCGGCGGGTTATCTCCACAACCAGCTCGTGAACTTCCGCGACGGCCTTCGGCGCAACGCGGCGATGACGCACTTGATCGAACACATGTCGGACGACTACCTGCGCGAGATCGCCGAGCACTTCGGATCGCTCGACCTGCCGTACCCGCCGCCCCGCGCGGAGGACCGTGTGCGGCCCGGCCAGGCGCGTGGCGAGGCGCTGGTCAAGCGCGGCGACGCGGCGCAGCGCGTGCCGGCCTGCGTGGCCTGCCATGGCGCGGCGATGACCGGCGTGATGCCGGCCGCGCCGGGGCTGCTCGGCCTGCCGCGCGACTACCTGGTGGCGCAACTCGGCGCCTGGCGCTCGGGTCAGCGCCGGGCGCAGGCGCCAGACTGCATGGCCGAGATCGCGCAGCGCCTGTCGCCCGACGACATCGGCGCCGTGGCCTCGTGGCTCGCGGCGCAGCCGGTGCCACGGGATGCGAAGGCGCTGCCGGCCTCGACGAAGGCGGCACCGATGGAATGCGGGAGCGTGGCCCGATGAGTGCTTCGGCGGGCACCTGGATGCGCGGCAGCGTCGTCGGCGTGGCGGTGGCGGGCCTGCTGATCGCGCTCGTGGCTTGGCTCAATGTGCGCGGCGAGACGCCGATCGCAGCGCAACCGCCCGCCGTCGACGACTCGCCGCAGACCCTGGCGCGCGGCGCCTACCTGGCGCGCGCCGGCAACTGCGCGGCCTGCCACACCGAGCGCGGCGGCGCGCCATATGCGGGTGGCCGCGGCATCGACACGCCCTTCGGCACGGTGTTCGCGGGCAACCTGACGCCCGATGCCGACACGGGGATCGGCCGCTGGTCGGCCGACCACTTCTGGCGCGCGCTGCACCATGGCCGTTCGAAAGACGGGCGCCTGCTGTATCCGGCCTTCCCGTACCCGAGCTACACGCAGGTGACGCGCGAGGACGCCGACGCGCTGTTTGCCTTCCTGCGCAGCCAGCCGGCGGTGGCGCAGGCCAACAAGCCGCACGCACTGCGTTTCCCGTACGACATGCAGGCCGCGCTGGCGGTGTGGCGCGCGCTGTTCTTCCGCGCCGAGACCTTCGAGCCGCGCGCCGAGCGCAGCGCGCAGTGGAACCGCGGTGCCTACCTGGTGCAGGGCCTGGGCCACTGCGTGGCCTGCCACTCGACGCGCAATGCCTTCGGCGCCACTGGCGACCGGCTCGACCTGAGCGGCGGCCTGATCCCGATGCAGCGCTGGTATGCGCCCTCGCTGGTCGGTGCCGACGAGGCCAGCGTCGCCGACTGGGACACGCAGCGCATCGCCGACCTGCTGCGCAGCGGCACCTCGCCGCACGGCTCGGTGATGGGGCCGATGGCCGAGGTGGTGTTCCGCAGCACGCAACACCTGAGCGACGAGGACCTGCAGGCGATGGCCGTCTTCCTGAAGGACCTGCCGCCGCAGCCCGCCGCCGAGCGCGAGGAGTTCAAGCCCGACGCCGAACTGCTGCGCCGCGGCCAGGCGATCTACGACGACCGCTGCGTGGCATGCCATGGCGAGCAGGGGCAGGGGGCGGCGAACGCCTACCCGCCGCTGGCCGGCAGCCGCAAGGTGCAGATGGCCTCGGCAGTGAACCTGGTGCGCGTGGTGCTGCACGGCGGCTTTGCGCCGACCACGGCCGCCAACCCGCGGCCCTACGGCATGCCGCCCTTCGGCCAGGACCTCGACGACGCCGAGGTCGCGGCGGTGGTGAGCTACCTGCGCAATGCCTGGGGCAACAGCGCGCCGACGGTGAGCGAACTCGAGGTGCTGAAGCTGCGTTAGCTCAGCGCCCGCGCTGGTAGGCGGGCACCTCGAAGCGCTTGGCCACCATGGCCAGCGCCAGTGACAGCAGCAGGTACACCACCGAGATCGCGAGGTAGGGCTCCCAGTAGCGCGAATACGCGCCGGCCACGGTGCGCGCCGCGAGCGCCAGTTCGGCCAGGCCGATGGCCGAGACCAGCGACGAGTCCTTGATCAGCGTGATGCCTTCGTTGACCAGCGCCGGCACCATGCGCCGGAAGGCCTGCGGCAGCACGATCGAGCGCATCGTCTGCACGTGGGTCAGGCCCAGGCTGTAGCCGGCCTGGGTCTGGCCGCGCGCGATGCTCTGGATGCCGGCGCGGAAGATCTCGCTGATGTAGGCACCGGCGTTGAGCGTCAGCGCCAGCGACCCGGAGAAGAAGGCGCCGTGCTCCTGGCGAAAGGTGCGCGCCATGTCGCCGGAGAGCAGCAACCCGCCGTCCGGGTGGATCAGCGCCGGCATCAGCGCAAAGTGCACCAGCAGGATCTGCACGAACAGCGGCGTGCCGCGAAAGAAGGTGACGTAGGCCAGCGTCACCCCGCGTGCCAGCTTCAGCACCCAGGCCAGCGGCGCCGAACTCGGCGCCGGCGCATCGTTCGAGGTGCTGATCAAGCCCAGCACGATGCCCAGCGCCAGGCCGGCGGTCAGCGCCACCAGCGTGAGCTGCAGGGTCATCAGCAGGCCGCTGACGAACAGCGGCCCGTAGCCGGCCAGGATCTCCCAACGCAGACCCATGGCCGGTGGCTCCTGGCAGGCTTACTTCGAAGCCGCGGGGGCCGGCGCGGCAGCCGCGGCCGGTGCGGCGGCCGCGGGCGCGGCGCCGAAGTACTTGGCGTAGATGGTGTTGTAGGTGCCGTCGGCCTTGATGTCGGCCAGGCCCTTGTTCAGCTTGCCCAGCAGCTCGGCGTTGCCCTTCTTGACGGCGATGCCGTACTGCTCGGGCACGAACTCCTTGTCGGCCACGGTCTTGAACTTGCCGCCCGGATTGTTGGCCACGTAGTGGATCACCACGCCGTTGTCGGCCACCACGGCGTCGACGCCGCCGCTCTCGAGTTCCTTCAGCGCCAAGGGCGTCGACTCGAAGCGCTTGATCGCGGTGCTGGTCTTGCCGAGCAGCTTGGTCACGGCCTCGTCGCCGGTGGTGCCGGTCTGCACGCCGACCTTGAGCTTCTTCAGGTCCGCGAACTTGGCGACCTTGCTGTTCTCCTTCACGGCGATCAGCTGCTGGGCGTCGAAGTACGGGTCGGTGAAGTCCATCGTGCCCTTGCGCTCCTCGGTGATCGTCACCGCGGAGACCACCATGTCGCGGTCGCCCTGGCCGAGCGCGTTGAAGATGCCTTCCCAGGGGGTGTTGACGAACTTGACCTCGATGCCGGCCTTCTTGGCGATGGCGCTGACGACCTCGATGTCGAAGCCGACGATTTCGCCCTTCTCGTTCTGGCTCTCGAAGGGGGCGTAGGCGGCGTCGGTGCCGACGACATAGACCTTGGCCGGCGCGGGAGCCGGGGCGACCGGGGCGGCGGCGGGAGGCGCCTCCTTCTTGCCGCAGGCGGCGAGCACGAGGCCTGCGGCCAGCAGGCTGGCCGTTTGCACGAAGCGGCGGGTGGTGAACGTCATGATGAACGGGTCCTTCGGGACGGTTTTCGGAAGCCTGCAGTGTAATCAGCGCGCCTGACGCGACAGCGCCACCAGTTCGGCGTCGGTGAAGCCGGCGCGGCGGCGTGCGGCATGGTTGAACGGCGGCCTGGGACGCGGTGCCCGGTGGCGCTCGGCCAGCAGTTCGTAGTGTGCGACCGGGTCGACGCCGTCGCGCTGGCAGAGCCACCGGTACCAGCGGTTGCCGATGGCGACGTGGCCGACCTCGTCGCGCAGGATCACGTCCAGGATCTCGACCGCGCGCGCATCGCCGGCGCGCGCCAGCCGGGCTTGCATTGGTGGCGTGGCATCGAGCCCGCGCGCCTCGAGCGTGCGCGGCACCAGGGCCATGCGCGCCACCGGGTCGTGCTTGGTGGCCTCCACCATGGCCCACAGGCCGTCGTGGGCGTCGTGGTCGCCGTAGGTGCAGCCGAGCGTGGCCAGGTGTTCGGCGAGCAGCGAGAAGTGCAGCGCCTCCTCGGCGGCCACGCGCAGCCAGTCGCGGTAGTAGTCCGGCGGCAGGCCGGCGAAGCGCCACACCGCGTCCAGGGCGAGGCGGATCGCGTTGGCCTCGATGTGCGCCACGGCGTGCAGGAGCACCGCCCGGCCGGCAGGCGTGTCGGCCGAGCGCTTGGGCAGACCGGATGGCGGCACCAGGCGTGGACGCGCGGGGCGGCCGGGCACGCCCGGCGGCTCGTCGATGGCGCTGTCGAGGTCGATCCACAGCGACGCCTCGCGGGAGTGCAGCGCACGCACCGCGGCGGCCTGTGCATTCACGTCGTCCATCCGCAGGAGATCCAGCGCGGCGCGGCGCAGTTCGTCTTGCATTCCTACAATGTGCCATGCCCATCTACCGCCTCGGCGAGCTCGAGCCGCAGATCCACCCGAGCGCCTGGGTGGCCGAGAACGCCGTGCTGATCGGCCGCGTGGTGCTCGGCCCGGGCGCCAGCGTCTGGTACGGATCGATCCTGCGCGGCGACAACGAGCCGATCATCATCGGCGCGAACAGCAACGTGCAGGAGGCGACCGTGATGCACACCGACCCCGGCTACCCGCTGACGGTGGGCGAGGGCGTGTCGATCGGCCACCAGGCCATGCTGCACGGCTGCACGGTGGGCGACGGTGCGCTGATCGGCATCCAGTCCGTCGTGCTCAACGGCGCGGTGATCGGCGCGCGCTGCCTGCTCGGCGCGGGCGCACTGGTCACCGAGAACAAGAGGTTCGACCCCGAGCAGCTGATCGTCGGCTCGCCCGCCGCAGCCAAGCGGGCGCTGACGCCCGAGCAGGTGGAGAACCTGGCGCGCATCGCGCGCAACTACGCGACGCGCGCGCAGCGCTATCGCGACACGCTGGTGCGGGTGGGTTGAGCATGGCCGACGAACTGCACAAGTTTCTCTTTGAAGGCTTGCCGGTGCGCGGCATGCTGGTGCGCCTGGGCCCGTCGTGGCGCGAGGTGCAGGCGCGCCACGCGCAGCAGGGTGCCTACCCGGTGCCGGTGCGCACGCTGCTGGGTGAGATGGCCGCGGCGGCGACGCTGATGCAGGCCAACATCAAGTTCGACGGGTCGCTGATCCTGCAGGTGTTCGGCGACGGACCGGTGAAGCTGGCGGTGGCCGAGGCGCAGCCGGACCTGAACTTTCGCGCCACCGCCAAGGTGGTCGGGCCGGTGGACGACGCGGCGCGGCTGGCGGCGATGGTCAATGTGCACGGCAAGGGCCGCTGCGCAATCACGCTCGACCCGCAGGACAAGTCGGGCGGCGCGCAGCCCTACCAGGGCGTCGTGGGGCTGCGCGGCGACCAGGGCGAGCCGCTGCAGGCGCTGGCCGAGGTGCTCGAACACTACATGCTGCAGTCCGAGCAGCTCGACACGCGCCTGCTGCTGGCCGCCGACGAGCAGCTGGCCGCGGGCCTGCTGATCCAGCGCCTGCCGGTCGAAGGCGAGGGCAACCTGGAGCGCGCCCATCGCGAGGACGAAATCGGCATCAACGAAGCCTTCAACCGCATCGCTCACCTGGCCTCGACGCTGACGCGCGAGGAGCTGCTGACGCTGGACGCCGATACCCTGCTGCGGCGCCTGTTCTGGGAGGAGGATGTGCGCCGCTTCGAGCCACTCTCGCCGCGCTTTGCCTGCACTTGCTCGCGCGAACGCGTGCGCGCCATGCTCGCGGGCCTGGGGCGCGAGGAGGTCGAGGGCGTCGTCGCCGAGCGCGGCGAGGTCGAGGTTGGCTGCGACTTCTGCGGCACGCAGTACCGCTTCGACCCGGTGGACGTGGGCGACCTGTTCACGCCGCCGATTCATCGCCAGCCGGGCTCGGCCAGCGTGAACTGACATGCTGCTCTACGACCTGCTGCTGCTCGCGCATGTGCTGTCCGTGACGCTGTGGGTCGGCGGCATGGCCTTCGCGCACTTCTTCCTGCGGCCGGCCGCGCAGGTGCTCGATCCGCCGCAGCGCCTGCCCTTGCTGCAAGCAGTGCTGCAGCGCTTCCTCAATGCGACCGGGATCGCGGTGCTGGTGGTGCTCGCCAGCGGCGCGGCGCTGATGGCGCTGGGTGCGACCGGGCGCTCGATCCACGCGATGGCCGCAGCGGGTGTCGTGATGGCCGCCATCTACGGCCATGTGCGCTTCGCGCTCTACCCGCGCCTGGCCCGTGCGGTCGCGGCGCAGGACTGGCCGCAGGGAGGTGCGGCGATGCAGGCGATCCGGCGCTGGGTGGCGGGCAACCTCGCGCTCGGCGTCGCGGTCATCGCGCTGGCGGTGCTGCGCTTCTGATCCGCTGCAGCGCGTGCTCGCAGTCGGGCACGTCGCAGGTGTCGCAGACCCATTGCCACTCGGGCTGCGCTGCGTCGCGCGCGGCCAGGCGCGTGAACAGGCCGCTGCCCGCCGGCGCCCGCGCGCGCAAGAGGGGCGTCACCGCGT
>JALHQP010000082.1 GCA_022841885.1 Aquincola sp. | reverse complement strand
GGCACGGGCACTCAGCACACAGCCCACATCAGATGCCGGATATACGACTGCAGGCTCAACCCCTCGTGTCCTTCACCGATCGATCAATCGCTGGCGTTGGCGGGGGAGTCCATATACGAGGGGTTAGGCATCGGCGAGCTTGGCCAAGTGGGGCAACGTTGCACGGATGGTGGCAGTCAGCTGGTTTCCGGCCTCCTCAGGCGAAGCGGAATCCCACACGATTGTCAGGTGGTGATTCGTATCGAAGTGGGTCTTTGTTGCTTGGAACTTGTCTCGCTCGCATGTGTAGATCACGGGCTTGCCTAGTCCTTCCGCGTACCCGGCTTCCCAATACGCTCCGAGGTTGTCATGCGACAGATCGGCGACAACAAAGTCGGAGGCCCGAATCTCGACCCGCATACGGTCATCGATGAGACCCGCGACAGGTCGATCATCGAGCTTGAAGAGGTCGAATCCAGCACGCTTCGCGGCAGGCCTAAGCACCTGATCAAGCAGCGCGTTCAAGGTCGGGTCTCCGAACTTCATCGCCATGAAAGCTTTGCGATAGGTTGCGTTGCCGGCACGCAGGGATTCGTAGTAGTCCCAGCCCGAAAAGGTGAGTGCTACATGAGCGATGGACTCTCCGGACAGGTAGGTCTCATGCGGGCCGGTGACAAGGCCGGCATTCTTCAGATGCTCGATGAGCATCGAGAAGCCCGCATGCGACTTAGAGCCGACGACAGCTCCTTGCAGGTCGTAGTTCAGCTCAACAGGCTCGCCTGGGCCTGGTGAGTTGCGGGCCAGCCACTGGACCAGCAAGTCCGCCTGCTCTCGGGGACGAGGGAGGGGATTCTGAAGAATCGCCTCAGCGGTGTAGGAGTTCAGCAGCAGTTGTTGCTCTGCCTCGTGCGCCTTGCGGACGACATGGCTTAGCTTCGGAGCGGCATCCCTTGAAAGCAGTAGGTTCGGCAACGTTGCTGCCAATGTGCCGGTCAGGCCAAACTTCCCACAGTGCGGGCAATTGACAAGTGTGGCATCCCGACCAGAGGCATCTGGTCCGGCGACAGCGGAGGTGTTTCCACACAGTGGGCAAGTCATGGGGTGGGTTCCGATGCCTAACGCAGAGTTAACCGGGCGACGACGGGTGGACGCCTTGCCCGCGAGGCGCAGGATAGGCAAGGTGCGCCTCGCGGGCAAGGTGGCCAGCCGTTGGCGCTCCGGTTGAACGACCAGTTAGGCCGCACTTTGCTAGGCGATCGAGTGTCTTGACCACAGGTCGGGCCTGCGCTCCCCACACACGCGAAGTTCGCATGCAGCGCTCGGCGTCCGCACACGCTACGGGCCCCAGTAGTTGACACGAAAGGTGTGGCCGGGCTTGACTATGAAGCCGATCTCTCCCCAGCACTTCGCGATTGTTCTTCCCGGTTCGACTCTTCCCGCAACGCCAACCTTGTGTGGCCAGATGGTCCCGTTGACATACACCGTTTCGCAAGCAGGTCCGTCGAGCTGATCAAACACCAAGTACGTATTGCCATCGGGCGATGGTGCTTGGTTACCACGAAGTTCATTGCTGCAGGCAAGTAGCAGGGAGCACAACGCCAGAAGAACTAGAGCGCGCATCGGAGGAGCGAGGTACTGGTAGATGTGCGGCCTAACGTTTGAGTTGAGCCGCATTCGGCGGCCGGAAAGGACTTGGAGTGACGAACGAAACTGCCCAGCCGACGAATGTCGGCTCGAACGACCAGTTAGGCGCTGTGTCCGAAGCGGGACACACGACGATTGCCGATGGCGACGTGTATTGGCTGATGACTTGGGGCGAGCGATACCCGGACAAGCCGCCGACTGAGGTGATGTTTGAAGAGGGCAAGGCGCTTGCCCGCCTGCTGGCAGAGGAAGTGATTTTCCTCAACAGCCACTGGTGGGAGAAGGACTGGCCTGAGCGCGCGCAGAAGATCGCCTCACTGAACGTGAACTGCAACGACATCTTCGCGTGGGCTTGCGCTGATGCGGAGGAAATCGAGTACAGCGAGATTCAAGGCTTGTACGACCTGTGGCACACAGATCGATCGTGGGGCGCGGCCAAGTGGTGCGCCATCAAGCGCGGGCAGCAGCCGCAGCCGCCAGTGATTGCGGCCATGAAGAAGGCCGGCGCCTGGGATGCGTGCATGGATGCGCTGGGCGCAAACACCAAGGACGCAGAAGTGCAAGCAATGTTCGCCGCGCGGCGAGCACCTAACTATGTTTTATCCAGACAGCGCGTGCCGGATAAGAAAGTCGCTGTCCGGATAACACCGAGGCGGGCGCCGCCGCCAAGTCCGCACCAGGCTTGAGAATCCGTCCAGTTGACTGTATGGACATACAGTATTATTGTGCCGCCCAAAGCGGACACCTCCCTCGCCCGGCACTGTGCCGTCCGTCGGCGCTGTGCACAAGCCCCCGCGAGGGCGTGTCGCTGGGGAGGCGCATGGCTGCTCCATTGACGTCGCGCGGGCTGATGCGGCCGCAGCCCACGCCGAGTTTGCCGCCGCTGCAGGCGACGCGATTGCTCGACCAGCTGCGAGAGCGGATCCGCTACCTGCACTTCAGCCCTCGCACTGAGAAGGCCTACGTGCACTGGGCGCGGGCCTACATCCGTTTCCACGGACTGCGCCATCCGGCGCAGATGGGTCAGGCCGAGGTCGAGGCGTTCCTGAGTTGGCTGGCCAGTGAGCGGCAGGTGTCGGCCTCAACGCACACCCAGGCGCTGTCGGCCCTGCTGTTTCTCTATGGCAAGGTGCTCGGGCAGCAGCTGCCCTGGATGAGCGACATCGGCCGGCCGCGGCAGGCGCGCCGGCTGCCGGTGGTGTTGTCCCGGGACGAGGTGGGCGCGATCTTCAGCCACATGACCGGCGAGCATCTGTTGTTCGCGCAGCTTCTGTACGGCGCCGGGCTGCGGCTCACCGAGGGGCTGCAGTTACGGGTCAAGGATCTGGACTTCGACCACCGGGCGGTGATCGTGCGCCACGGCAAGGGCGGCAAGGACCGGGTGCTGATGCTGCCCGCGAGCCTGGAGGCGGGGCTGCGGCTGCAGCTTCGGCAGGCGCATCAGCTGTGGTCGCAGGACGTGGCCGAGGGTCGGGCGGGTGTGGAGATGCCGTTCGCGCTGGAGCGCAAGTACCCGCGCGCCGGTTCATCGTGGGCCTGGTTCTGGGTGTTCCCTCAGGCCACGCACTCTACGGACCCGGTCAGCGGGGTGGTGCGGCGTCACCATCTGTACGACCAGACGTTCCAGCGGGCGTTCAAGCGCGCGGTAGACGCCGCCGGGATCACGAAGCCGGCCACGCCGCATGCGCTAAGGCATGCGTTTGCGACGCACTTGCTCCAGTCGGGCACGGACATCCGCACGGTACAGGATCTGCTGGGTCATGCGGATGTGGCCACGACGATGATCTACACACACGTGCTCAAGGTCGGCGGGTACGGGGTGCGCAGTCCGCTTGACGCGATGCCGGGCGCGGCGCGTTAGCCGTCGCTGGGAATCACTGCTTGTGGCCGATCCCGGCCGCTGCCCCCCGCGATCGATGCCGGAGACACAGCCTTCGCCCAGCGATCAAGCGCCGGGCACAGGCCCCTTCACGGCGACCGGTACGTCGCCAGCGCCTGCGCGTCGAGGATGTGGATGTCGCGCTTGTCGATGCGCACCAGGCCCGCGGCCTCCAGCTCGTGCAGCACGCGCGAGAAATACTCGGGCGTCAGCGACAGGCGCGACGCGATCGTCGCCTTGCTGACCGGCAGCGACACCGTGACCGGTGCGTCGCCGTTGTCCGCGTCCACGTCGCGCAGCAGGTAGCCGATCACGCGCTGCAGTCCGCTGTGCAGCGAATAGGCCTCCACATCGTGCACCAGCCCGTGCAGGCGGCGCGAGATGCCCGCCAGCATGCGCAGCGCGAAGCGCGGGTCGCGCGCGATCTCGTCCTCCACCGCGTGCTTCTTCACCGTCAGCAGCAGCGTGTCGGTCAGCGCCTGCGCGCTGATGATGTACGGCCGGCCGGTGAACATCAGCGCCTCGGCAAAACTCTGGCCCGGCGCGATCAGGTCGATCACCTTCTCGGCGCCCGCCGGCGACACCGCGTACAGCTTCACCTGGCCGGTGACGCAGATGTGGAACTCCTCGCAGGGCTCGCCGACACGGAATACCGTCTCGCCGCGCGAGAGGCGCCGCAGCACGCAGCCCTGCGCCAGGCGCTCGAGTTCGGGCGCGCTGAGGTCGGTGAACAGCGCTTGCACCGACAGGTAGCGAGGGATGTTGAACACGCGCAGGTCCATGACGGCCAATTGTCGGAACGCGTGTCGCCGCGCGGCTTGACGCGCCGCAAGCGCAGGCCTTGCGCCCGGGGGCTCAGGCTTCGCGCACCAGCAGGGCCAGTGCCAGAGCGCCGGCCGCGTTGTGCAGCACCACCAGCCAGGGCGGCGCCGTGCTGCCGAGCGCAGCGGCCAGCGCACCGAGCAGCAACAGCACCACGCCGAGCAACGCCACCGCGCTGCCCGCGCGCCGGCCCTGGCGCCACGCGGCCCACAGACCGAACATCGCCAGGCCGAAGGCCAGCAGCACGCCGGCCAGCCGGTGCACCCAGGCCGCGGGCACGCAACCGAGGAAGGACCCGCAATCCGCGTTCGCCAGCGCTGCGGCCAGGGCGCCTGCGCAGGCCTGCAGCAGCACCAGGCCGACCACCACCCAGGCCGCGCGGCCGAGGCCCGTGCGTGCCGGGTCGCGCGACAGGCGCGCGCACAGCGCCAGCATCGTCAGGCCGCCGAGCAGATTGATCAGCACCACCGGCGCCGCGCGCGACGCGCCGCCGGCCAGGCCGACCACCGACAACAGCAGCGCCACGCCGAGCAGCGCGGCCGCAGCCACAAGTGGCACGTCGGAGCTCGGTGCGGCGCGCCTCGCCTTCCACGCCCACCAGAGCATCACCACCGCACCGAGCAGCACCCCGGTCGCGGCCACGCGATGCAGCAAGCGCGCGAGTGCCAGTTCCGACGCCCAGGCCGCCTGCAGCGCGGCACTCGCGCCGTGATGGCGCAGGAAGGCGCTGGCGGCCACCACCACCAGCATCGCCAGAAGACACGCGCGCGCGGTGCCGCGCAAGCGTCGCAGCAGGTGCGGCTCGCTCATCGTGCGGCGGATGCTAGGTCGCGCCCGCGTCGCCTTTCTTGCAATGGATCAATGTCGCCGCACCGTGCGACGCGAAGAATCGCCGCGACCGGCCCCCTTGCGCCGGCCGAGGAGCCATCGATGAGCCAACAACATCACGACGACGACGCCACCGCCCCCGTGCCGTGGATGCAGCAACTGCTCGACAACCCCTTCCTGCTCTTGTTCCTCGGCGTGATGGTGCCGATGGTGCTGTACACGGTCTGGGGCGTGTACGACATCCTGACGCTGCCGCTGGCGAAGTAGGAGAGCCACGATGAGCGCCATCCTCCCGCCCGCCGAGCGCCTGTGGTACCGGCACCCGATCGACCGCGTCGAAGGCACCTGGATCGCGATCGCGCTGACCTGGTGCCTGATCATGTTCGCGATGATGGTCGGCTGGCACATCTGGGGCAACCAGAACCTGTCGACCGAGACCTATCGCACCACGCCGGACAAGTTCATGGCCAAGGTGCAGGTCATGGTCGACAAGCACACCGTGCGCACCGAGACCGACGAGAAGACGCCGGTGGTGGCACCGCCGCCCGGCAGCGACGTCTACATGCTCGCGCGCCTGTGGTCCTTCTACCCGATCCTCGAGCTCGAGAAGGGCAAGACCTACCGCCTGCACCTGACGGCCATGGACTACAACCACGGCTTCTCGCTGCAGCCGGCCAACATCAACATCCAGATGGTGCCGGGCTTCGAGCACGTGGTCACCGTCACGCCGAACCAGTCGGGCACCTACTCGGTGGTCTGCAACGAGTTCTGCGGCATCGGCCATCACAAGATGGTCGGTCGCATCTACATCAAGTGAAGGGGCCGCGATGAGCACCGCACAAACGACTTATCGCACCTGCCCGCGCTCGGGCCTGCAGTTCGAGCGCCAGGCCGAGAACCTGATGAAGGCCAATGCCTTCGTCGCTGTGGTCTGGCTGTTGATCGGCGGCCTGCTCGCCATCGGCGTCGTCATGACACGCTGGCCGGCCTTCCGCTGGCTCGAGGCCGACCGCTTCTACCAGGTGCTGACCGCGCACGGCATCGACATGCTGATCTTCTGGATCATCTTCTTCGAGGTCGCGATCCTGTACTTCGCGTCGTCGACGCTGCTACGAAGCCGCATCGCGACGCCGAAGATCGCCTGGCTGGCGTTCGCGCTGATGGTCATCGGCTCGATCACCAACAACGTCGCCGTCTGGCGCGGTGGCTCGTCCGTGATGATGACCAGCTACGTGCCGATGATGGCCGAGCCGGCCTTCTACCTCGGTCTGATCCTGTTCGCCGTCGGCGCGCTGATCGCCTGCTTCGTCTTCTTCGGCACGCTGGTCGTGGCCAAGCGCGAGAAGACCTACGAGGGCTCGGTGCCGCTGGTGACCTTCGGCGCCATCACCGCCGCGATCATCGCGGTGTTCACGATCACCTCGGGCGCGATCATCCTGATCCCGACCTGGCTGATGTCGCTGGGCGTGGTGAAGGAAGTCGACGCGCTGGTCTACCGCACGATCTGGTGGGCCTTCGGCCACAGCTCGCAGCAAATCAACGTCGCCGCGCACATCTCGGTCTGGTACCTGGTGGCCGCCATCGCCTTCGGCGCCAAGCCGATGAGCGAGCGCGTGTCGCGCACCGCCTTCCTGCTCTACATCCTGTTCCTGCAGCTCGCCTCGGCGCACCACCTGCTGGCCGACCCGGGCCTGTCGACCGGCTGGAAGGTCGTCAACACCTCGTACTTCATGTACTTCGCGGTGCTGGCCTCGATGCTGCACGGCCTGACGATCCCCGGCGCGATGGAAGTGGCGCAACGCCAGAAGGGCTTCACCAAGGGCCTGTTCGAGTGGCTGCGCAAGGCGCCCTGGGGCAACCCGACCTTCAGCGGCGTGTTCATCTCGATCATCGGCTTCGGCTTCCTCGGCGGCATCTCGGGCGTGATGATGGGCACCGAGCAGCTGAACATGATCATCCACAACACGATCTATGTGCCCGGGCACTTCCATGCCACGGTCGTCATCGGCACCACGCTGACCTTCATGGCGCTGACCTACTACCTGATCCCGGTGCTGTTCAAGCGCGAGATGATCAACCCGGGCCTGGCGAAGCTGCAGCCGTATCTGTTCGGCTTCTCGATGTACGCCTTCGCGCTGGTGATGATGGGCGCGGGCACGCTCGGCGTGTCGCGCCGCCACTGGGACATGGCGTTCCAGGGCGCGGCGCTGGCCTACGAGTGGCCAGGCGCGGCCTACCTGATGATGGGCCTGGTGGGCCTGACCGGCATCGTGGCCATCGCGGGCGGCGCGATCTACATCTACATCACGGTCGGCTCGCTGCTGTGGGGCAAGAAGCTCGACACCGGCCGCGAGAGCGCGACCTTCACGCCGGTGCTGCGCCCCTCGCCGGGCGCCGCGGCGCAGACCTACGGCTCGATGGGCTTCGCCGCGCCGGGCACCTTCGCGCTGGCGATGGTGTTCCTGCTCGCCTTCGTCCTCTACTACTTCATCAACTGGAAGTACCTCTCGACGCTGTGGGGATTGTCATGAACCACCCCCGGAGCGGCTTCGCCGCACCCCCTCAAGGGGGCGCCGCCTGCGGCCTGGCGCAGCCAGCTCCGCGGCGGCTGCTGGGCAAGGCCTCGCTGGTGCTCGGCATCTTCAAGCTGCGCATCGCCGTGCTGATCATGGTCACGGCGCTCGGCGGCATGGCCATCGTGCCCGGCGGCGCGCCGGGCTTCGTGCCGACGCTGGCGCTCGCGCTGTCGGTGCTGCTCGCCTCGGCCGCGGCGGGGGCCTTCAACCAGTTCGTCGAGGCCGACAGCGACCGCCTGATGAAGCGCACGCGCGGCCGTGCCTTCGCCAGCGGCGCGCTGGCGGCCAACGGTGCCTGGCTGGCCGCCATCGTCGCGCTCGGCATCGCGGCGGTCGCGGCCGCAGCGCTGCTCGTCAATGGCGTTTCGGCAGGCTTCGTCGCCGCCGGCGCACTCACCTACGCGGGCCTGTACACGCTCGGCCTGAAGCGGCGCACGGCGTGGAACATCGTCGTCGGCGGGCTGGCCGGCAGCTTCGCGGTGCTGGCCGGTGCGGCCGCGGTGAACCCGCAGATCGGCGCACTCGGCTGGTCGCTCGCGCTGGTGCTGTTCCTCTGGACGCCGCCGCACTTCTGGAGCCTGGCGATCGCCAACAGCGCCGAGTACGAAGCGGCGGGCGTGCCGATGCTGCCGGTGGTCGTCGGTGTGCCGCGCGCGGCGCGCATCGTGCATGCCAATGCAGGGCTGCTCGTCGCGGCGTCGCTGCTGCCGCTGGCCTTCGGCGCCGGCTGGGTGTACGCCGCAGGCGCCTTGCTCGGCGGCGCGCACTTCCTGCGCAAGACACAGGCGCTGGCCCGTGCACCGGAGCGCAAGACCGCGCTGGCCGCCTTCTTCGCGTCGATGGTGCAGCTGTCGGTGCTGCTCGCAGCGGTGGTGATCGATGCGGCGCTGCGTTGAACAACATGCCCGCGCGCTGCTGCTGGCTGTTGCGCTCGCGCTGACCGCCAGCGCTTCCTTTGCGCGCGAAGAGGGCGCGGTGCCGGCGCTCGACGAGCGCGAGGCGCTGCGCAGCGCCGAGGCCGCGATCGGCCGCGCGTTGCCCGACGTCCCGCTGCTCGACCGCGAGGGCCGCCCGGTGACCCTGGCGCGCTACCGCGGCAAGCCGCTGCTGGTGAGCTTCATCTACACCGGCTGCTTCCAGGTCTGCCCGACGCAGACGCGCGCGCTGTTCGAGGCGGTCAAGGGCCTGGACACGATGCTCGGCCCGCAGCAGTTCCAGGTGGTCAGCATCGGCTTCAACCAGCCCTTCGACTCGCCCGACGCGATGCGTTCGTTCGCACGCCAGCACCGCATCGAGCACGCGAACTGGGAGTTCCTGAGTCCGCCGCGCGAGCGTGTCGAGGCGCTGACGCAGGCCTTCGGCTTCAGCCATGTCGCCACGCCGGCCGGCTTCGACCACCTGCTCGGCGTGACCGTCGTCGCGCCGGACGGGCGCATCCACGCGCAGGTCTATGGCGACCGCCTGCGCGCCGATCAGCTCGGCGAACCGCTGCGCCAGCTGATCCTGAATGCGCCGCCGGCCCCGACCACCTCGGCGCTGGCCGCCGTGGTCGAGCGCGTGCGCATCCTGTGCACCGTGTACGACCCGGACAGCGGCGAGTACCGCTACGACTACAAACTCATCTTCGAGCTGATCGGCGGCGCCCTGTTCTTCTTCAGCGTGCTGGTCTATGGCCTGCTCGAGTGGCGCGACCAGCGGCGCGCCCGCAGGCAGCGATGCGCCTCAGTCCCCGCACCGTCGGCCTGAGCGCCTGGCGCGCCGCCGAGCGCCTGCTCGACCGCGCCTTCGGCTCGGAGCACGACCCGCTGCGCCACCTCGGCGCGATCGGCTTCTTCGCCTTCTGGCTGCTCGCGGCCAGCGGCATCGTGCTCTACATCGTGCTCGACACCTCGGTGGCCGGCGCCTGGCGCTCGATCCACGACCTCGCCGACGCGCCGTTCGCGCTCGGCGTGCTGCTGCGCGGCCTGCACCGCTACGCCGCCGACCTGATGGTGCTGGCAATGGTCGCGCACCTCGTGCGCGAATGGCTGCACCGGCACGAGCGTGGCGTGCGCCGCCACGCCTGGCTGACCGGCGTGCCGCTGATCGCGATCGTGTTCGCGGTCGCCATCGGTGGCTTCTGGCTGCACTGGGACCAGCTCGGCCAGTACTCGGCCGTCGCCACCGCCGAATGGGTCGACGCGCTGCCCTTCGTGTCGTCGGCGATGGCGCGCAACTTTCTCGCCGGCGGCGTCGGCGACCGCCTGTTCTCCCTCTTCGTCTTCGTGCACATCGGCCTGCCGCTGATGCTCGTGTTCGGCCTGTGGTTCCACATCCAGCGCCTGACACGCGCTGCGGTCTGGCCGCCGCGCGTGCTGGCGGTCGGGCTCGGGCTGATGCTCGCCGCGCTGGCGCTGGTGCTGCCGGTGGCGAGCCACGCCCCGGCCGCGCTCGACCGCGTGCCCGACGCGCTGCGCCTGGACTGGCTGCTGCTCTTCGTGCACCCGCTCACCGAAGCCACGTCGCCGCGGTGGGTGTGGGCGCTCGTCATCGGCGGTGCGCTGCTGCTGTTCGCGCTGCCCTTCCTGCCGTCGCGCGCCGACACCCCCGCACCGGCCGCCGTGGTCGACCCAGCCAACTGCAACGGCTGCCGACGCTGCTTTGCCGATTGCCCCTATGCCGCGATCACGATGGTGCCGCACCCCCACCAGCGCATCGGCCGCCAGCTCGCCGTGGTCGACGCGGACCTGTGCGTCAGCTGCGGCATCTGTGCGGGTGCGTGTCCGTCGTCGACCCCGTTTCGCAGCACGGCGCAGCTGGTCACCGGCATCGACATGCCGCAGCGGCCGATCGACGGATTGCGCCGGCAACTGCGCGATTCGCTCGCCGGCGCGCGCTCGGCACGGCCGATCGTGATCTTCGGCTGCGACCACGGCGCCCAGCTCTCGCGCCTGGCGGCCGACGACGTGCACACCTTCAGCCTGCTCTGCGCCGGCCAGTTGCCGCCCTCTTTCGTCGAGTACGCGCTGCGCGACGGCGCGGCCGGCGTCGTGGTCGCGGCCTGCCGCGACGGCGGCTGCGAGTTCCGCTTCGGCGCGCGCTGGACCGCCGAGCGCCTGCGCGGCGCCCGCGAGCCGCACCTGCGCGCCTCGGTCGATGCCGAACGTGTCGAACTGGTGTACGCCGGCCGCGGCGACGAGGCCGAACTCGCCCAGGCGGTGGCGGGCTTGCGCTCGGTCATAACCCCACTACCCGCGGGCGTGTCTGATGCCAGCCATGCCTGAGACCCGCGCCACGCCGAAGCTCGGCCCCGCCTCCTGGGCCGGCCAGGTGCTGCTCTACGGCGCGTTCGCGCTGGCCATCGGCGTGTTCTCGCGCTGGCCCACCTACCACCCGATCGCGCCGGGGCAGGCGCTGATCAAGCTCAGCTTCACGCGCGTCGGCAAGCCGGTCGGCGATTGCCGCAGGCCCTCGGCCGAAGAGCAGGCCAAGCTGCCGCCGAACATGCGCGCGCCCGAGATCTGCCCGCGCGAGCGCTCGCCGATCACGGTGCAGGTGGACGTGGACGGCCAACGCGCGCTCGAACGTATTGCCGCCCCCACCGGCCTGTCGAAGGACGGCGCCGCTGCGGTCTACGAGCGCCTGCTCGTGCCCGCCGGCGAGCGCCGCATCGCCGTGAGCCTGTCCGACGACGTGCGCGCGCGCGCTACGCCCTACGTGCGAGAGGCCAGCGTGCAACTCGCCCCAGGGCAAGTCATCGTCATCGACTTCGACGCCGAGAAGGGCGGCATCACGATCCAATGAGCCCACCCCCGTTGCGGCTTCGCCGCTCCCCCTCCAGGGGGCGCCGCCAGCGGCCTGGCAGAGCCAGTTCCGCGGCGGCCGCTGGCTTCGGCCTCGTGTTGCCAGCCGCCGACTACACCTTGCCCATCACCGGCGACCGCGCGCTCGCACGCGGTTGGCTCTGGCTCGCGCTCGCGGCGCTGATCGGCTCGGGCCTGTTCTCGGTGCTGCTGGTGCTCGCGCGCACGCCGGGCATCAACACCTGGCTGCCCGCGGGCGACTTCTTCCGCACGGCGCTGGTCGTGCATGTGGACCTGTCTGTGCTCGTGTGGTTCGTGTCGATCGCCGCAGTGCTGTGGACGCTCAACGGCCGCGCCGCGCGCTCGCCGGCTGCGGCCGTGTGTGGCCCGCTCGCGCTGGCGCTGTGCGCGCTCGGCACCGCGATGATGGCCGGCGCGCCCTTCCTGCCCGGCGCCGGCGCGCCGGTGATGGCCAACTACATCCCGCTGCTCGACGGCGCGCTGTTCCGCGCCGGCCTCGTGGTCTTCGGCGCCGGCGCGCTGGTATTGACGCTGCTCACGATGGCCAGCGCGCCCAAGGTCGGCGCCGCGGCACTGGGCGACAGCGCACTGCGCTTCGGCTTGAACGCCAGCGCGGTGGCGGCCGCGGTGGCCCTGCTTGCCTTCGCCGCGTCACTCGCGCTGACGCCGCGCGATTTGCCGGACAAGGCCTACTACGAACTGCTGTTCTGGGGCGGCGGCCATGCGTTGCAGTTCGTCTGGACGCTGCTGATGCTGGTCGGCTGGCTGGTGCTGACGCAGGCCTGCGGCGCGCGCGTGCCGCTGCCGCCGCGCGTGGTGCTGCTGCTGTTCGCGCTCGCGCTGGCCAGCGTGTTCGTCACGCCGGTGGCCTACCTGGCGCACGACATCTCCAGCGTCGAACACCGCAACCTGCACACCTGGGCCATGCGCTTCGGTGGCGGCGTGGCGATCCTGCCGCCGGCGCTGGCGGTGCTGGTGGCGGTGGCCTCGACGCGCATGCTCTCGCCCACGCAGCGTCCGCTGCGCGCGGCGCTGTTGGCGTCGATGCTGCTGTTCGCCGCCGGCGGCCTGATCGGGCTGACGATCGGCGGCGCCAACGTCAAGATCCCCGCGCACTACCACGGCTGCATCGTCGGCGTGACGCTGGCGCTGATGGGCCTGGTCTTCCATCTGCTGCCGCGCCTGGGCTACGCCGCGCCGCAGGGCCGGCTTGCGGTGATGCAACCCTGGCTCTACGGCGTGGGCCAGCTGCTGCACATCACCGGGCTGGTCTGGTCCGGCGGCTACGGCGTGCAGCGCAAGGTGGCCGGCGCCGAGCAGGTGCTGCGCTCGAGCGGCGAGGTGGCCGGCATGGCGCTGATGGGCCTGGGCGGGCTGCTGGCCATCGCGGGGGGGCTGCTGTTCGTGATCGTCGTGCTGAAGGCGATGCGCCGCCCGGATTGACGACGAGCCGATGATCGCCCTGCTGCAGCGCGCCCTGCGCGCCGCCTTCATGCGCGCCGAAGCGGTGTTCAACGCCGCCTTCGGCGACAAGCTGAACCCGCTGTACCACCTGGGCGCGATCAGCTTCTTCCTGTTCTGGGTCGTCGGCGCCACCGGGCTCGTGCTCTACGCTTTCTTCGACACCAGCGTCGCCGGCGCCTACGCCTCGGTGGAGGCCATCACGCGCGGCGCCTGGGGCGCCGGCAGTGCCATCCGCACGCTGCACCGCTACGCGTCCGACGCGATGGTGCTGACGATGTGGCTCCACCTCGCACGCTACTTCGCCTTCGACCGCCTGCGCGGCTTTCGCTGGTTCTCGTGGGTCAGCGGCGTGGCGCTGCTCGCGCTGGTCTATGCCGCGGGCGCCAACGGCTACATGCTGCCCTGGGACCGGCTCGCGCAGTTCGTCACCCAGGCCAGCTTCGAGTGGATCGACTGGCTGCCCGGCTTCGGCGGCACGCTGATCCGCAACTTCATCGCGCCCGAGCATGTGAGCGACCGCCTGTTCTCGCTGCTCGTGTTCATCCACATCGGCGTGCCGCTGGTGACGCTGGCGCTGATGTGGGTGCATGTGCAGCGCGTGCCCAAGGCGGCCACGCAACCGCCGCGGCCGATCGCGCTGGCACTGGGCGCCACGCTGCTGCTGCTCGCGCTGGTGCTGCCGGTGGCGAGCCAGGGCCCGGCCGACCTGCGCAGCGTGCCCGCCGCGCTGGCGTTCGACTGGTTCCTGCTGCCGCTCTACCCACTCGTCTACCTGTGGCCGGTGGGCGCGGTGTGGGCGCTGGTGGCCGGTGCCAGCGCGCTGCTGCTGCTGATGCCCTGGCTGACGCTGCGCCGCGGCGCGAAGGCCACACACCGGCTCACGCTGCACCCGGGCGCCGCGCAGGCGAACGCGCGCGCGGGCGAAACGATCCTCGAAGCGGGCCTGCGCGCCGGCCTCGCGCTGCCCTACGACTGCCGCGCCGGCGGCTGCGGGCTGTGCCGCTGCACGGTCTTGCACGGCCGCGTCGACCCCGGCCCCTACCAACCCGCCGCGCTCACCGACGCGATGCGCGCGCGCGGCGAAGCGCTGATGTGCTGCGCCGTGCCGCTGGAGGACCTGGAGCTCGAGGTCGAGGGCGTGGCCTCGCTCGCGCCCGAGGCGTCACAGCCCGGCGGCACCGCCGCGCCGCAGCGCTGGCAGGCCCGGGTCGAGCGCATGCAGCGCTTGTCCGACGACCTGATGCTGATGCATCTGGCCTTGCCCCAAGGCCAGCGCATCGTGTTCAGTGCCGGCCAGTACATCAACATCGTGCTGCCCGACGGCGCGAAGCGAGCGTTCTCGTTCGCCAGCGCGCCGCAGGCCGCGGGCAATGCCACGATCGAGCTGCACGTGCGCCGCATCCCCGGCGGCCGCTTCACCGGCCAGGTGTTCGAGACCCTGCGCGAAGGCGACATGCTCGACTTCGAAGGGCCGCTCGGCCGCTTCACGCTGAACGACGACAGTGCACGCCCGATCCTGTTCGTGGCCGGCGCCACCGGCTTCGCGCCGGTGAAGAGCATCCTCGAGGACGCGTTCGCGCGCGGCGTGCAGCGCCCGATGCGGCTGTACTGGGGCGTGCGCCGGCGCGAGGACTTCTACCTGCTCGAGCAGGTCGAGGCCTGGCAGCGCGAGCACCCCAACTTCCGCTTCGTGCCGGTGTTGTCCGAGCCACCGCCCGGTGGCGATGACGCCTGGCCCGGCCGGCGCGGCCTGGTGCACGAGGCGATGCTGGCCGACCACCCCGACCTCGCCGGCTACGAGGTCTACGCCTGCGGCTCGGTCAAGATGGTCGAGGCGGCGGTGCCCGACTTCCTGGCGCATGGGTTGTCCGAGCAGTTCTGCTTTTCGGATGCGTTTGTGCCGCAAGCGACTCCGGCCGGATAGCGCCGCAGCAGCCCTGAAGCACCGCCACGTGCACGCAGCCCATGCTTGCGGTACCGAGCTGGTCTTGCGGCAAACTGTTGGGCGGGCACCCAGCTAGGCTGGAACCCACAGCGCTTCACTCAGATGGCCCAACCTCGATGACACAGCCCTTCGCTCCGCCACAGGGATTCATGTACGTCTCCGCGGTGTCTCTTGCGCAGACGCTGCTTACTGTCCGCTTTGTTCCAGATTCGATTGCAGAGCACGAAGCCACTGACGCGTTTACAGTCGTTGCACACGACCTCAGGGAGCCTAGCCAGACGGTCGCCGCGTTGGAAGGCATGCGCGACGTTGGAGAAGCTGTGTTCGTTTCTTGGCGAGGCGATCAGCTTGTCGTTGAGAGTGAAAGCGGAATCGAATTGGCCATAGGTGCCCGCATCATTGACGGTGGCCCTGCCGAGATCAACACCGCCGAGCTAAGGGCCGCCCTGAATGATCGCCACGCGCTGTATCTCCAGGAGAACGGTTACGCGTGCAAGCTGGCGTTGCGACTGCAAGCCGTCCGTGATCTGCTCTACGAGCAGGCGCGTCGGCTGGACATCAAGTCAGCCGCTCACGCGCCGGAGTCAGCGGCTGGCGTCCTGTACGCGCAGCACCGTCAGTTTGTCGAGCGCCTGCTCCGTGAAACGGAGAATTGACTTGTCCTCCATGTCCCGCGACACCGCCTTCACCCAAGCCGCCGCCGCGCTGGGCTATTCCTTCGACGGCGAGATCAAGCTCGGCGGCAACTACGTGGCGCTGGCGCGCGACGGCCACCATGTCTACGTCAGCGGCCAGGTGCCGCGTGTCGGTACCGAAGTGGTGGTGACCGGCCGCGCGGGCCGCGACGTGACGCTGGCGCAGGCGCAGCTCGCGGCCAAGATCTGTGCGCTGCGCGCGCTGGCGCTGTTGCAGCGCTCGCTCGGCAGCCTCGACAAGGTGCGCGCGATCCTCAAGGTGAACGTCTTCACGCAGTCGGCCGAGGACTTCACGCAGCTGAGCGAGGTGGCCGACGCGGCCTCCGGGCTGCTTCACGAGGTGCTGGGCCCGCAGGCCGGCGCGCACGCGCGTACCTCGGTGGGCGTGTTCCAGCTGCCGAAGAACGCGACGGTCGAACTCGACCTCGTCGCGGTGGTGGACTGATCGCGTTGCTTCAACCCGGCCGGCCGTCGGCACGCGGGCGGCCGAGCCAGTCGCCGTAGCGCCAGGCCCAGCCGGCGCACGCGGTCGCCCAGGCCGCGGCGGCGAGCACCGTCACCATCAGCGGCAACGCGGGCCACAGCG
>JALHQP010000081.1 GCA_022841885.1 Aquincola sp. | reverse complement strand
CCGCCTGCGCGCGGCCGCGCCGGCGGCGCAGCGCGTGCACATCGTGGGCGAGTCGACATGGACCCGGGCCTGGTGCGAGGACCATCCGCAGGCGCAGCGGGTCGACGAGGGCTTCGAGCTGGCGCTGCTCGCCGAACCGCTGGAACGCATCGCCGAGCCGCTGCCGCTGCTCAGGGGCCTGCGCGAGCGTGCAGCGCCCGGTGCCTCGCTGCTGCTCCACCTGGCCAATGGTGCCGGTTGGTCGGCACTCGAACGCGTGATCGGCGCCGACGGCCATGCGGGTGACGCAACGCTCGTGCCGGCGGCCGCCTACAAGCTGCTGCTCGACGCCGGCTGGATGCCGAGCCTGGTTGACGCGGCAGGGGCACCCGCGGCCGCGGCACCGCTGCGCGAGGCCGCACTGAAACTGGCGGACGCGGCGCGCGTGCCGCGCGACACGGCCTTGCGCACGCTCGGTCTCGGGCCCTTGATCGTGCAGGCCGCTGCGAGCTTTGCGTCGCCGGCGGGTGATCCGCCGCCGCTGCGCCTGGCGGTCATCGTGCCGACGACACGCCACTCGCAGCTCGAACTCAACGTGCAACGTTCGCCGGGCCTGGCCGAGATCGACGCGCGCATCGTGTCGATCTGGGACGCGTCGAGTCCGGCGGATGCGGTGGCGCAGGCGCTGCCGCACTGCGGCGACGCTGACTGGGTGCTGCTCGCACACCAGGACGTCTACTTCCCCGCCGGCTTCGGCCACCGACTCGCCGCCACGCTCGCTGCCATCCCGGCCGACCAGCAGGCGCGTGCGTTGATCGGCTTCGCCGGCATGGCATTGCAGGACGGCGACCGCTGTACCCCCGCAGGCTTCGTGATCGACCGCCTGCAGCGCTTCGACCATCCCGCATCGCCGCGCGCGGTGTCGATCGACGAGCTGGCGCTGGTGTTCTGCGCGCGCAGCGTGCACCGCATCGACCCGGCGCTCGGCTGGCACCTGTGGGCCACCGACCTGTGCCTGGCCGCGATCGAGCAGCACCAGGTGTTCGCGCGCATCGAGCGCCTGCCGCTGTTCC
The DNA here is from genome assembly GCA_022841885.1 of Aquincola sp. Taxonomy (GTDB): domain Bacteria; phylum Pseudomonadota; class Gammaproteobacteria; order Burkholderiales; family Burkholderiaceae_C; genus CADEEN01. Next base: position 15,183 of record JALHQP010000081.1, on the reverse strand, counting down.
ATAACTCGCTCAACGACTTCCGGCTGCCCGACGCATTCCACGCATCGGCCAAGCTGCTCGCGGCCAAGTACCCGAAGTTCACCCCGATCCCGACCCTGTGCGGCGAGATCGGCACGCCGGCGCCACGGACGACCGAGGCTGTCGTCGACGCCGACGGCCGCGCGCTGCATCTGCCGACGGTGGAGGCTGAACTCGACCACCTGATCGACGCCGGTGATGTCGAGAGTGCGCTCGGCGGTCTGATGCGCGGCGTGCACCAGACCTATCGCCGCCCCGAGGTCAGCCACCGCGCGCTCTACACGCCGGGGTTGGACCGCCGGATCGAGCGGCTGGCCGCGCAGTTCGCACCACCGGCCGCGGCGCACGCGCCCACCGGCACGCTGATCCTGGCTACCGAGCTCTACCAGCTCGGCGGTCACTCGCGCGTGCTGGAGGACGTATCGCGCGAGGTCGAGCACCCGCTGATCGTGCTGACCGATCTGTTCGACAGCCTGCAGCATGATCCGTCGCAGCTCGACTGGATCCGCCAGCGCTATGCGCCCGCGGCGATCGTGGTGCTGCGCCCCGGCCGCCTTGCCGACAAGGCGCGCGAGCTGGCGCAGCTGGTGGCCGGGCGTCACCCTGCGCACATCCTGCACTTCGCCCACCACCAGGACCCGTTGCCCTTCGTCGCGGCGCTCGGTCATGGCGGATCGCGCCAGGTCCTGTTCCACCACGCCGACCACAACCCGAGCCTGGGCCACACGCTGCCCGGTCTGGTGCACGTGGACTGCACGGCCTCGCTGGCCGAGATCTGTACGACTCATCTCGGCCGGCCCGCGACGTGGCTGCCGTTGTACGTACCCGACCGCGGCGCGCGCCGCTTCGGCCAGGTCGGTGGTCGTGCCTTCTCGGTCGTGACCTCGGGCCACGCGGCGAAGTTCGCGCGCCAGGGCCCGTTCGCGTTGCAGCGCATCGTGCGCGCCGCACTGGGGGCGATCGACGGCCGCTTCTTCCACATCGGCCCGCTCGACGACGCGTGGCGCGACGAGATCCGGGCCGACCTCGCCGCCGCTGGCCTCGATCCGCAGCGCTTCGTGCCGCGGGGCGTCGTGCCCTCGGTGTGGGAGGCGTTGAAGGACATCGACGCGGCGGTCTACATCGGCTCGGCGCCGGTCTCGGGTGGGCGCGCCGGCGTCGAAGCGCAGGGCTGCGGGCTGCCCGTGTTGTGCTTTACCGGTTTTGCCGAGGGCTCGTTGCTGGCGGACTTCTCGTCCTACGCCGATCCGGCTCTCGGCTGGGCCAGCGTCGAGCAGCTCGCCGAGCGCCTGGGCACCATCGCGCCCCGCCACGCCGCGCTGTCGCGCCAGGCGCGGCAGTTCTACGAGAAGAACTTCTCGCGCGAGCGCTTCGCGCAGGTACTGGCCGGCGTGCTCGCGCCGACAACCGAGAAGGCGCCGACTTCGGCCCCTGTTCCCGCGTTCGCCTGAGCGGCCGCTCGCCACACTGGCAGGGTGGACGCCGCCCTGCACACCCGCCCTTGCGCCCGCTTCCGTGCGCGACCCTATGGCATGGCCGACCGGCCTGCCTGGGACGTGTTCGTGCGCAGCGCCCGCAACGGTGTCTTCCTGTTCGAGCGTGGCTACATGGACTACCACGCCGAGCGCTTCGACGACGCCTCGCTGATGCTGCACGACGAGGCCGGCGCCCTGCTCGCGCTGCTGCCGGCGCATCGCCAGGGTGACACCCTCGTGTCGCACGGCGGACTCAGCTTCGGTGGTCTGGTGCTGCACCCGAAGCTCGGTGCGCAGACGGTGCTCGAACTGTTCGACGCACTGCGCGACGCCTTGCACGGCATGGGACTCGCGCGCCTCGTGCTGCGACCGGTGCCGCACATCTACCACCGCCTGCCGTCCGAAGACGAGCTGTACGCACTGCACCGTCTGGGCGCGCGCACGACACGCGTGGACCTGTCGACCACGATCGACCTCGCGCGCCGTCCGCCGCTGGCCAAGGGACGTCGCCACGCCCTGGCCAAGGCGCAACGTGCCGGGATCGAAGTACGCGAGGGCGAGGGTTGGGATGTCTTCTGGCCCCTGCTCGAGCAGACGCTGGCGCGGCGCCACGGCGTGCGGCCGACACACACGCTGGCCGAGATGCGGCTGCTGGCGCAGCGCTTCCCGGAACGCATCGGGTTGTGCGCCGCCTGGCGCGGCAGCACGCTGCTGGCGGGCGCCGTGCTGTACCGCTACGACGGCGTGCTGCACACGCAGTACCTCGCCACCAGCGACGACGGCCGCGACTGCGGCGCACTCGACCGCGTGATCGAGCACGTGATCGAGCACGTGATCGAGCGTCATGGTGCGGACTGCCGCTGGCTCAACTTCGGCGTCTCGACGACCGAACAGGGCAGGGCACTCAACGCCGGCCTGGTGGCGCAGAAAGAAATGTTCGGCGGCCGCAGCACGGTGCTGCAGACGCTGGAGCTCGATCTCTCGCAGGGATTGGCGTGAACGCCGTGCGCGATCTCACCGACTACCAGCGTGCCTACGCGGCTTCCGACTTCGAGCCGACGCAGGCGCGCCTGCGCAAGCGGCAGCTGCTCGCCACGCTCGCAGCCTGGCAGCCGCGCCGTATCCTCGAGGTGGGCTGCGGCAGCGACCCGCTGTTCGCACACTGGACGGATTTCGACCGTTTCGTCGTGATCGAGCCTGGCGCGGCCTTCGCGCGCGAGGCGCTTGCCACAGCTCACGGCGACGCACGCGTGCGCGTCGTCGAGGCCACGATGGAGCACGCTGCGGCGGCACTGGCGGGAGAGCGATTCGACGCCATCGTCGCCAGCGGCCTGCTGCACGAGGTGCCCGACGCCCTGGCCCTGCTGCGCGGGTTGGCCGCTCAGTGCGGGCCGCAGACCCGCGTTCACGTCAACGTGCCCAACGCACGCTCGCTGCACCGGTTGCTCGCGCTCGAGATGGGCTTGATCGGCGACCTGTTCGAGCGCTCGGACAACCAGCGTCGGCTGCAGCAGCCGCGCACCTTTGACCTCGAACGCCTGACCGCGCTGTGTCGCGACGCCGGCTTCGACGTGACCGGCAGCGGTTCCTACTTCGTCAAGCCCTTCACGCATGCGCAGATGTCGCAACTGCAGGGTAGCGGGCTGATGAGCGAGCGCATGCTCGATGGCCTGTGGGGACTGGAGAAGCACCTGCCAGGCCTGGGCTCGGAGATCTACGTCAACCTGCGGCTGGCGGGCACGGTCGCATGAGCGTCTTCCCGCTGGCCCTTGTCGGCAACGGCCTGGCCGTGCTGGTGGCGGCCACCGAGCGCGCGCGGCGCGGCCAGCCGACGCTGGTGCTCAATCCCGGCGGCCCGTGGGGCGGCTACTTCGCCGGCATCGAGGCCGACGGGCAACGCTGGGACGCGGGCATGGTGATGTACGAGTTCGACTCGTTTCGGATGCCGTCGGTGGCGCCGGCGCTGGCGAGCTATGCACCGCTGCAGCGCAACGACATCGGTCGCTTCCCCGCCGTCGTGCAGGCGTTCGTTGCGCGCCACCAGGACACGCGGGCGATCGCGACGCCGCAGATGTGGGCCGACGGCCGATGGCTGCCCGACCTGCTGCTGGCCAACCGCCTCGAGGCCTTGCCGCGGTTGCGCTGCGCCACCGCCGTGCGTGCCGAACTCGGTGCCGACCTGGCGCAGCGTGTGGCCTCACCCTGGCACGCGCAGCGCAAGGACCGCTGGCAGCCCGGACCGCACTACGACGATGCCTCGCGCCTGAACCACGGTGCCGTGCTGCACGCGGCCGTGTTTGCGCCGTTCGCGCGCCAGGTGCTCAACCGCGATGCGTCACACCTGCAGGGGCTGTACCACCGCATCCCCTGGTTGCCGCTGTACTGGCCCGAGACGCTGCATGCCGCGCTCGGGGGCGAGGCGCTGGTGTTGCCCGCGACCACCTTCTCGCATCCGGTGGGCGCCAGCGTGGCGGACCTGTGTCGTGCTCTGGCCGAGGCCATGGAAGCCTCGCCGAGGATCAGCTTGCGACACGCTGCCGTGCAGCGCATCGAGCAGGGCCCGGCCGGTTGCACGCTGACGCTGGCTGACGGCGCCTCGCTGCAGGCGCGGCGCCTGGCCTGGGCGGCCACGCCACGCCAGGGGCTGGCGGCCTGCGGCCTGGCGCCGCATCCGGGCACCGAGTCGCGCCTGCCGCTGCTGCTGGCCCTGCTGCGCCTGCCGCGCGCCGCGCTCAAGCGCGACTTCAGCGTGCTGCACCTGGCGGCACCGGACACTGGCCTGTACCGTATCAACCATGTCAGCGCCAACCGTGGCGAGGCCGACCGCGACGACGTGCGCCTGGTGCTCGAGGCCCACAGCGAGCGTTTCGCTGTGCAGCACGGCGCGCCGGCTGACGACGCGGCCACCCTGCGCGCGCTGATGCACGATCTGGCGGTGATCGGCCTCGTCGACGAGGCCACGGCGCCACACTTCGCCAAGCTGCTGCGCCTGCCCGCTGCGCTGCCACTGCCCACCGCCGAAGGTCTCGCGGCCTGGCATCACGAGCAGGCCTGCCTGCGCGACGCGCTGCCGGGACTCGAGCTGCTCGGCGCCAGCGCCGGGCCGTTTGCCACTTCCTTGTCCGACCAGATCGTCCAGGGCTTGCGCCTGGCCGAGATCGACTGACCCCCAGGAGCCTGCCATGGCCATCACCGACTGCCAAGTGTTCGAGCTGCCTCGCGTGCAGGACCCGCGCGGCAACCTCACGTTCGTCGAAGGCTCGCGCCAGATCCCGTTCGACATCCGCCGCGTCTACTACCTGTACGACGTGCCCGGCGGCTCCGAGCGCGGCGGGCATGCGCACCTGGCGCTGCACCAGTTCGTGATCGCGATGTCGGGCAGCTTCGACATCGTGCTCGACGACGGCTTCGACAAGAAGCGCATCCACCTGAACCGCTCGTACATGGGCCTGTACATCCCGCCGATGACCTGGCGCGAGCTCGACAACTTCTCCTCGGGCAGCGTGTGCATGGTGCTGGCCAGCGCGTACTACGACGAGGGCGACTACCTGCGCGACTACAGCGACTTCATGTGCAGCGTGCACAGCAAGGCGCGCAAGGCGCAGGCCGAGCTCGAACTGGCCTGACGGTGCCGATGCGCGAGTTGCCCTTCCTCGACCTGCGGGCGCTCAACCAGCGCCATGCCGCAGCCTACGCCGCAGCGCTCGAGCGCGTGCTGACCAGCGGACGCGTGCTGCTGGGCGAGGAGACCGAGGCCTTCGAGCGCGAGTTCGCGCGCTACTGCGGCGTCAGGCATTGCGTCGGCGTCGGCAACGGCCTGGACGCGTTGCACCTGGTGCTGCGGGCCTGGGAGATCGGCGCGGGCGACGAGGTCATCGTGCCGTCCAACACCTTCATCGCCACCTGGCTGGCCGTCAGCCACGCCGGCGCGCGCCCGGTTCCGGTGGAGCCCGACCCGCGCACGCACAACCTCGACCCGGCACGGGTCGAAGCGGCCATCGGCCCGCGCACGCGGGCGATCGTCGCGGTGCATCTCTACGGGCGGCCGGCACCGATGGACGCGTTGGCCGACATCGCGCGACGCCATGGCCTGAAGCTGCTCGAGGATGCGGCGCAGGCGCATGGTGCCCGCTGGCACGGCACTCGCTGTGGCGCGCTCGGCGATGCGGCCGCCTTCAGCTTCTATCCGGGCAAGAACCTCGGTGCGCTCGGCGACGGCGGCGCGGTGACCACCGATGACCCCGTGCTGGCCGCACGCGTCAGCCTGCTGCGCAACTACGGCTCGCCGGTCAAGTACAGGCACGAGGTCCAGGGCTTCAACTCGCGGCTGGACGAGCTCCAGGCCGCCTTCCTGCGCGAACGACTGCGCGCGCTCGATGCCGACAACGCGTGGCGCACAAGCGTGGCGCGGATCTACTTGCAAGCGTTGCGCGACGTGCCGGGCCTCGTGCTGCCCCCGGCCGACGACACGCAGGCTCGCTCCTCATGGCACCTGTTCGTCGTGCGCGCGTCCGATCGCGACGGCCTGGCCCGGGCGCTGGAGGCCCGCGGTGTCGCGACCCTGGTGCACTACCCGACGCCGCCGCACCGCCAGGTGGCCTACGCGGCGCTCGGCCTCGCGGCCGGCGCGCTGCCGCTGGCCGAACGCCTGGCGACGGAGGTGCTCAGCCTGCCGATCGGCCCGACGATGACCGACGACGACGCGGCGCAGGTGGCCGCGGCCGTGCACGACGTGCTGGCCACGACAGCCTGAGGCTCAGAGCGACAGCAGCCGCGAACGGCGCTGGATCAGGTCGATGTAGCGCTGCAGCGCGCGCTCGGCGGCGCCGCCGAGCGCGACGAAGGAGCAGCCCAGGCGCACGTTGCGTGCGCCGGGGTGGAAGCCGCCGCTGACATGCTGCACGCCGAGCTGGACTTCGACCTGCGTGTCGGCGTCGAGTTCGAGCCGCACGCCGGCGATGCGGATGCCCGCGGCGATCGGCGGCACGTCCGCCGGCAGGGCGAGCGCGCAGCCGCCGATGCTGACGTCGAGCACGCGCAGTGCGAGCTGCATGTCGGGCAGGGCCGGGTGGCGCAGGCGCACCTGCGCGCCGTCGCGCGTCTTGACGCGGAAGTACTCGCGGCGCTGGAAGCGGTACAGCACGGAGGGCAGCGTGGCCTGCAAGGCGCTGGCGTTGTTGCCGTGCACCAGCATCAGGCCCTGCAGATCGAACTGCAGCTTGATCGCGTCGAGATAGGCCACCGCGGTCATCTCGCCGGCGTCGACCAGCGGCCGCACCTGCGGATGGTTCGGGTCGGCGTCGAAGCTGATGCGGCGCTGCTGTGCGTCGAGCGCCCACAGCACCGTGGTGTAGGAAGCGCCGCCGGGCGCGCTGAGTTGGATCAGCACGTTGCCGTCGACGAGGCGGCGCAGCAACGACAGCACTTCGGCCGGGTGGTCGACGCGGAACTCGTCGATCGCGTTGCCGGTCAACGCCGACATCGGCGCCGGCTGCGTGGGTTGGAAGTCGGGGCGCGAGATCGCCATGGCAGGCTCGCTCAGTGAAGGGTGCGGGGGCGGCCGGAGACCATCTGGTCCAGGTCCTCGAGCCAGGGTTCGGCCAGGTGGCGGATCTCGGCGTCATTGACCAGGATGCGCTGCATGATGCGGTTCTTGGCCTTGGCCTCGTCGGACGGCAGCGGCTGCTCGGTCGCCGCGTGCTTGAGCTGGGCGATCAGCAGCACGCAGGCGCCTTCGAGCTTGACCACCTGGTCCCAGTCGGCGGCGCGGGCGGCTGCCAGCATGTCGTTGCTGGCGCGCTCGAGCGCTTCGTAGTAGCCGAGCAGGTGGGTGTTGAGGGCGCTCATCGCAGGCTCCCGACTCAGCCGCGCGGGCCGTCGACCTGGGCCCCGATCGAGCCCCAGGCCTGGTGCAGCGGCTGCATCAGGGCCTGGCACTCGTCCAGAGCGGCCATGTCGTTGCGCAGGTTGGCTTGTGTCAGGCGCAACGTCACGTAGGCGTACAGCTCGGCCAGGTCACTTGCCAGGTTGCCGCCGGCCTTGAGGTCGAGGCTGGCTTTCAGGCCTTCCTCGACGATGCGCACTGCACGGCCGATCTCCTGGCCCTTGGCCTCGATCTGGCCGGCGGCCAGTGCGGCCTTGGCACGCGCCACCGACTCGAAGAAGCCGTCGAACAGCAGCGCCACCAGCTTGTGCGGCGAGGCATCGGACACGCTGGTCTCGACGCCGACGCGGCTGTACATGCGGGCTTGCGTGGCATCGGCGGTGCGGCCGAAGCGGGAGGGGGTCATGGCGGAGGCGTACATCGGACGGGTGGGTGGCGAAGATGTGCGGGCTTGCCAGGGTTATCGTCCGCCGGGGAAACGGCTTGAGGCCGAGAAGGGCCGTTGTTACCCGCTGCGCGCGCGCATCGGCGCGGCCTCAGCCGCTGCTGCGCGCGGTGTAGAAGTTGTTCAGCGCCTGCAGCTGCTGCGTCATGTAGCTCGACAGGCTCGACAGCTGGCCCATGTTGACGTCCAGCGTGGCGTACTGCTTGCGCAGGCGCTGCTCGGTCGAGACCAGGCGCGCCTCCATCTGGGCCTGCCGTTCCTCGTTGCGGTCCAGGCGCTGCTGCAGGCTGTCCTCGCGCCCTTCGAAGGCGCCGTCGACACCGAGCAACAGGTCGCCCAGGTCCTTGAAGCGCTGCATGAAGCCGCTGTCGGCCGAGGCCGTGCCGTCGGTGGCCAGCAGGCTGCGCAGCTGGTCCAGGTTGGCCAGGCCGTTGTCGAGCGCGCTCGCGTTGATCGACAGCGTGCCGTCGGCCTGCATCGTGATGCCCACGTCGGCCAGGCGGCTGAAGGCCGTCGACGCGGTGGAGGCCTCGTTGATCACGTGGCGCAGCTGGCGCTGCAGGCCGATGGCCAGGCTGTCGCCCTGCATCGCGCCGGCGGTCTTGCTGGCCTCGTCGTACTTGGTCTGCTCGCGCAGGAAGGTGGCCAGCTCGTTGAAGGACTTGACGAAGTCCTCGAGCGCGGTCTTCACCGCGGCGCTGTCGGTGGCCACGCCGATCTCGACCGGGCCGGTCGTCTCGCGCTGCAGGCGCAGCGTCACGCCGTCGGAGACATTGGCCAGGGTGTTGCTGGCCGACTCGACGTCGATGCCGTTGACGCTGGCCAGCGCGTTGGCGGCGCGCTGGTTGGCCGTCATCTGGCTGGCGCCGAGCGCGTCGTAGGCGAGCGCGGACAGGCCGTTGGCGGCCACACCGTCGTCGCTGGTCTCGGCGGCCGTGATCCGAAAGCCGTTTTCGGCGCCGGTCTGGGTCGAACGCAATGCCAGGCGCGCGCCGCTGGCGTCGTTGATGATGGTGGCGGTGACGCCCGCACCCGCGGCATTGATGCGGTCGCGTACCTCGGCCAGGGTGTCGTCCTCGGCCGTCAGGGTCACGGTGACAGGGGTCGCGCCGGCCTTGGCGGTGAAGCCGCTGATCGGCTCTCCGGTCCACTCGCCGAGCTCGATCGTCAGCGTGCCGGCTGCGAACTGGGCTGCGGTGTCCGACGCGGCGAAGGCGCGGCTGGACAGGGTCTGCGCCGACGCCAGTTGCTGCACCTCGACCGAGTAGCTGCCGATGGCCGCACCCGCCGCGGTGTTCACTGCCACGGCGGCGTTGTCGCTGCTGGTGCCGGCACGCTGGTTCCACAGCGTCAGCGAGCCGATCGAGCCGGCCTTGTCGCGCACCGCCGACAGCAGGCTTTGCAGCTTGCCGAAGGTCGAGACCTTGGCGTTGAGCTTGGTCTCTTCGGTCTTCAGTGCCGTCAGCGGCTGGCGCTCGATGGCCATCAGCTGCGTGATGATGCCGTTGACGTCGAGGCCGCTGCCGATGCCGGCGGAAGTGATAGAAGCCATGTCGCGGTTTTCCGAGAGTCGTCAGCGGTTTCGGCAGCGAGGCGCCCGGCTTGAGCGGCTCGCTGGCGAAACCGCGCAGCCTTTCACGCTGCGCGGTGCGTCAGCCCTGCAAACCCGCGAGCGAAGCGCCGCGGGCTGCCGGGGACGCCGGGATCAGCGTTGCAGCAACTGGAGCACCTGCTGCGGCAGCTGGTTGGCCTGCGCCACCATCGCGTTGCCGGCCTGTTGCAGGATCTGGGCGCGCGACAGGTTGGCCGTTTCGGCCGCGAAGTCGGCGTCCATGATGCGGGCGCGGGCGGCGGCCTGGTTCTCGGACGCGACCTGCAGGTTGCCGATCACGGCCTCGAAGCGGTTCTGTGCCGCGCCGTACAGGGCACGCTCGTTGTTGATCGTGTCCAGCGCGGTGTCGATGTTGGTCAGTGCGGTGGTCGACGCGCCGACCGTGCTGACGTTGCCGCCGGTGACCGCGGTGACGGTGGCTGCGCCGGTCAGGTTGGTGGTCGTCACGGTGACGGTGTCGCCGCTGTTGGCACCGACCTGGAACACCTGCGCGCCGGCGCCGGCGCCGAGGATGTCGATGCCGTTGAAGCGCGTGCTGGCGATGGTGCGCGTGATTTCGGCGCTGAGCTGCGCGAACTCGGCGTTCAGGTTGGCGCGGTCGCCGGTGCCGTTGGTGGCGTTGGCCGACTGCACGGCCAGCTCGCGCATGCGTTGCAGCATGTCGCCGACCTTGCCCAGCGCGCCTTCGGCGGTCTGCGCCAGCGAGATCGCGTCGTTGGCGTTGCGCATCGCGACGTTCATGCCGCGCACCTGGGTGTTCATGCGCTCAGCGATCGCCAGGCCGGCGGCGTCGTCCTTGGCGCTGTTGACGCGCAAACCCGAGGACAGGCGTTGCATCGAGGTCGCCAGCGACGACTGCGAGGTATTGAGGTGCCGCTGCGAGTTCAGCGACACGAGGTTCGTGTTGATGGTCTGGGGCATGTTCAGCACTCCTAGGAAATCAGTGACTCCCGGCGCAAGTGCCGGTCCCGCGCCTGTCCCCTCTCAGGGTTGAACGCTTGTGACCATTGTGGAAAGTGCTTGAGGGTCCCGATCGGCCGAAAAGAGCCCGATTGCGGGCCCAGAAAAGAACAAGCGCCCCGCCGGCGGACCGGCGGGGCGCTTGGGGCGGGAGCCCGGCTGTGGTTTAGCGCAGGAGCGCGAGCACCGACTGCGGCAGCTGGTTGGCCTGGGCCACCATCGCGGCACCGGCCTGCTGCAGGATCTGCGAGCGCGACAGGTTGGCCGTTTCGGCGGCGAAGTCGGCGTCGGTGATGCGGCCGGCAGCAGCGGCCTGGTTCTCGGCGGAGATCTGCAGCACGCCGATGATCGACTCGAAGCGGTTCTGCGCCGCACCGTACAGCGCGCGCTCGCCGTTGAGCGTGTTCAGCGCGGTGTCGATGTTGGTCATCGCGGTGCTGGCCGCCGCAGCGGTCGTCACGCCGCCGCCGGTGACAGCCGTGATGTCGGTGTTGGTCGACATGTTGGTCGTCGTGACGGTCACCGTCTCGCCGCTGTTGGCGCCGACCTGGAAGGCCTGCGCACCCGCGCCGCCAGCCAGGATGGCGATGCCGTTGAAGCGCGTGCCCGACAGCGTGCGGCCGATTTCGGCGCCCAGCTGCTGGTATTCGGCGTTCAGGTTGGCACGGTCGCCGGTGCTGTTGGTGGCGTTGGCGGCCTGCACCGACAGTTCACGCATGCGTTGCAGCATGTCGCCCACCTTGCCCAGCGCGCCTTCGGCGGTCTGCGACAGCGAGATCGCGTCGTTGGCGTTGCGGATCGCGACGTTCATGCCGCGCGTTTGCGCGTTCATGCGGTCGGCGATCGCCAGGCCGGCGGCGTCGTCCTTGGCGCTGTTGACACGCAGGCCAGAGGACAGGCGCTGCATCGAGGTCGCCAGCGACGAGGCCGACGTGTTCAGGTTGCGTTGCGCGTTGAGCGAAACGACGTTGGTGTTGATGGTCATCGGCATGATGGCACTCCTGTTGACGGTGTTGCGTTCCTGATCCGGCCGGTGAGCCGGTCGGGTTCTCGTCCCCGTTGCGAAGTGGTGGGGGCCGTGTGCCCGTTTTCGGTCACGCCCTGCGCGAACTTGAGGCGCCCTTTGCGCGCACTAATGCGCACTAGTTCGCAGGCGAGCCTGCGCGACCCGCCTCAGGCCGCCTGCTGCGCCGACGGATCGCCGTAGGTGGCGAGCAGGCGCGCCAGCTCGGCCACGCTGACCGGCTTGGAGACGAAGTCGTTCATGCCCGCCTCGAGGCAGCGCGTGCGCGTGTCGGCGAAGGCGTCGGCGGTCAGCGCGACGATCGGCACCTGGGCCTTGTCACCGGGCAGGGCGCGGATCGCGCGCGCGGCGTCGATGCCGTCCATCTCGGGCATGTGCAGGTCCATCAGCACCAGGTCGTAGTCCTGCGCCTGCGCCGCCTGCACCGCCGCGCGGCCGTCGTGCGCGAAGTGCCAGTCGTGGCCTTCGCGCTCGATCATCGCCGCCAGCACCGTGCGGTTGACCTCGTTGTCCTCGGCCACCAGCAGGCGCAGGCGGCGCAGCTCGCGTGCGGCGGCGGCGCAGGGCATGACAGGCTCGCGTGGCAGCGCCGCCGCCGCCTGCAGCGGCAGCTGCAGCTCGAAGCGGCTGCCGACACCGGGCGTGCTTTGCACCGTGATGTCGCCGCCCATCAGGCGCGCCAGGCTGCGCGAGATCTCCAGGCCCAGGCCGGTGCCGCCGTGGCGGCGCGAGGTCGAGTCGTCGCCCTGACTGAAGCGCTGGAACAGGCGCGGCAGCGTGCGCTCGTCCATGCCGATGCCGGTGTCGGCGACGCCGAACACGAGCGTCTTGTCGCGCACGCCGACGTCCAGCACCACGCCGCCGCGCTCGGTGAACTTGATCGCGTTGGACAGCAGGTTGAACAGGACCTGGCGCACCCGCGTGTCGTCGAGCATCAGCTGCGCCGGCACCGCCGCATCGACCTGGGTCTGCAGGCCCAGGCCCTTCTGCGCGGCGGGCGCGGACATCAGCGCGCGCACGTCGGCCACCATGCGCTTGAGCTCCACCGGCTGGCTCTGCAGGCGCAGCGTGCCGGCCTCCAGGCGCGAGATGTCGAGCACGTCGTTGAGGATCGCCAGCAGGTGCTGCGCCGAGTCGCGCGCCACGCGCAGCTGGTGGCGCTGCGCCGGCTCGAGGCGGTCGTTGTCGAACAGCTGCAGCATGCCGAGCAGGCCCTGGAAGGGCGTGCGCAGCTCGTGGCTCATGTTGGCCAGGAAGTTGGTCTTGGCCTGGCTCGCACTCTCGGCCACGGCGCGCGCGCCGCGCAGCTCGGTGGCCAGCGTCTCGAGGGCCTGGCGGCGCTGGTCGAGCCGGCGCAGCTGGGTCAGCGCGAGCAGCGCGAAGCCGAGCGAGGACAGCGACAGCAGCACGGTCAGCGCGATCGCGCTCAGGTTGTGCAGGCGCAGCGCGTCGTAGCGCTCGGCCACGCGGGTGGCCACGCCGTGCGAGGCCTCGAGCACCAGGCCCTGGATCGGCGCGTCCAGCGCCGCCATCTCTCGCTCCATGTCGTGCAGCGCGCGCACGGTCGGCGCTTCCTGGGCTTGTGGGCCGAGCAGGCGGTCGGCGCGCGCGACGAAGGCCTGCAGCGTCGTGACCACCTCGCCGTAGGCCGCCATGTTGGCCACCAGGCGCGCGCTGCTGCCGGCGTCGAGCAGGTCAACGCGGCTGACGAAGATGTCGTAGCGCATCTGCAGCGCCGCGGTGTCCGGCGGCTGGCGCTGCACCGTCTCGTGCAACGCGTTGCGCAGGCGCAGGTACTCGGCCTGCAGCTGGGTCAGGCTGATCTGCAGGTACTCGTCCTGGTAGCGCACGGTTTCGCTGAGCAGGCGATGCTGGCGCACCTGGACCCAGGCCACGGCGGCCAGCGCGAGCGCGAGCAGCAGCGCGGCCACGCCGATCAGCGGCCCGCGCTTGGAGACCCAGGGTTTGAGGCCGCGCGGCAAGGCGTTCAAAGCAGCTCGATCGCACGCAGCTGCCACACGCAGCGGCTGAAGTACTGCGAGCTGCGCAGTTGCGGCTCGCGGTCGAAGGGGTACATCACGAACAGCGGCCCCTTCTCGCGCACGCTCATCGGCTTGTCGTCGAGCAGCCGCGCAATGATCACGTCATGCTGGCGCGCGTCGGCCAGCGGCATCTCCACCCGGTAGTCGTTGAGCGCCACCAGCCGGGCCTTCTCGCCGCCGGCCGCGCCGGCCGCTGCCAGCACGGCGCGCAACAGCGGGCCGCTGAACGCGCGCGGCTTGCTGTACCAGGGGGTCTCGGTGACGATGCGCTGCTGCGGCAAGCGCTCCAGCATCGCCATGTCGAACGCAGCCTGGTCGACGCCGTTGGGCGTGCCGATGCCGCGGCCGCGCAGCGTCAGCACCACCGGCCCCAGCGGCGGATCGAGGGCGCGCGCGGGGGCGGCGAGCCAGGGCGCGGCGAGGCCGGCGAGCAGCAGGGGGCGGCGGTCGATGGGCATGGCTGTGAGCGAACGTTTCAACGACGGCGGGGTGGACCGCGAGCGGGGCGCCATGGCGGCTGCGCGTGCGATCGTGCGCGCAGCCGCAAGGCTATCAGGCCGCGCCGGCCCGGGCCGTGCGGTGTTGCCCTGCTAAGCTGCCCGCATGTCAGGGGCTCCGCCGTCCTCCTCATCCCTGCCGGCCGGCGGCGCGACCGTGGCCGAGGAGGCGCCGACCCTGCCCGAGGGCACGCGCGTCGCCGAGTTCGAGGTCAAGGGCGTGCTCGGCAGCGGCGGTTTCGGCATCGTCTACCTGGCCTGGGACCATGCGCTCGAGCGCGAGGTGGCGCTCAAGGAATACATGCCCGGCACGCTGGCCGGCCGCGGCGAGGGCCTGGCGGTGTCGGTGCGCTCGGCGGGCATGGCAGACACCTTCGCGCTCGGCCTGCGCTCCTTCGTCAACGAGGCGCGCATGCTGGCGCGCTTCGATCACCCGTCGCTGGTCAAGGTCTACCGCTTCTGGGAGGACAACGGCACCGCCTACATGGTGATGCCGCGCTACATCGGCCGCACCTTGCGCCAGGTGCGCGCCGGCATGGTGCTGCCGCCCAACGAGGCGGCCTGCCGGCGCGTGCTCGATGCGCTGCTGTCGGCGCTGGAGGTGCTGCACAAGGAAGGCGTGTTTCACCGCGACATCGCGCCCGACAACATCCTGCTCGGCGACGACGGACTGCCGGTGCTGCTGGATTTCGGCGCGGCGCGACGCGTGATCGGCGAGGGCAACAAGGCGCTGACCTCGATCATGAAGCCGCATTTCGCACCACTCGAGCAATACGCCGACCAGAGCGCGATGCGCCAGGGGCCGTGGACCGACCTCTATGCGCTGGGCGGCACGATCTATTTCCTGATCACCGGCCGCGAGCCGGTGCCGGCCGCGTCGCGTGCGCTGCACGACGACCAGCCGCGCCTGGCCGACCTGCGCCCCAGCGACTGCTCGCAGGGTTTCCTTGCGGCGCTCGACTGGATGCTGGCGCTCAAGCCGGCCGAGCGGCCGCAGAGCGTGCACATGCTGCGCGACGTGCTCGAGGGGCGCCTGAACCTGCCCACGCGCGTGGCGGCAGACCGCACGGTGCCCGGGATCGCGGCGCGCGACGGCGTGGACATCCTGACCTCGCCGGGGGACCTGGGCGGACCCGGCGACCCACCGCCTGCCGTCCCGACTCATGCGCGCACCGAGGTCATGCCGGCGGCGCCCGCGCCGCTGCCGACGCCCGCCGCGCTCGGCA
>JALHQP010000080.1 GCA_022841885.1 Aquincola sp. | reverse complement strand
GGCGTCGCGGCGCATCGCCATCGGCGTGGTACCGGCGTGGCTGGCCATGCCGACCGCCTCGCCGACGTAGCGCCGGCCGCCGTTGATCGAGGTCACGATGCCCAGCGGCAGGTCGATCTCGTTGAGCACCGGGCCTTGCTCGATGTGCACCTCGACGAAGCCGAGGTAGTTCGACGGATCGCGCGTCTCGGCGCGGATCGCGGAGAGTGTGGCCGGCCGGCCGGCTGCACGCATCGCGTCGCGCATGCTCACGCCATCGGCGTCGGTCTGGTCGAGCCAGGCAGCGTCGAAGTGGCCGGTCAGCGCGCCCGAGCCGAGGAAGGTGGCCTTGTAGCGCTGGCCTTCTTCCTCCGCGAAGCCGACCACCTCGATGCCGAAGGGCAGGCGCCGCCCCGCGCGGTGAAGCTCGCGCACGGCGACCAGCGGCACGAAGATGCCCAGGCGCCCGTCGAAGCGGCCGCCGTTGCGCACGGTGTCGTAGTGGCTGCCGGTGAGCAGGCGCCTGGCCTTCGGGTCGCGGCCGTGATAGACGCCGACCACATTGCCCACCGCGTCGATGCGCGCTTCGTCGAAGCCGCACTCGGTCATCCAGCGCAGCAACTGGCGCTGGCAGGCCAGATGGGCGCCGGTCAGGTAGGTGACAGTCAATTCGCCGCGCTCGGACCACGGCGGGTCGCTCCAGGTGGCCAGGCGCTCGGCGCAGTCCCAGGCCTGCTGGCCGAGCACGGGCTCGACGCCGAACTTGTCGGCCAGGCGCATCTCGACGATGCGGTGGATGTTGCGCAGGCACTCGTCGAACTCGAAGTCGGCCGGATTTGCCAGGCGGCGCGCGAAGGTGTGGATGATCTGCTGGCGGTCCAGCCCCGTGCCGCGCGGCCCGCGCACGGCGAGGATGAAAGGCCAGCCGAACTTGGCGTTGTAGTCGGCGTTGAGCTGCTGGATGCGCGCGAACTCGGCGGGCGTGCAGTCGGTCAGGCCGGCCTTGCCCTGCTCGAGCGTGCTCTCGCTCGTCAGCGTCTTGCTGACCATGGCCTTGCCGGCGAGTTCGGGGTGGGCGCGGATCAGCTTGAGCTGCGCCTCGCGACCGGCCTCGCGCAGCACGGAGGCCATCGCATGCTGCAGGTGGGCGATCGACTTGAAGGGGCGCCGCGCCCAGGTGCGCTCGGCGATCCAGGGCGAGTGTTCGTAGGCGCCGTCGAGCAGGGCGGTGAACCCGGCCGGGTCGGCGGCATTGAGCTGGTCGAGGGTGATCTTCATTCCCAGACAAAGGCGGTGTTGGCGTCGAAGGGGTGCGTCGCCCGCCAGTGGCGTGCGATGTCGATGCGGCGTGCAATCCACACGCCGTCGTGGCGCGCCACATGGTCGAGGAAGCGCTGGAAGGCGCGGAAGCGCCCGGGCCGGCCGAGCAGGCGGCAGTGCATGCCGATCGACATCATCGACGGCCCGCCGGCACCATCGGCTGGATCACGAGCGCCTTCGGCGTAGTGCAGGTCGAAGGCGTCGCGCAGGTACGAGAAGAACTCGTCGCCGTGCGAGTAGCCCTGCGGCAATGCGAAGCGCATGTCGTTGCAGTCGAGCGTGTAGGGCACCACCAGGTGCGGCGCCAGGGCACCGTCGGACTTGCGCACCTGGAGCCAGAACGGCAGGTCGTCGCCGTAGTAGTCGCTGTCGTACTCGAAGCCGCCGAAGTCGGCCACCAGGCGGCGCGTGTTCGGGCTGTCGCGGCCGGTGTACCAGCCGAGCGCACGTTGCTTCGTCAGCCGTTCGATGATCTCCATGCCGATGCGCAGGTGCTCGCGCTCGGTGGCCTCGTCGATGTTCTGGTAGTGGATCCAGCGCCAGCCGTGGCAGGCGATCTCGTGGCCGAGCTCGACGAAGGCGGCCGTGACCTCGGGGCAGCGCTCGAGCGCCATCGACACGCCGAACACCGTCAGCGGCCAGCCGCGTGTCTCGAACTCGCGCAGCAGGCGCCACACGCCGACGCGCGAGCCGTACTCGTAGATGCCTTCCATGCTGAGGTGCCGCGCCGGGAAGGCCGGCGGGTTGAACATCTCGGACAGGAACTGTTCGCTGCCGGTGTCACCGTGCAGTACCGAGTTCTCACCGCCTTCCTCGTAGTTCAGCACGAACTGCAGCGCCACGCGCGCGCCACCGGGCCAGCGTGCGTGCGGCGGGTTCGGGCCATGGCCCTTCAGGTCGCGGGGGTAGCGGGGCGTGCTGTTCATCGACGGAGTGCCTTGGCAAGGTCGGTGGAACGGGGGTCGAGCCGCAGGTTGTGCTCGACGCTGTGCAGGTGCTGGGCCATCAGCCGCGCGGCGGCGCGCGCATCGCGTTTCTCGAGCGCGTCGACGATGGCCACATGCTCGGCCTGCGAGGCCTCGGCCGAGTGCGCCGATTGGTACATCAGCGAGATCAGCGAAGAGCGCGAGAGCAGGTCGGCCAGCAACTGGGCCAGCACCTCGTTGCCGAGCAGACGCGCCAGCACGACGTGGAAGTCGGCCAGCAGCCGCGTACGGCCGCTGACGTCGGTGCGCGCCACGGCCTCGCGCTCGTGCTTCAGGTGCGCGCGCAGTTCAGCCACCTGGGCCGGCGTGATGCGCGCGCAGAGTTCGCGCACGACCCCCGCCTCGATCAGTTGCCGTGCCTCGAACACCTGGCGCGCCTCGTCGATGCCGGGCTGGGCGACGAAGGCGCCGCGCGCCGGCTCGAGCGTGACGAGGCGGTCGCGCGAGAGCTGGTTCAGCGCCTGCCGCACCACGGTGCGCGAGACGTCGAACAGGCTGCCGATCTGCGCCTCGGCCAGCTTGGTGCCCGGCATCAGGCGGCGCTCGACGATCGCCTCGACGATCGAGTCGACGATGCGCTGGGTGCTGTTCGACGCGGGGGCGACGACCTTCAGGGCGGCTTGGCTGCGGGCCACGGACGACGATCGGTGGTTGACGTGTATGCGAAAGTGTATACACTTTTCGCCATCGCGCAACCGGAGTTCCGCCGATGGGCCACCTCAGCACCCATGTCCTCGACACCGCTCACGGCTGCCCGGCCGCCGGCATGCAGGTGGCGCTGCAGCGCATCGGGCCATCGGGGCCGGTGACGGTCAAGTCGCTCACGCTCGACCACGACGGCCGCGCTGGCGGCCCGCTGCTCGATGCCGCGGCCATGGCCACAGGCCGCTACCGCCTCGTCTTCCACGTCGCCGACTACTTCCGCGGCCGCGGCGTGACACTGCCGGAGCCGCCCTTCATCGACGTGGTGCCGCTGGACTTCGGCATCGCCGACGCGGCCGGCCATTATCACGTGCCCTTGCTCGTGAGCCCGTGGAGCTACAGCACCTACCGGGGCAGCTAGGCACGCGGCTTGCGCGCATCCGGGCTCCCCAGGGCTCGGGTTAGTCCGTATCTCTGTGTGCACAAACGTGTATACACTTTGTCCATCGTCGCCGCGGTGCCCGCTGCCCTTGCAGCGGTTGCGACGGTCGCTCCTCACAGAGCCCGCTGTGGTGGGGGGATAGCGCAGGTCGATGAACCTGCGCCGTCCCCTGACTCGAGGTTGTGATGGACGCCTACCTGCTCGACTGGCTCAACCTGCTGCTGCGCTGGGCCCATGTCATCACCGCGATCGCCTGGATCGGCTCGTCGTTCTACTTCGTGCTGCTCGACAACAGCCTGTCGGCGCCCGACGAGAAGTTCGGCGCCGAGCTCAAGGGCAAGGGCGTCGACGGCGAGATGTGGGCCGTGCACGGCGGCGGCTTCTACCACTCCAACAAGTACATGGTGGCGCCGCGCTGGCGGCCGCTGCCCGAGAACCTGCACTGGAGCTACTGGGAGAGCTACAGCACCTGGCTCACCGGCATGGCGCTGTTCACGGTGCTCTACCTGTTCAACGCCGGCACGTTCCTGATCGACAAGAGCGTGCACGACTGGTCGCCGGCGGCGGCGATCGGCGCGGCGCTCGGCATCCTGGTCGCATTCTGGTTCGTCTACGACGGGATCTGCCGCGCCTTCGGCCGCAAGCCCCACGGCGACCTGATCGTCGGCGCACTGGTGTTCGTCTTCGTCGTCTTCGCCTCCTGGCTGACCTGCCAGCTCTTCGCCGGGCGCGCTGCCTTCCTGCTGGTGGGCGCGATGCTGGCCACCGCGATGAGCGCCAACGTCTTCTTCTGGATCATTCCGGGCCAGCGCACCGTGGTGGCGCAGCTGCGCGCCGGCCAGCCGGTGGACCCCATCCACGGCCAGCGCGGCAAGCAGCGCAGCGTGCACAACACCTACTTCACGCTGCCGGTCATCGTGGCGATGCTGTCCAACCACTACGGCTGGCTCTACAGCGGCCCGAACAACTGGCTCGTGCTGGTGCTGCTGATGCTGGCCGGCGCGCTGATCCGCCACAGCTTCGTCGCGCGCCACAAGGCGCATGTGCTGGGCAAGCGCGTGCCCTGGGAGCATGCGGTGGTCGGCACCCTGGTGCTGGCCGGCATGGTGTTGTGGCTCGCGCCGCCGCCACCGAGCGCCCAGGCCAGGGCCGCTGCCGCCAAGCCGCTGGCCTTCGGCGAGGTCAAGGCCGTGATCGAACAGCGCTGCGTGATGTGCCACAACGCGCAGCTGGCGCAGAAGAACGTCGCGCTGCACACGCCCGAACTGCTGAAGCAGCACGCGCAGAGCGTGTACCAGCAGGTGTCGGTCCTGAAGCTGATGCCGCTGAACAACGCGACGCAGATCACCGACGACGAGCGGGCGCTGATCAAGCGCTGGTTCGACGCCGGCGCCCCCACCCACTGAGCGCAAGGAGCGCCCCATGACCGACACCTCCGTCCACCCGGTCGATGAACGCCTGCCCGTGCCACGCCTAACCGCGCTGGGCCTGCAGCATGTGCTCGTGATGTACGCCGGCGCCGTGGCCGTGCCGCTGATCGTCGGCCGTGCGCTCAAGCTCAGCCCCGACCAGGTGGCGCTGCTGATCTCGGCCGACCTGTTCTGCTGCGGCCTGGTCACGCTGATTCAGTCGCTCGGCCTCGGCAAGTACTTCGGCATCAAGCTGCCGGTGATGATGGGCGTGACCTTCGCGGCCGTCGGCCCGATGGTCGCGTTCGCGAATGCGACGCCGGGTCCCGACGGTGCGCGCGCGATCTTCGGCGCCATCATCGGCGCGGGCGTGATCTCGATCCTCATCGCGCCGATGGTCAGCAAGCTGCTGCGCTTCTTTCCGCCGGTGGTCACCGGCACCATCATCGCGATCATCGGCATCAGCCTGATGCGCGTCGGCGTGGGTTGGGCCATGGGCGGCCCGGCGCCGCTGGCGCAGAGCGTGGACGTGCCCAAGCTGGTGGCGATGGTGGACAGCGCCAAGGCCACCGCGGCCGCGGCCAGCGCGCCGCTGCGGCTGCCCGGCCCGATCCCGATGGTCGACAACCCGAACTACGGCGCGCTCGACAACATGGCCGTCGCCGGCGCGGTGCTGGTGTTCATCCTGCTGCTGGTGAAGTACTGCAAGGGCTTCATCGCCAACATCTCGGTCCTGCTGGGCATCGTCGCCGGCTGCGCGCTCGCCGCGCTGCTCGGCAAGATGAGCCTCGACAAGGTGGCCAAGGCGCACTGGTTCGATGTCGTCACGCCGTTCGCCTTCGGGCCGCCGACCTTCGACCTCGTGATGATCCTGACGATGACGCTGGTGATGATCGTCGTGATGATCGAGTCCACCGGCATGTTCCTCGCGCTGTCGGACATCACCGGCAAGAAGGTGGACCAGCCCGCGCTCGCGGCGGGCCTGCGCACCGATGGTCTGGGCACACTGATCGGCGGCGTGTTCAACACCTTTCCGTACACCAGCTTCAGCCAGAACGTGGGCCTGGTGGGCGTGACCGGCGTGCGCAGCCGTTGGGTCTGCGTGGCCGGCGGCGTGATCATGATCGTGCTCGGCCTGCTGCCGAAGATGGCGGCCTTCGTCGAGAGCATCCCCACCTTCGTGCTCGGCGGCGCCGGCCTGGTGATGTTCGGCATGGTGGCCGCCACCGGCATCCGTATCCTCTCGACCGTGGACTACAAGGGCAACCGGCACAACCTGTACGTGGTGGCGCTGTCGATCGGCTTCGGCCTGATACCGCTCGTGGCGCCGCGCTGGACCCAGCAGATGGCGCATGGCCTGCACCCGCTGCTCGAGAGCGGCATCCTGCTGACGGCGGTGGCCGCAGTCGCGCTGAACCTGTTCTTCAACGGAGCCAAGGCGGACACCGCCGACGCGGTGGAGGCGGCCAAGACCGCGGAGGCGCATTGAACGAGGCCAGCGTCCGCCGCGACCTCGCCGCCGCCTACCGCCTGGCCGCGCGCCGCGGCTGGGACGACATCGTCTGGACCCACATTTCCGCGTCGGTGCCCGGCGAGCCCGACGCCTACCTGATCAACCGCTTCGGTCTGCGCTTTGCCGAGGTGCGGCCCGACAACCTGGTGAAGGTGGACGTGGCCGGCCGTGTGATCGATGGCTCCGGCGCGCCGGTCAACCCGAGCGGTTTCGCGATCCACGGCGCGGTGCATGCCGCGCGGCCCGACGCGGTGTGCGTGATGCACCTGCACACGCGCTGGGGCCAGACGCTGGCGGCGCTGCCGCAGGGCCTGCTGCCCTGCTCGCAACCCGCGCTGCGCCTGTGGCGGCGCCTCGGCCGCCACGCCTACGAAGGCCAGGCCTTCGAGCCGGCGGAGCGCGCGCGCCTGGTCGCCGCGCTCGGCACGCTCGACGGCCTGATCCTCCAGAACCATGGCACGCTGACCGTCGGCCGCACCGTGGCCGAGGCCTTCGTGCTGATGCACCTGCTCGAACGTGCGGCGCAAGTTCAGCTCGCCGCCATGGCCGCCGGCACCGTCCAGTGCGTCAGCGACGAGGTGGCCGAGCGCACGCAGCGCCAGTGGATCGGCGACGGCTCGGTGCCCGAGGGCGAAGACGAGTGGCCGGCGCTGCTACGCTCGCTGGACGATTGAACCGGGAGAACGCCCCCATGCCCACCCTCCGTGTCGAACTCTTCGAAGGCCGCACCGCCGAACAGAAGGCCGCGCTGGCCAGGGAACTCACCGACGCCTGCGTGCGCGTGCTCGGCGGCAGCCCGGGCGGCATCGACATCGTGTTCTACGACATCCGGCGCGGCGACTGGGCCACCGGCGGCCAGCTCTGGAGCCAGATGCCGCCCGCCAAACCAGCCGGCACGTGAACGCGCTGTTCGACCCGGCGCGCCACGAGCCGCTGGCGCCGGGTCTTGCCTGGGACGAGGCGCGCGCCCGCGGAGCGATCCAGGCCATCGTGCACGACACCGAGCAGGCCTGCGGCGCCGACGGCGGCTGGCCCGCGCACCCGCTCGACGAGGAGGGGGCGCTGCCGCGCGGCGGCTTCAAGAGCCTGTACCTCGGCGCCGCTGGCGTGATCTGGGCGCTGTGGCATCTGCAGCGCGAGGGGGCGGCCACGCTGGAGCGCATCGACTCGGCCGAGGCCATCGCGCAGGCCGACGCCGCCTACCGCGCCGACCCCGACACCGGTGAGTGCGTGCCCTCGTACTACCTGGGCGAGGCGGGCATCCTGCTCGTGCGCTGGGCCATCGCGCGCGAGGCGCCGGTGGCCGAGCGCCTGTTCGCGGCCGTGCGCGACAACATCGCCAACCCGACGAACGAGGCGCTCTGGGCCGCGCCCGGCACCATGGGCGCCGCCTGGCATCTGTGGCAGGCCACGGGCGAGGCGCGCTGGCGCACGCTCTTCCTCGACAACGTGGACCAGCTCTGGCGTACCTGGGCCTGGGACGAGAAGGCCGGTTGCCATGTCTGGACGCAGGACCTGTACGGCCGCGTCGTGCAGTACCTCGGTGCCGGCCACGGTTTTGCGGGCAACGTCTATCCGCTGCTCAAGGGCGCGGCGCTGCTCGACGACGCGCGGCGCGACGAGCTCTACGTGCGCTGCGCGGCCACACTGGCGCGCACGGCCTTGCGTGACGACGACGCGGTCAACTGGCCACCCGGCTTCTACTCGCCACGCCCGGACGGGCCGAGCATGCTGGTGCAGTGGTGCCATGGCGCGCCGGGCTTCGTCACCGCGCTCGCCGACTTCCCGGCGGGCCGTTCGGCCGAGGTGGATGCGCTGCTGCTGAGCGCCGGCGAAACCGTGTGGCGCGCCGGCCCGCTGACCAAAGGCCCCGGCCTGTGCCACGGCACGGCGGGCAACGGCTACGCCTTCCTCAAGCTGCACCGCCGCACCGGCGATGCGCGCTGGCTCGAGCGCGCGCGTGCGTTCGCGATGCACGCCATCGGCCAGAGCGAGCGCGCGCGGCGCGAGCATGGCCGCGGCCGCCACTCGCTGTGGACCGGTGACCCGGGCCTTGCCGTCTACCTGTGGCACTGCATCGAGGGCGGCGCCGACCTGCCGGCATTGGATCTCGTGTCGTCCTGACCGAACACAAGGCCAGTGATCGCGCCCCCAGCGCAGGGCATATCGGTTACACTACGCTCCGTAGACATGTTCAAGACCGTTGGTTCGTAGGTCTTTCTCTGATGCCAGCCGGCGGTTCACCCGCCGGAGCGGCTCCGGTTGAATCCCCCCTCGATGATCTTCTTGGCGTCTCTGCCTGTGTCGGCATGTGCCGGCGCAGCCACCTGAAAGGAAATCGACATGACGACTCAAACCGGCACCGTGAAGTGGTTCAACGAGAGCAAGGGCTTCGGCTTCATCGCCCCGGACAACGGCGGCAAGGACCTGTTCGCCCACTTCAGCCAGATCCAGGGCGACGGCTTCAAGACCCTGACCGAGAACCAGCGCGTGACGTTCGAAGCCACCGAAGGCCAGAAGGGCCCGCAGGCTTCCAACATCCGCGCCGTGTAATCCGGCACGCGAGGCTCAGCCCGAGCCCCGCAGCAAACCGCGGCGCGAGCCGCGGTTTTTTCTTTTCTGGGAGGCCGCCATGAAGAATCTTCAGGAAGCCACCGAACGCATCTGCGAGCTCAAGGGCAACGCCGTCGCGCTCGACGTGCTGTGCAGCGCGCTGATCCAGCAGCTCACCCCGTCGGCGCGCACCCGCGTGCGGCGCCTGTTCGAGCACGACGCCGAGATCGCGCGCACGCTGATGCTGCACGCTTCGATTTCCGAGGTGTCCATCGCCGCCTTCGAGCGCGACGTGGCGCGCCTCACGGCCCTGGTCGACTCGCTCGACCGTTTCCAGCCGCCGCCGCACGAGCGCACCGTGGTCGAGACCCTGCTGCTGGCCGCGCCGCGCGTGTCCACCTTCCTCGGCAGCCAGCCGCTCACGCATGCCAGCGGCTTCTTCTTCGAGCGCGACGAGCGCCTGTACCTGGTGACGAGCCGCCACGTGCTGATCGACGAGCCGAGCAAGCACTTCCCGGACCGCATCGAGATCGAGACCCACGTCGACGAGCAGGACCTGTCGAAGTCGGCCGTGTACTCGCTGCCGCTGTACCACGACGGCCACGCCGCCTGGGTCCAGGCCGAGGACTCGGGCGGCGACATCGACGTGGCGGCGCTGCGCATCGATCGCGCGATGCTCGGCGACTTCGTGCCGCATGCCTTCACGCCCGAGCATCTGCAGCGGCGGCTGGGCGAGGTGGAGGTGGGCACGCCGCTGCTGATCGTCGGCTTCCCGCTCGGCTTCCACGACGGCCGTCACCACCTGCCCGTGGCGCGCCAGGCCGCGGTGGCCTCGTCCTTCGGCACCCGCTTCCAGGGCCAGGGCCTGTTCCTCACCGACGCGCGCACCCACCGCGGCAGCAGCGGCGCCCCGGTGGTCATGCGCAGCTCGCCCGACGCGCCGGCCTCGGCCGGCCTGCCGTGGAAGCTGCTGGGCATCCACTCCGCGCGCATGGACATGGGCGGCCGCGACCTGGTCGAGGACGAGTCGCTCGGCCTGAACTGCGCCTGGTATGCCGACATCCTGCTGACACTCACGGCGGCGCCGGCGTAACCAGCCGGCGGCTCGCGTCGGCCCGTGTCGATTGCGGGGCGGGTCGTTCGTCGTGGGGGTACCACCCACTCCACCGGGAGACCCCCATGCCCCAACCGATCCCCTACCTCGCTTTCGACGGCAACTGCGCCGAGGCGATGCGCTTCTACGAGCAGGCCCTCGGTGGCACGCTGGAGAAGATGATCAGCGGCGCCGACTCGCCGATGGCCGACCAGATGCCCAAGGAGTTCGCGCACCGCATCATGCACGCGTGCCTGGCGCTGCCCGGCGGCGGCATGCTGTTCGCAGGCGACTGCCCGACCGAGCCGCCGTACGACGGCATCAAGGGTGTGTCGCTCACGCTCAACTACGACACGGTGGAAGAGGCGCGCCGCCGCTTCGACGCCATCTCCGCCGGCGGCCAGGTGACGATGCCGATGCAGCCCGCCTTCTGGGCCAAGGCCTGGGGCATGTGCATCGACCGCTACGGCGCCGCCTGGATCGTCAACGGCGAGATGCTGCCGATCTGACGTCCCGGCCGAGGCGTGCGGACGGCCCGGCTGGCATCATTCGGGCCGCCATGAGCCCGACCCCACCCTTCGCCCAGGAGCCGCTGCCGGCGTACCGCGAGTACCCGGCGGCGGAGATGACCGAACGCGCGCGCGCCTTCCATGCCGACCTGGCGCGGCGCCGCACCGTGCGCGACTTCGAGTCGCGGCCGATGCCGCGCGAGGTGATCGAGCACTGCCTGCTCGCGGCCGGCACGGCGCCCTCGGGCGCCAACCAGCAGCCCTGGTTCTTCAGCGTCATCAGCGACGCCGCGCGCAAGCGGCGCATCCGCGAAGCGGCCGAGAAGGAGGAGCGCGAGTTCTACGGCGGCAAGGCGCCGCAGGAGTGGCTCGACGCGCTGGCGCCGCTGGGCACCGACCCGAACAAGCCCTTCCTCGACGAGGCGCCGCTGCTGATCGCGATCTTTGCGCAAAAGTACGGCGTGCGCCCGGACGGCTCGCGCTTCTCGCACTACTACGTGCCCGAGTCGGTGGGCATCGCCACCGGCTTCCTGATCGCCGCGCTGCACCACGCCGGCCTGGCCACGCTGACGCACACGCCGAGTCCGATGGGCTTTCTCAACGAGATCTGCGAGCGCCCGCCGTCCGAGAAGCCTGTGATCCTGCTGGTGGTCGGCTACCCGAAGGCGGGCTGCCGGGTACCGGTGCACGGCGGCATCAAGAAGCCGCTCACGCAGATCGCCGCCTGGCTGTAGCGCGGCTCAGTCGCGCAGCCGAGCCCGCAGCTCGGTCTTCAGCACCTTGCCGTAGTGGTTCTTCGGCAGCGCCTGCACGAGCACGTAGCGCTTGGGGCGCTTGAAGCGCGCGATGCGCGCCAGGCAGTGCGCGTCGAGTGCGGCGGGGTCCAGCGCGTGGCCTGGCTGCGTCACGACGAAGGCGACCACCACCTCGCCCCATTCGGCGTCCGGTGCGCCCACGCACGCGACCTCGGCCACGCCGGGTGCGGTGAGCAGCACCTCTTCCACCTCACGCGGATAGACGTTGGAGCCGCCGGAGATCACCAGGTCCTTGCTGCGGTCCTTCAGGGTGAGGAAACCGTCCTCGTCGAGGCAACCCACGTCGCCCGTCCACAACCAGCCGTCGCGCAGCGCCGCCGCGCTGGCCTCGGGGTTGCGCCAGTAGCCGGCCATCACCGAGTCGCCGCGCACGAGCACCTCGCCCGCCTCGCCGGCCGGGAGTTCGCGGCCGTCCTCACCCACCACGCGCAGCTGCACCGGCGTCTGCGCCACGCCCACCGAGCCCAGGCGCTCGACGTGCCGCGGGTGCGTGGTGTCGGCGATGTGGTGGCGCGCGAGTGCGGTGGCTGTCATCGGCGTCTCGCCCTGGCCGTAGATCTGCACGAAGCGCGGTCCCATTACCGCGAGCGCGCGCTGCATGTCCGCCACGTACATGGGCGCGCCGCCGTAGACGATGGTCTTGAACGCGGCGGCGCAGTCGGCGTGCCCGAGGCCGCGAGCCTGCGCGTGGTCCACCAGGCGCTTGACGATGGTGGGCGCCGCAAAGGTGGACAGCGGGCCGAGCGCACGCCCGAGCGCGAACAGCTCGTCCGGGTCCACGCCACCGGAGGCGGGCACCACGTGCCGCGCGCCGCCCATCAGGTGCGGCACGGCGTACAGGCCGCAGCCATGCGACATCGGGGCGGCGTAGCACATCAGGTCGCGCGCACCGTCGATGGCATCGACGTCGCTGAAGTACGCCAGGCCCATCGTCATCAGGTTGCGCTGCGTGATCATCACGCCCTTCGGCCGGCCGGTGGTGCCGCTGGTGTAGAAGAGCCACGCCAGGTCGTCGGGCTGCCGCTCGGCGATCGGTACCGCGCGCCAGTCCGGTGCCGGCGCGAGCAGCGCATCGGCCTCGGCCGACTCGGCGTCCACCTGGCGCTCGAGGCCGTCGATCGGTGCAGGCGCCACGTCGCGCGTGACGAAGCCCCAGCGCGCGCCCGCATCGGCGACGATCCACGCCACCTCGGCCGGATGCAGCTTGGCATTGACCGGCACCACCACCAAGCCGGCCCACCAGGCACCCCACAGCAGTTCCAGGTAGCGCGGGTGGTTGCGCATGAACAGCAGCACGCGGTCGCCCGGTACGAGACCCTCGGCGCGCAGGCGCTGCGCGAGGCCGGCGCTGCGCGCGGCCCATTCGCCATGGCTGGCCCAAGGCGCGTCCCCGTGCAGGATCGCCACGCGCTCGGGGGCGAGGCGGGCCTGGCGGGCGAGCAGGTGGCACAGGGTCATGCGTCGATGGCCAGCAAGGGCGCGGCGGCGTGATGGCGGGTCAGGCCGTCAGGCGCTCGACCACCTTGCGCGTCAGCGGCGCGACGAACAGCACCACCGGGAAGGCGATCAGCCAAGCGGCGAGCCAGCCGCTGATCCACAGGCCCATGAAGTTGG
Organism: Aquincola sp.; assembly: GCA_022841885.1. Lineage (GTDB taxonomy): Bacteria > Pseudomonadota > Gammaproteobacteria > Burkholderiales > Burkholderiaceae_C > CADEEN01. The sequence continues at coordinate 3,396 of JALHQP010000080.1, read as the reverse complement.
GCGCGAGCCCGGCGGCACGAAAGGTGGCGATGCCCGAGACGATGAACGACATCAGGCCCGACAGGATCAGGCCGAACAGGACGGGAGCGAACTTGCGGGGAATCATGAGAGGGTTCCTTGGTTGATGTGAAGGGTAAGCGGATTTCGCGGCGCGGACAGGGCGCTAGCGCCAAGCCCATTGCAGGCCCAGCGCGGCCAGGTACAGGCCGGCGCCGAAGACGCTGTGGTTGAGCAGGCTGCGCAGGCAGTTGCGAAGCGGCGTCGCGGTCTTGCGCGACGCCACGCCGGCGCCCATGGCCGGCTGCAGCACGAACAGCGGCGCGAGCACCGTGCCCACGCCGACGGCCAGCGCCGGCCCCGGGCGCGGCGCCGCCATCCAGCCCGGACCCACCAGCGCCACCAGCAGGCCCGCGAAGGCGATGCCGGTGGCGTAGTGGACGGACCAGCCGAGGGCCAGTTCGCCGGGCACCGGTGGCGCCTTGGCGATGGCCTGGTGCGCAAAGCGCCCCTGCGCCATGTGGCCGACCCAGCGGCCAACGAGGCCGAAGCTCGAGGTCGGCAGCCTCAGGCGCCGCTGGACCCACAGCCCGAGGTCCATCACGGCGGTGGCGCCGATGCCGATCAGCGCGACCTGCGCGACGTGTTCGAGTGGGATCACCTGGGCCTCCATGCATTGACCGGCGAGCGGCATGGCGCTACTGTGCAACTTCAAGTCAACTTCAAGTCAAGGGAGCACGCGCATCATGGACATTGCCGAAGTGGCGAGACGCTCCGGCGTGCCGGCGTCGGCGTTGCGCTTCTACGAGAGCAAGGGACTCATCGCCTCGGTCGGGCGCCAGGGCCTGCGCCGCAGCTTCGAGCCCGGCGTGCTGGACCAGCTGGCGCTGGTGGCGCTCGGCCAGGCGGCGGGCTTCTCGCTCGACGAGATCCGCTCGATGTTCTCGCCGCAGCGCAAGCCGACCATCGACCGTCGCCAGCTCGCGGCCAAGGCCGACGAGCTCGACGCGACCATCAAGCGCCTGAAGGCGATGAGCGACGGCCTCAAGCACGCCGCCGTGTGCCCGGCGCGCAGCCACGCCGAGTGCCCGAGCTTTCAGCGCCTGCTGCGCGCCGCGGCGTCGGGGGCACTGGCGCGCCAGCGCCGCCAGGCCGCCACGAGAACGGGCAAGGCCAGCAGCACCGCCGCCTGAGGGCTGAACGAGGCCAGCGTGCCCAGCGTGCCGAGCACCGGCGCGAGCGCTTGCAGCAACCCGGCCGCTGCGCTGCCGTCGCCGCACAGCGGCAGCAGCGCGGGCACCAGCATCAAGGCGCCGGCATGCAGCCCGTGCACCAGGCCCCAGCCAAGCGCCAGGCCGGCGATCAGGCGTGCGCGCCGCAGCACGACGCGTCGGCCTGGGCTGTGGCGTAGCGGTCGTGGTGCCGCACCCAGTCCATCGTGTAGGCCGCGTTGGCCTCGTCGCGGCCCCGCGGCGCCAGGTCGAGCAGGCGGTAGGTGCCCATCATCACCTCCACGCCGCGGCCGTAGGTGGAGTAGGTGTGGAACACCTCGCCCGCGTCGTTGCGGGCGAACACGCTGATGCCCGGTGCCTCCTCGGCCGGGAAGGCTTGCAGCGTGTAGTTGTAGGTCACCTTGCCCTGGGCCAGCTGCAGCGGCGTGAAGCTGACGCCGAAGTCGGTGTTGAAGTCGCTGCCGTGCGACGACACCCAGCGGAACTGCCAGCCCATGCGGCGGCGGAAGCGCTCGATCTGCGCCAGCGGCGCGCGCGACACCACCACCAGCGTCAGGTCGCGGGCCGCCAGGTGCGGCGCCATGCCGTCCAGGTGGTCTGACATGAAGGAGCAGCTCGGGCAGCCCTGCTCCCAGTCCGGCCCGAGCATGAAGTGCTGCACCAGCAGCTGGCGCCGGCCGTGGAACAGCTCGGCCAGCTTGCGCGGGCCCTCAGGCGTGTCGAACACGTAGTCCTTGTCGATGCGCACCCAGGGCAGGGCGCGGCGCTCGCTCGCGATCTGGTCTTCCAGACGCGTCAGTTCCTTTTCGCGCGCCAGCAACTGCTGGCGCTGGGCGATCCAGCGCTCGCGTGAGACGACGGGTTGGAGGGCAGTACTCATGGGCAGGTCTCCTTTGGGAGGTTGAGGACAAGGCTGCGCCAGCGCGGCCGTGCTCCGCGACCGCGTCAGCGCAGGGGGAGAAGAAAACTCAGCGCTGGGTCGCGCGCTTCTGGCGCCGCGGCCGGCGTACCGCGCGCAGCTTGCCGCTCGTGGCGCCGCCGCAGTAGAAGAGGTCGGCGCCGTCGGACTCGAGGCCGCTGACGAACACGCCCGGCGGCATCTCCAGCCGCTCGAGCACCGTGCCGTCCGCGGGGTCCACGCGGCGCAGCTCGCTCGCGCCTTCTTCCCAGGTGCCGTGCCACAGCTCGCCGTCGACCCAGGTGACGCCGGTGACGAAGCGGTTCGACTCGACGGTGCGCAGCACCGCGCCGGTGAGCGGGTCGATCTGGTGGATCGTGCGGTCGCGGTACTGGCCTACCCACAGGTGGCCCTCGGCCCAGGCCATGCCCGAGTCCTTGCCGGCGCCCGGCGCGGGAATCGAGTGCAGCACGGCGCCGGTGGCGGGGTCGATCTTGTCGATGCGCGCCTCGGCGATCTGCCACAGGTGCTTGCCGTCGAACGCGGTGCCGGCGTCGCAGGCTCGGTCCAGCCGGCGCATCACCTCGCCGCTGGCGGGGTCGATCGCCAGCAGCTGCGGCCCGGTGGCCGCCCACACCTGCGTGCCGTCATGCGTGACGCCGGCGATGTGGGGTGCGCCCTCGAAGGGGCCGTACTCGCGCACGATCTCGGCGGGCTGTGCGGCGATGTCTGGGGCGGTCGTGTTCATCGTTGGCTTCCGTTCGGTGCACCGCGTGGCGCGGCGCGATGGACGCCAATCTACCCAAGCGGCAGCGCCGCGGGGAGTAACAAGATCGTCGCGAATCCCGTCGGCGTCACCAACGGCGGCGCCAGCCAGCGCTGCGCGCGCGCACGCCCGATCGAGCGAACCTGACCCGCGGCCTGCAGTTCGCCGAGCGCGCGCTGCACCGTGCGCTGGCTCGCGTCGGTCGCCAGCGCGAGCGCGGACGTGGACCAGGCTGCACCGTCGGCCAGCAGCGCCAGCAGCGAGGCCTGCTCGCCGTGGACGCCGTCGAAGGCCGGCGGCACCAGCAGCGCCACCTCGTGCCCGGGTGGCGCCCGCAGCGCAAAGCCGCGCGCCGTGGCTTCGATGCTTGCCAGCGGTGCGAACAGTGCGCGCAGGCGCCCCATCTCCACGCGCAGGCGCGCGCGGTGCGTCTCGTCCGGCCGGCGCGTGCGGAAGGCGCGCGCGATGAGCTCGTTGCGCTCCACGTCGCCGGGCCAGGCCTC